>DATHYS010000001.1:0-13399 GCA_035458995.1 Candidatus Nitrosopumilus sp.
AACAAATTCATTTACAGTTCCAAAAATTCCTGCTCTAATTACATCTACAAGATATGTTAATGGGTTTAGATAAAATGCAGTCCGTAAAGGTTCAGGTGCACCCCCTGCAGGATAAAAAGCAGTACTAACAAAAGCAAAGAAAAGAAAAACAGTGTTAATGATTACATTAAATCCTTCACTTGAGCGTAATCTAGTAGAAATTATTGAGGCTAGTGAGCCAAAAAGTACTGATCCAGTAATGGCTCCAAAAATGATTATTGGAATTGTTACTAAAGAAAATTCTACAGATTCAAAAAATACTGGATATCCAACTACTGCAATCAGTGTAGCACTAACTAATCCAATTATTCCTATGGTGCAAATATTACTCAGAATGTAATGACTTCTGGTAAATGGACCCGACATAATTTGCTCAAACATGCCATGCTTTCTATCATTCCAAATTATTATTCCAGAAATCAGAGTACTATTCATAATATTAAACCCAATCATACCTGAAGCTAAAAATGCAGGATAGTCAAGATCTTTGTTTCCAAACGGAACAGCATTAATCAGTGGAGCATATGCAAATCCAGCTACAAAAATATAGATCAAGGGAAAAATTACTTGCCAAATTAAAAATCCAGGATTAAGAGAAATTGTGAGATTTCTATTAACTAGTCTAATTATTGGGTGCATTTTCTCTCACCATGTTTAAAAAGATCTCTTCAAGATTTGTAGGAACTGCGGATAGATCCTCTATCTCAATTCTATTATCATTTAGAATTTTTAATACTTGTAACAATACTAATTCAGATTGTTCTGAATGAATTATTATATTGGTTCCAGTTTCAAAATCAATTTTACAATCTGAAACATCAGATAAAAGGGAAGATACATCTAATTGTTTTTCTAATAAGTGAATTTTGATGGTTTTTTCTTTTCCAAATCTATTTTTTAATGCATCAGGTGTATCAACTGTGATAATTTTGCCTTTATCAATAATGGCTACTTGATCACAAAGATATTCTGCTTCTGATAGAATATGTGTTGTGTAAAAAATTGTTAAGCCACTTTTAACTTTATTTTTTAAATAATCTAATAGTTTTCTTCTAGCACTAGGATCTAAACCTACAGTGGGTTCATCTAAAAATAACAATTCCATATCATGCATAAATTCACGGGCGACTTGAACTCTTCTTCTTTGCCCAATAGAAAGATCTTCATTTCTTTTTTTACGAATTTCAACTAAATCAAAATCTTTTAGCAGCTGTTCCATTCTTTTTTTACGTTCAGTTTTCGGAACATCCCACATCATTCCATATTTTTCAAGGGATTTTTCTACGGATAATGTAGGTTCATAGCTTGGTTGTTGTAAAACTACACCAATTTTATGACGAATTTTAAGAGGGTTTGATACCGCATCAACTCCCAAAATAGATAATGAACCACTTGAGGGAGGAATCAGAGTGGTAAGGAGTTTGATGGTAGTAGATTTGCCGGCTCCATTAGGACCTAAAAATCCAAAGACTTGACCTGATTTTACTGATAAAACAAGATCATTTACTGCGTAAACTGAACCATACGATTTAGAAAGATGATCAACATCAATACAGGACATAATAAAACTGCGATCTTCCTATTAATTTAGTTAGTGAGATAAATAAGATATTTTTTGAGAGAATTTAATGAATTAAGATAAAACATATAGAAATTTAACAAAACAACAAGTCCATAATTTCAAAATAAAAGAAAAGGGCAATTATGCGATCATTTTTTGTAAGAGTGAAATTTTCAAGATAATGAAATTTTTATTAATAGAGCTAGTTTATGAAAAATGAATTGTCAGAATTTGAAAATCTAATTAATAAATTTCTTGAACAAAAACCAGAATTAACTAAAGCAGATCTTGAAGAGCAAATTAAACAGAAGAAAGAAAAAATAGGTGCAGGTTATTTAACTGATCAGGGTGCATTATTTTTAATTGCTTCAGATTATGGAATTACATTGTCAGAACCACAGAAAACAGAAATTAGTTTAAAGGATCTATATGCAGGAGCAAAAGAAATTTCATTAGAAACAAGAGTATTGAATCTTTCATCTGCTAAGCAATTTTCGAGAAAAGATGGTTCACCATTTTATCTTAGAACAATGACAGTATATGATACAAATTCTACAGCTAGTGTAAAATTATGGGATGAAAAAGCAAATCTTCCTGGAATTGAAAATCTAAAACCATGAGATTTAATCAAAATCATCAAGGCTTATGTAAAATCTGATCTTGATGGTTCTCCAACAATCAATATTGGTTCTGGATCAAATATAGAAACTGCAGATGCAAATAGTGAAATTCCAACTATAGACACCATTACAAAAGATGTAAGTGAAACACAAGAAGGTCAAAAGGATTTGGTTGTTTCAGGAACAATTGACGGTGTGATTAGTGGAATGGAGTTTACAAATTCTAGAGGCATGCCTGGAAAAGCACTAAGAATGAGACTAAAAGGGAAAGACGGAAGTGGAATGAGAGTGGTACTGTGGGGAAAAGATGAATCCACTATCCCAAATATGATTTCACAGTCAGCCAAAGTAAGATTACTTGGTGTTAGGGTAAAATCAGGAAACCAAGGATTAGAAATTCATGGAAACGATGCAACGATTATTGAAATTGAAGGAGGTAAAGAGGCAGAACCAGTAATTACTAGAGTTCTATCCATAACACCAACAGAAAATGGTAAGAATTTGATTTTAGCTGTTGACAATAAAAAGAACTTATTCAACATTAGTGATTTTTCAAACTCTACTAGCATCTGTGTAGAAGGAGATGTAATAGAATGTATGCCATCAAAAATTTATGGAAATTCAATTACTTTAGACGAGAATTCTTTTGTAAGAAAATTAGATAATGATGAAACAATTCCGTCATTGTCTCAACTCAGAACAAAAATTAATGATATCAAAGTTGATTCAAGTTATTGTATTGAGGCAATTGTATTGAAAGTTCCTGAAAGAAAAGATGTTCAAACAAAGTCAGGTGAATCAATAGCACTTTCAGAAATGTTTGTTGAAGATGATACAGGACAAATTTGGGTTAAAGGTTGGAGAAATCAAGCAAGAATTATTGACAAGTGTGAATTAGGTGAAATTATTTCTATAACAGGATTAAATGCAAAAGCTGGATTGGAAGGAAGAATAGAATTGTTTGTAACTCCATTCTCTAAAATTACAAAGAAGAACTAAGAATCCCAAAAACCCCTAGTTACAACATATTGTCTTTCTGCTTCATAGATTTGTTTAAACAAGTGTTCTTCATCCACCATATTTCTCAAGATTCTCGCTGCAGTATCTGCTCCAACACCATATCCAGAAATTACGGTAATAGCAGTTTTACCAAAATTTTCAACCAAAGATGCTACTTTCCAGGCACGATCAAACTTGTGTTTTTCATCAGCAGTTAATTTTTTTCCATCATGTTTTTTTCGAATAATCTTGGGCAAATCATAATCAGAATAATATGTTGCAGTAATTTGTCTAGCCTTGCAATATGGACATACCAGTAAATCTTTTACCTCAAATGTTTGAAATAGACGTTCCCATTTTCCACAGCGTGCACAAATTAAACGATGTTTTGTTTTTTCTAATCTAGCTTTAACGAGATCAAGAATTCCTTTGTCAAGATTTGCAGGTGAAGCATAATATTTTGCAGTATGATCTAAAATAGGTTCTGCCAATTTTGAAAATTTATCAACTTCTAGCCAAGTGACATGAATTTCATCATCTTTTATTTTTTTTAGAGTTTTTTCAGAATTTTTTAGATCATATTTGTCATGAAATAATTCTCTAAGAGCTTCATGTACAAGTGCGGTTTTAGAATATCTTTCATATAAAAATCGAGCAGACTTTCTTTCATATATCGCACCCCTACCAACAACTCCAAATTTTTTTGCAACACACCATGTTCTCCAATTTACATTATGAGTTCCAGTTAATGATGCACTAACTACAGACTGTAAATCATATTCATCTTTTAGTACTTCCATGAAAAGTTTTTCTGAAATCCTAGATCTTGATGATAAAACAATTCTATACCCATCGGATCTAGAATCAACAATAGAACCCAATAGAGAGGAAAGCATTGATGAAAGTAATGTAGATAATGTTGAATTGATTTTAGTTCCTAAACAAGAATGAATAACTATTGAGCCTTGAGATCTGTTTGATTCAATTACAATGTTGTTTTCGTCAGGAATTACATCAAAATTTAATTTTTCAATAATGTTGTTTACTAGCTTGAAATTTCCGTTCTTAACCTTGCTACGAAAAGTCCCTACTTTACGTGCTGTGTTGTAGTCAATAGGAATGTTTTCTCCTTCCCAATATGGTACAGTTATTCCTCCTCCTCTAAATGGTTCAACGTTTACGCTGAAAGATTTTTCATCAACATTAAGGATTCTCCATTGGGAACCTTTTAAGACAAAAATATTTCCTGAATCACCAAAATCACCTACAAATCTTTGATCTAAAGATCCAATGATTTTTTTTCCGACACTATCAAAAACTTTGAATTTAAGAATATCTGGAATGGTTGAAAGATTTTCAAAATAATATTTGAAAGAACCTCCCTTTTTCCAATAAGTCATTTTTGTTCGGTCAAAAAATATCAGATAGTTGGAATCAAGTAAATCTAAAACATCTATCAGATCTTTAATTTTTAAATTTCTGAATGGATATGCTTTTGTAACTAATTCAAAAGCTTGTTCAACAGAAATTTCACCTATTTGCATTGATAATCCTACTAGATGATGTGCTAAAACATCAAGAGAGCCATCGTGAATTTTTTGTTCTTCAATAGATCCTTCTTGAATTCGATCAAGAATTGCCTGTGCTTCAAATTCATCATCAGGATTATTTGTAATAATTAATCCTTGGGCAGATTCATCCCGATTATGTTTACTTCTACCTATTCTTTGTACAAATTTTGAAACTTGTCTTGGAGATCCATAGTGAATTACTAATTCAATTGAACCAATATCCAATCCTAATTCTAATGAAGATGTGCATACTACAATACCACGTTTTCCTTCACGTAAAGTTAGTTCAGTTTCTTCCCTAACTTCTTTTGAGAGAGAACCATGGTGTAATTCTATTGGAATAGATGATTTTTGTTTTAAGATTGATGCCAAAAATTCAGCTTCTCCCCTAGTGTTAGTAAAAAGAAGAATAGGAGAATCCAGATTTAGTTCTAATACATATTCAATTATTTTTTCTCCTACATCTGAAATTGTTCCATCAACATATTTTATTTCTACGTCATACTTTCTCACAGATGTGTCTCTAATTATCTCACATTTTCTCTTGGTCCCTACTACAAACTTTCCTGCTTCATCAAAATTTCCCACAGTTGCAGATAATCCAACTTTTGAAAGTGGGTATTTTGAGTTTAATTCTAATCTCTCAATACTTAATGACAGTTGAGAACCTCGTTCGCTGGATAGTAATTCATGTACTTCATCAATTACAATCCATTCTAAATCAGATAACGCATTAAGCATTTTAACCTGTGTTAAAAGAATCACCAAAGTTTCAGGAGTAGTAATTAGAACATCAGGTGGATTTTCAGTTATTTTTTTTCTATCTTTTTGACTAGTATCCCCATGTCGAATTTCAATTGTCAGTTGATTCTCATGTGCATAATTTGTAATTCTTCTAAAGACATCTCGGTTTAATGCCCTTAATGGCGTAATGTAAAGAGCTTTAATTTTTCCAGTTTTTTTAGAATTTTTTAAAAGTGAAAAAATTGGTATTACTGAACACTCAGTTTTTCCTGAACCTGTTGGTGCAATAACAAGACAATCTTTTTTTTGTAAAATTTTTGGTGATGCTTTTCTTTGAATTTCAGTTAGTTTAGAAAACCCAAATTTCCCAAATAAAGAATCAAGAACTTGATTCGACGGTATCATGTGATCTTGATCTTTCATAAACAATTACACCAATTAATCCAAGTGCAAATAAAGCTACAGTGATAATTGGAATTGAATCAAAAATACCTGCCATTGTTTAACCTAAGATTAGACCATTAAAAATCTTCAGGATTATCAGAAAGGCCAAGTTTTGTAATCGTGTAAGAAAAAGTTTCTTTTTTTAACGCCCAATAAATTTCTCCATTGAATTTTGATGCGTTTTTAAAAAGATGTATTTTGATATGGGTGAAAGGATCAATTGCACTTGCCATATTTTCAATTTCTTTTCCATCCATATTTCTAATCATATTAGTGATAACAATTGGAATTTTTTTTGTTATTGTAAATTTTGATAGTTCATGCATATATTTCATGAATATTGAGTTCTTTTCAAAAATTGATTCATCATTTTGATACTCATAAGAAAATAAATCAGTAATATTATCAATCACAATTAAAGAAAAATTATTTTTTTCAATATTTTTAATAGATTTGATTTGTTCTGAAGTATTTGTTATTCTTGATACGGTAATTTTTTCAAGTAGATCAATCTCAATTTTAGATTCCTTTTGAATTTCAAATATACGTTCTGGTCTAAATCCACCCGAAGTATCCAAATACAAAATATTTCCTCCATTTTTTATTGAATTAATCAGTATTTGGAATAATAGTAGAGTTTTTCCAGTTGCACCCCCACCAAAAATATCTACAATGACATTATCAGGAATTCCTCCAGACAAGAATTTGTCTAATTTTTGTAAACCAGTAGAAATCATTTGTGTAATTATTAGAAAAAGAAGAAAAAATTTAAGGAATTTCAATATTCTCAAAGGAGGTAAGGCTTTTATGCTAGAGAACAAAGTTGCAAAATAAGTGAACAATTAGTGTCCCAATCAAATAGCGCAAAAAGACCTCTGACAACTCTTCAAAAAAGTACAAAGAAGAAAGTTACTGTAAGACTGAAAAATGAAGTTGAATACAAAGGAAAAATGGACAATGTCGATTCCTATATGAATTTGATTATGACTGATGCAGAAGAGCTTCATGATGGTAAAACTATTGCAAATTATGGTAGAGTTATCGTAAGAGGCAATAATGTATTATTTATCAAACTAGAAAACGAACTCTAGTAGTGATGTGGTTTTATGACCAATAATTTTCTATTTACATCAGAATCTGTAACAGAAGGTCATCCAGATAAGATATGTGATAATATTTCAGATGCATTCTTAGATGAATATCTTAAGCAAGATCCAGATTCAAGAGTAGCAGTTGAAACAATGGTTACTACTGATTTTGTAGCAGTTGCAGGTGAGGTAACATCTAAAGCAAATTTTGATAAAAAAGCTCAAGAAGAATTAGTGAGAAAAACAATCAGAGAGATTGGATATAATAATAAAGATTTGATGTTTGACACAGAATCGTGTGAAGTAACTTTACGTCTTCATTCTCAAAGTCCAGATATCAGTCAAGGAGTTACAGCCACTGAAGATAAAGAACAAGGTGCAGGAGATCAAGGATTAATGTTTGGTTATGCTACAAATGAAACAAAAGAGCTTATGCCAATGCCAATTTTGCTTTCACAGAAACTTGCACAAAAATTAGCAGAGGTCAGAAAAAACAATACTCTTCCATGGGCAAGACCTGATGGAAAAACACAAGTTTCAGTTCGATATGAAGATAACAAACCAACCAAAATTGAGACTGTCGTAGTTTCAACACAGCACGCACCAGAGATATCTCAAGAAGAAATTTCAAGAGAAATAATAGATAAAGTGATCAAACCAGTTTTAGGAGATTTATGGAATGATAATATCAAAATTCACATCAATCCTACTGGAAAATTTGTCATTGGTGGTCCACATGGCGACGCAGGATTGACTGGAAGAAAAATTATTGTTGATAGTTATGGTGGATTTGGAAGACATGGTGGTGGAGCTTTTTCAGGAAAAGATCCATCAAAGGTGGATAGATCTGCATGTTACATGTGTAGATATATTGCTAAAAATCTAGTTGCAGCAGAATTAGCTGATAGATGTGAAGTACAACTTGCATATGCAATTGGAGTAGCAGAACCAGTATCACTATATGTTAATACATTTGGAACAAATAAAATTCCTGAAAATCAAATTGAAGATTTAGTTAGAAAGAATTTTGATATGAAACCATCTGGAATTATCTCACAATTAGATTTGAAAAGACCAATCTACAAAAAAACCGCAGCATATGGTCATTTTGGAAGAAATGAACCAGAATTTACTTGGGAAAAGACAGATAAATCTGAGACATTAAAGCAATCATCTGGATTGTAATAATTTCAATACAGATTGAAATTTGATATTTGATATTTTTGACAATCTTTTATGATTTCCCTTAAAATCACCAATTAGGATATTGAGATCATCAATTCCAAAATTAGATTTAGAATTTACTATTGCATTATGATATACTTCCTCAAGATTGATTTTTTTGATTTTAGTTTTAGTTCCTTTAGAATACAACTTGACATATTTTTCAAAAGTAACATAATCAGGTCCAACAAGATCTAAAATTTTATTATTAAATTTAGGTTCAGATACTGATTCAAGTAGAATCTTTACAACATCTGAGATATAGATTGGTTGAATAGAATATGTCCCTGAGCCTGGAATTTTAATTATACCAGATTTAATTTGTTTTTTGAGATTTTTTGTTAGCAAGTCATCTTTTCCAATAATGTATGAAGGTCTAAAAATGGTAAAATTCAAACCAGAATCAGTGATCTGTTTTTCTGCATTATATTTTGAAATAAAGTATCCTAGAGATGTATTTGATGAAACTCCTAATCCACTTAAAAAAATAATTTTTTTTATTCTAGCTTTCTTACTAAGATTTACAATATGTTTTGTTAAATCAGTATTTATCATATCAAAATCATTATTTACAGATTGTTTTCCTATTCCTACAAGATGAATTAATGCATCAGAGTTTTGAATTTTTTTTAATAAATTTTTTTCTTTATAATTCTTTGAAATAATTTTACTTTCATTTCTAAAATTCTTAAAATCTTTTCTGGATATTGATATTAGTTCAATATTTTTTTCTGATAAATATTTTCGAAGGTTTTTTGCAATAAAACCACTAGCTCCAGTAACAACAATCTTTAGAGTTTTTACCATAATAGAACTAAATTTGTTTTAATTTTAAATCTATTTGAATGGTTTTCAAAAATTATGAAATAAGAGTTAATACTACAAAATGAATACAACTAACGTGGAAGAAGAAAAGACAAAATTAAAGACAGGTTATACTACAGGGAGTTCTGCAACGGCTGCAGCAAAAGCTGCTCTATTATCAATAATCAATCAGGAAAAAATTGAAAATGTAGATATTTTATTACCAAAAAAATCCTATGCTAAAATTCCAATATATTCATGTGAATTTGAATCTAATAAAGCAAAATGTTCAGTTATCAAAAATGGAGGAGATGATCCTGATGTCACTCATGGAGCAGAAATTATTGTTGAATTGTCATTTACTGAGAAAATTAACGAGATTGAGATTGATGGTGGAGAAGGTGTAGGCATAGTAACTAAACCAGGACTAGGTTTAGAGATTAACAAACCTGCGATAAACCCAGTTCCTAAAAAAATGATTACTGAAAATCTAAGAGAAGTCGGAAAAGAAATTCTTTTAGAAAAAGGAATCAGAGTGGTTATTTCAGTGCCCAAAGGAAAAGAGTTAGGACCTAAAACAGATAATCCAAGATTAGGAATAATAAATGGAATTTCAATTTTGGGAACTAGTGGAATTGTTATTCCATTTTCTACAGCATCATATGCTGCATCAATAAGACAAAATTTGGATGTTGCAATTGCAGCTGGAAATGATATAGTTGTCCTTACAACGGGTGGAAGAAGTGAAGACTTTGCAAAAAAAATTGTAGATTTACCAGTTCATTGTTTTGTACAAATGGGTGATTTTTCAGGATATACAATTCAACAATGCAGTAGAAAAGATATCAAAAAAGCATATGTTGTAGGTTTTATTGGAAAACTTGCAAAAATGGCTGCAGGAGTTAAACAAACTCATGTAAAAGGATCTAAAGTAGATATGAATTTTCTAGCAGAACTAGCTAAGAAATGTAATGCTGATGAAAATGTTATTGGAGATATTAAAAAAGCAAATACAGCAAGACATGTTTCAGAGATTATTCAAGAAAATAAGATCACAGGATTTTTTGACTTGATTTGCAGTGAAACGTATAGGCATATGAGAAAACATTCTGAAGAAAAAGTTACAATTGATGTGATATTATTTGATTTTGAAGGAAATATTTTGGCTAGAAAATCTCAACAGTAAGGTATTTTATTAAAGTTTGAAGATTTTGATTATGGAAAAAACCTCAGTTCTTGCTATTACTAAAAATGGAGTAAAAATTGGCGAAAATCTAAAAAAACTATTTCCAGATTGTAATGTGTTTGCACCCTCAAAACTAACAAATGAATCAGTAGGGATTACTTGGTATTCTGAGCCTACATCAGAGAAAATTATTGAACTTTTTAAAGAAAATAATGCATTAATCTGTATTTTTTCATTGGGTGCAGTAATCAGACTAATTGCGCCATATTTGAAAGATAAAAAGACTGATCCTGCAGTTATTGTAATTGATGATAAGACAAATTTCGTGATTAGTGTTTTATCAGGACATATAGGAGGCGCTAATGAATTGACTGAAGAAATTGCAGAAAAGCTTGGAGCATTACCTGTAATTACAACTGCAGCAGATGTTAACAAAACAATTGCAGTAGATCTTGTAGGAAGAGAATTTAATTGGAAAATAGATAATGATTCTACTGTAACAAAGATTAGTGCACATATGGTAAATGAAGAACCAATTGGTGTATTTCAAGAAGTAGGGGATAAAAATTGGTATAAAAAATTACCAAAAAATGTTGTAACTTATGAAAATATAGAAGATTTAAAAAAATCAAATTCAAAAGCCCATCTTATAATTACGGATAAGTTAATTGACGATGAAATAATTAACGAATCCGTAATTTATCGTCCTCCAAGTTTAGTGATTGGAATTGGATTACACTGGGACACTACAAAAGAAACCATTAGAGAGGGAATAGAGTTTTGTTTAGAAAAATTCAAACTAAGTTCAAAATCAATTGCAAAACTAGTATCAATAAAAAAGCCAGAGGATGTACAAGGATTAATTGATCTTGGAAAAGAGATGGGAATTCCTGTGGAATACGTAAACAGAGAAGACTTGGCGGAAATTTCTGCTCCAAATCCTTCTGAAACTGTCAAAGCCTTTGAAGGAACTGCAAGTGTTTCAGAAGCTGCTGCCATCAAAGTATCTGGAGGCAAATTAATAGTCGAAAAGCAGAAATTCCCACCAAATTTGACTATAGCCATAGCGAGGGTAATGAATTGAAGCGAGGATTGCTACTAATTGATAGAGGGAGTAGAGAAAGAGAAGCCTCTGAAGAATTAGACATAATTTGTCAAGGAATTCAGGCAAAAGGAGACTATGTTTTTACAGATTTTTGCTTTCTAGAGGTAGAGCCACCATATATTGAGGATGGAATTCCAAAGTGTCTAAATCAAGATATTGATTCTTTAACTATAGTTCCTTACTTTTTGTATCCTGGTAAAAAGGTGAAAATTGCAGTCACTGAAGCGATGAAATATCAAAAAGATACCAAAGTAAAATTTGTAGTTACAAAACAAATGAGTATGCATAAAACTTTGGTTGATGTTGTTGAAAGTAGAATATCTACTACACTAAAAGAAAATAAAATAACACTTTCAAATAGTGAAGTAGATGTAATGGTAATTGGACATGGAAGTAAAGATCCTAATGCACAAAGATCATTAGATTACATTATAAATAAATTATCTGATTCATACAGAAATGTAAGTAGATGTTGGCTAGAAATAGAACAGCCTGATATTTTTGAAGGGATTAAAAAATGTGAAAAGGATAATCCCAAAGTATTGGTAATTGTTTTTTATTTTCTTCATGAAGGAGCACATGTTAAAACTGATATTAATAATGATTTGATACCCGCACTTGAAAAATCAACTATAGAGAAAGCATTCATTACAAAACATATAGGAACTGATCAAAAAATGATTGATTTGATATTAGAGAGAGCAAAAGAGGTTGAAGATGCAAACTAAGAAGGGTCAATCAATTGAAGATGCAAGTATGCAAATGATTGAAGATGAGATAGGTTCACATGAATTTAATGATAAAGAGTGGCCAATTGTTAGAAGAATTATTCATTCAACAGCAGATTTTGATTTTGCAGATAAAAATAAATTAATTTTTCAAAAAGATGCAATTGAAAGTGGCATGAATGCTTTGAAAAATGGTTGCAGTATAGTAGTTGATGTTAATGGTGTAATTGGAGGAATGAACAAACAAAATCCAAAAGATTTTGGCAATAACATAGTTTGTAATATTTCAAAACCAGAAATTATGGAATTGGCAAAAAAAGAAGGAAAAACTCGCTCCCAAGTCTCAATGAGGGAGGCCATATCAGACATTAATGGAGGAGTTGTAGCCATAGGAAATGCTCCAACTGCCCTTCAAGAAGTAATTCAGATGGTAAAAGAAGGGATTGTGAAACCTGCATTAATTATTGGTATTCCTGTTGGATTCATTTGTGCTGCTGAATCAAAAGAAGAATTATCAAAATTAGAGGATACTCCATTTATCACTAATATTGGAAGAAAAGGAGGTAGTTCCTCAGTCTCTGCTACAATTAATGCAATTTTTAAGCTAATTAGAGCAGAATCATCTTCTTGAATATTTTACACAATTTTTAACAAAAACTTGTGCATAATCTGAACTATCAAAATAAAGATGACCATATGATGCCAAAGTATTATCTTGTATCAATCCATCCTGATGCTTTTTGATTCCTTCACCAATTTCTAAATCATATACAAATTTTGAATCAGATGAAACAGATTCCAATTGCGAGTAATGAAATTCATGGCCTTGAAAATTATGTAATTTTTCAGTAATCGGATTTTTTGAAATAATTTTACCCTTTGTGTAATTAAGTCTCATTTTATTTGTCATTTTAGTTTCAGCATCAAACAGACCAATCATTTTGTATTTTTTATTTTGAGATAAAATAGATTTTGTCATATACATTAACCCTCCACATTCAGCATAAATTGGAAGGTTATCTTCTGATAATTTTTTTATGGATTTTTTCATAATTTGGTTTTTTGAAAGAGAGTCACCTAAAATTTCTGGAAATCCACCTCCAATGTATAGACCATCACATTTTGGAATTTTTTTGTTTTTTACGGGGCTAAAAAATTTTAAATTTGCACCCTCACGACGTAGTGCCTCTAGATTATCTTGATAATAGAAATTAAATGAAGTATCTAGTGCAACTGCAATTGTTGTTTTAAATTTTTTATGTGGAAGTTTTGATTTTTTAGGAAGT
>DATHYS010000002.1:0-3598 GCA_035458995.1 Candidatus Nitrosopumilus sp.
CAAATCGACAAGAAGAATTATTCAGGTTTCAGAAATTGATGGAATCGATGAAGTTACAGGTCAAATTAAAACTCATGAAATTTTCAAATGGAATCCAAAAACAGACACTCATGAATACATGGGAGATAGTGTAATTTTTAGAAAACTCAAAGAAAGAGATGGAGATTCAGAAGAAAAAATCAATTATGAATTAACAAAAAGAAGATTGGCATTAGAGTGGATGGTAAAAAATGACATTCGTGATCATAAGGAAGTCACAAAAAATGTAATGGATTACTATGCAGACCCAGAACGATTCTATGAAAGAAAGAGGCTAGAGGTATAATTATGAAGCTAGTAGGAGATAAACAAAAGAAGAAAAAGGAAGAAGAATCAGTAGGACGAATCCATGTATACAGTTACAAACTTTTAAACGAACATGTAAAAATTCTACATCCTAAATTACGTTCTCTAGATAAAAATATCAAACAGGCAATGATGCCAATTCCATTTGAAGTGTATGTTTCAAGTATGGTTTTTTTCAGTATGATTGCAGGAATATGCGGAGTAATTATGGGATTGGTAGCATCTCAATACATCAATATCCAACCGGCAAGTGTAGGGATGTTACTGCCAATATTGAGCGGATTAATGCTATTTGGAATGACTTTTGGAGTATTACAAGTGATTCCAACAATCAAAGTAAAAAATAGAGCAGCAAAACTAGTGGAAGAAATACCTCATTTTATTGGATACATGTCCACGCTAGCAACAAGTGGTTTAACATTAGAGGGAATTTTCAAAGCAATAGCAAAAGAAGATACAGATGAAGACATTGTCAAAGATTCAAGATTCATTGTTAGAAATATCGACATTCTAGGCATGGATTTGATCAGTGCCATCAAAGATTTGATTCATAGAACACCACCAGGGCCATATTCAGAATTACTTGAAGGTGCAATAGTAACTGTTCAATCAGGGGGAGATCTTAAAGAATACTTTAACGCAACTGCAAAAGTTCAACTTGAAGAAAAGAAAATGTTAATGCAAAAAACTACAGAATCACTAGGAAGTGTTGCAGAAATTTATACAATTTTACTGATTGTCTTCCCGTTACTTGCAGTAATCATGTTGTCTATAATGGGCATAATGAGTCCTAGTCTTGCAGGATTTGATTTGCTGACACTGATGAATATTTTGACATTTGCAGTGATTCCACTAAGTGGAGTGTTAATGCTAGTAATGATGGATACAATGGTGCCAAAGAGATGAGCAACATGGAAAGAATCGAAAGGAAGAAAAAGAAAACATTCATAGGATTACAACCAAAACAATCAATCCTAAAAAATGAGATTCTAAAGACGGTGACATTCTCACTAGTTGCATCAATTAGCGTTCTCTCAATGAGTTTTTATTTTTCAGAATTTTCAGATTCTACAACTATCAGAGACGTCGGATTAATTTTTGGAATTCTAGTAGGAATCATTCCTTTAACCATACATCAATTAAAAGAAGTTCAAAGAAAAGACAGCATAGATAGGAATTTACCAATATTTTTGTTAGCTCTATTAAGTTCAGTTCAAAGTGGAGCAAATTTAATCAAAGCTATTGAACAAGCAGGAGATAGAAATTTAGGAGCATTATCACCAGAACTAAAAAATCTCAGAGCAAACATTAGTTGGGGAACTCCAATTGAGGAAGCTTTTGAGAACTTTGCAACAAAAACTGGAACCAGAGTATCAAGACGTGTTACTGTTTTGTTAGAAATGGCAATGAAGATTGGAGGGGACGTATCTGAAAATTTAGAAATGATTCAAAAACATGTATCTGAAATTCAGAATATTGAGAAAAGCAGAAAATCTGCTTTAGCCCCATACACATACACAATTTACATTTCGTTTATGGTGTTTTTGGCAGTTGCTGTACTGCTTACTACTAGTTTTTTCACAGAAATTGAAAAGGTCCAAGAAGGATTACTTGCTGCAGGAAGTGGCACAGAAGGATTGTTTGGATCTCTTGCAAGCATGGAGATTGAAAAATTAGAATCAGCATTGTTTAACATGGCAATCATTGAAGCTGTTTTTGGAGGACTGGCAGCAGGAAAGATTGGTGCAGGCTCGTATGTTGCAGGCACAAAGCATGTAGTAGTAATGATAA
Organism: Candidatus Nitrosopumilus sp.; assembly: GCA_035458995.1. Classification (GTDB taxonomy): domain Archaea; phylum Thermoproteota; class Nitrososphaeria; order Nitrososphaerales; family Nitrosopumilaceae; genus Nitrosopumilus. The sequence goes on from DATHYS010000002.1 coordinate 2,137, forward strand.
TAATCTCAGTCATAGCATTTAATCTTCCAATGTAGATGTCAAAATAGACATTTGTGAGAAAAAATGTTCAAAATAACAGCAATTTATCACATCTGAATATTTTGTAATCAAAAAAAATCTTATTACCAATTTTGGGATTCTGTTTGTAATTGATCTAACAAGCAGATCCTTTAGTTCACATAAGATATTAGAAATTACCAAAAATGGGAATCATGCAAATCACAACTAGTAGGAATTATACGAAAATACTATATGCAAACAGGCAAAGTGAGCCTAGGGAAACGGTGTACGCAAAATGATTTCATATCAAGAACAAGTAAGTGGAATTGCATCAGAGCTAGAAGATGTTTTAGATTTGGATGATTTAGAAGCCAAAGTTTATCTTAATTTGTTAAGAGTAGGCCCCATTACAGCAAGTGCACTTGCAAAAGAACTAGACATAGACAGAGCAAGAATGTATAGAACAGTAGACAAGTTAGTAAGTAGAAACATAATTTCCACTACACTATCTAGTCCAAAATTATGTATTGCCGCAGATCCTCAAGATGCATTAAAAATTGCTCTTGGTAAAAAAGAAGATGAAGTAAATAAAATAAAAAAATCAGGAGAGGCAATCATTGATAAAATAAACAATGAAATAAGTACAAATCAAAATAGCACAGTTCCTACATTCAGAGTTGTTCAAGGACGTCAAAATATTTATGCAGATATTGCAAATGTGATTGAAAATTCTACTGGAATAATTTACATCGCCACAACATTAGACGATGTTTCAAGAATGTATCATAGTACAATACCTGAAAAAATTATTCTTTGTGAAAAAAATGGAGGCAAAGTAAGACTACTAGTAGATATGGATGATCCTAAACTTGCACCATTTGTAAAGAGATTCAATGCAACTGAAACAAGAATTGGAAAACTTCCATCTAAAGGAAGAATGGTAGTTCAACAAGATAGAAGAATGATCATGTCTGATTCTGCAGCATCATTTCAAAATTCAAATTCAGATTCAGATTTTTCATTGTGTACAAACTCATCAGAAATGGTAGACAATATCTTTACGCTGTGTACATTTTTGTGGGACAGCTCAAAGCCATTAAAAACAATAGATGTTAAAAATTTCGTAAAGAAATCAAAATAATAAAAATAATCAAAATCTGAAAAAATATGAAATTCATAAATTTTTGAGCCTAGCAATTTAGAAATTGTTAAAAGGGACTTATTCCCAAATTTGGAAATGGCAATAGAAATCTACGATGAAAATAAGCTTAGAGAACTGCCAGTCGACGAAAGATTGTCCATATGTGAACGTATCATAAAAAATGATAGTGATGAGTCAAAAAGATGGGATGCAATCTGGTTGGTTGGAGAGATAGCTGAAAATAAGGATGTAGATGATCCAATATTTGAAAAAGCTGCGGATTTGATGGAATGGTGTTTGAAAAATGATGACAACGGAGTG
>DATHYS010000003.1:0-19581 GCA_035458995.1 Candidatus Nitrosopumilus sp.
TGAAGATAGACTATTTTCTAGATTTGATAATTCTATTAACTTTGAATCCAATTAATGCTGGTGCTGCGATGTACATTCCCAAGTTAAGTGCAATCACAGAAATTCCAAGTCCTAAAACTTCAACTTCTGAACCATTATCAGTTAGGGTCATAATTGAAAGAGTTGTAATCATTGGAGTGATAAATGCTCTAACAACTTCTTGGAATAGTGGATTTTCTCTTTGCATATCGGCAATTGTTGGTGAGAATGAATAGTACAATTGGTTAAATCCAGACATAAATGCAGTTCCTGATGAAGTACTCATTACAGTATTATCTCTAATTTCTCTGAGGAATTGAACTTGAGGTGCTAGTTCAGTACCATATGCTGCTGTTGCAATTAAACAACCACCACCATCTTTTGGTTCTTCAGTTTGTACGACTTGACAAATTCCATTTACTAATTCAGTACCTGCACCACATGTTGGTTCAGGTTCTGGGGTTGGTTCTGGTTCAGGTTCTGGGGTTGGTTCAGGTGGTGGTTCATTAATAACAGGTTCTGCATCAGCACCAACATAATTTACTGAAACTTGAGATGAATCTGCTCCATAATGATATTCAAAAATATAATCTCCATTGATTGTCCAGAGCCCACCACCAATAACATAACTTCTTTCAAAAGAACCATCAGAATTTGGAGTCAGTTGATCTATTCCTACAATATTATTATCAGGAGATTTAATAATTAAAGTAAGTCCTTTACCAGCTGAAGAATCATAATCTGTAACAGTTCCAGAAATTGTCACAGTTGCACCATTTGAAGCGATGTCTATATCAGTAGATATAGGTAATGCAGGATTAGGATCACTGGTTGCAAAGGCAGCACCGCTGACACCATAAGATAAAATTGAAATTGATAATAGAGCAAATGCTAAGAATCCAGTTAGCCTCATTTTCAATTTGATTCATGGTTTGAGGTATTTATGTTTTCAATGAAACAAAAATTGACCAGATTATATTCTAATGATACCTTTTTTGACCAAGTATTGAATTGATTCTACAAAGTCTTCATCAGAAATTTGATTATTTGACCACCATTTTGCATTATTTTTGATCCAATCAGGAATTTTTTGCTTGGTGGTAAGTGTATCGGGTTTGGTTATGAATCCTTGATCAATAAAATATTCAATTCCTTCAATAAATTCAGAATCAGAACTATTATCAGAAGACCATGATTGAGCATTATTTTTGATCCAATCAGGGATATGAGGACTAGAAACAGTAAATGAAATTTCCTTTACAAATGAATTATTGTAAGATAATTGAATTTTGTAAATTCCAGACAAAGAATTTTCATTTATTGAAATGATAGATTTGTAACCTCCATTACTAGCAAGAATTGCTGCAAAATTTTGAGTTTGCCCATCAGGGGAAATAATAGATACTGCTAAAGGAACTCCTCTAATTTGATTTTCAATACTTCCAGAAAGGATAATTTCTTTGATTTTTCCTGAAATTGGTTTTACAAGATTATATTCACTGAGTTTTGGAGAGCTGTAAAATGATGAAGATGAATCTCTTAACAAAGTAAAAGTATTAGGATTGCCAAAACTATCCCTAGAATCATAATATTTTGCATCAAGGCTACCGCCTGCAGTAGAAATCAATTTTGTTCCAGATTTATCACATATTTGTGAAGGCATTTTGAAAACTCCTTCAAAAATTCCGGTACTTGGTCCTGTTTCAACTAGAGTGAATCCTGTAGCAGCTAAACCTCCATGTTCAACTCCATTAATTGTACAACGTTTGTAACGAATGTCCTTGAGTTTAATTTCTAATAAAATATTTCCATCTTTTCCCACAGTATCAACATTAGAGGAATTTGGATCATTGATAGTTTGATAACTTTCTATTGTGTCACTTTTCAAATTTAGATCAGAGTCTTTTAGAATCAGAGTTACTGGTTGACCAAATCGGAAAGACGATGAAGTGGTTGAAACAGTTCCAGAATTTGTAGCAACATCAGATTTTGTAGAAGTTGTAGTGGATACACCTACTTCATCTAAATCAGAATAAGAGATTGTAATTCCCTCCTCATCAATTAATCTGTCAGTAATAATGATTTTAATTTCATCACCAATGGTTTGAATGGTTTGAATGAAATTAGGGTCTAGGATGTTTATCTGATTAGTTACAGCATACTCAAAAGTTCCTTCAAAAGTTGAAGAGTTATCTTGAGTTTCTTCTAATTCAAAGCGATAAATTGAATTGTTTATACTTTGATCATTTTTCAATCCAAAAGAAAAGAAATCAAAAACAATTGGTTGTTTTTTTGTTTCATCAGAAACAGAGATAACTCCAGCATCATTATCAGAAGCATCAAAATCAATTACAAGAAATACAGACCCGCTTTCATCAGATATATCAGATACATCAGAATCATCGATTTGAAGAAAGCCTTGTGATGATGAAATATCACCGGCATCAGCTATAGTTACTTTAGAACCAGTAAGTGAGCCAAAATAAAGAGAAAATGATGTATCACTAAAGTCAGAAATTTCTAAATCAGTTTCAAGTGATCTTAAATCATAATTTATCCAATTGGTCCCATAAGTATTTGATTCAGAAACATCAAGTAAGGATAAAGCCAAAGTATTTGCAGAAATTCCCAAATCGACTGAAATTATCTCATATGTTGTATCAACCACGTTTGAAGTATCAATAATGAGTCTATCAGAATTAGAATCAGGCACGGATGAATTTGCATCATCACCTCCAGGCAAAGAGGATGTATGGAATAGGACATCATGGGCACCCTCAAGGGTTATAGGATTACCAATTGTCATGGATGGAATAATTCCAGATTCACGAAAAACATCTAGGTGATCTCGTGAGGCTGAATTGATATTTTGATCAGGGTCTACAAGAACTACTGGGAATTCTGTTCCAGGCGATAATAATTGTGAATCATCACCAATTGCCAAAACAGGTTCTTCATCTAAAGAGACATTGGCTGATGATGAACCAGTAAGAATAGAAATAGATTTTTGATTATATGTTACAGAACCTGCTTGACCTCTTGGTGCATCATTTAAAATTCCCAAAGTAGATTGATCATTATTATCTCCAGTATCAAAGATGCCGGAATTTGGACCATCCTCAACTAATGTGATAATTTCAGAATATGTGGTGGTCCCATCAGTTACACTAATTCCAGGTTGTTCATCATTTGATTGTAATTCAATTACAGAGTTTTGGTTTATAGAAAGTTGTCCATTATCTTCAAATCCAATATTTGAAAGATAAGGAAGTAAATTGACTAAGCCAACATCTCCGTTTCCAGAATCGGAGCCGGATTCATCAAATGCTTGATAAAAAACAGAGGACGTGGAATTTACATTAAAAGTCCAAGAATCTTCATCAGTTGGATCTTGATTTAATTGAAAATCATTTATTGATAAAAAAACTTCGGCGTTTTCAGGATATAGGTCTCTATCAATACTCATAGAAATGTTTGGCATCTGATCATATTCTAGTAAAACTTGTTGTGATGGGCCACCAGGATTGTATTGGATTACAACATCATCAAATGAATAAAGTTGAATTAATGGCCATGCATCAGGTTCTAATCCAATTTGACCACTTTGTATATTGGAATTTGTGTTAATTGATTTTGCATTTCTAACAACATTATTCCAATTAGTTCCAGATGGAGAACCAGTACAAGAAGTAAATGTAGAAGTACCATCTGTGGACCCAGCTGTAGAACGTGGTACTGCAAATCCATCAGTTTCTGTAAGAGATATTCCAATTGTTGATGAATTTGTATCTCTACTACAGAAAACTCCAAAGTCTAATCCCTCACCATTTTTACCTACTGTGGCATCCGCTTCTTTGGCTTTGTCAACATTGGCAAAATATGCATACCAACTACCATCAGTTGCCTGTACCATTCGTAATGACTTTCCATTAATTGTGACGTCAGGCTCTCCCTTACCCTCATCGGTATCACTAAGATTAGTATCAATTACTACAACTTCGACTACCATTGAACCTGAAAAATGATTCTCAAATTGTGAATTTTCAGCAGATACAAACAAGTTAGGATTACTTGATGCATCAGCATCAATAATCGGGATTAGTAAGATTATTGAGAATAGTGCAATTAGGCCCAAATATTTCATATCAGACATATTCCTAAGACCATATTTTATCACAAATAACATTGTCGTATCAATTCTCCTTAGAAAACGGTAATACATGATTCAAATTATTAAAAATAAGGAAAATGTTTGTTCAAAGAACCAGAGTTTTACAGATATCGCTTTTAGCTATTTTTTCAGCATTTTTAGTAGAATTAATTTTTGGTTTAATCTCAAACAGTTTAGCCCTCATTACAGACAGCATTCATGCTTTGTTAGACAGTGTAGTTACACTAGTTTTACTTTTAGCGGCAAGATGGGCAATCAAACCTCCAGATGCAGAACATACGTATGGACATGGAAAAATTGAATCGTTGGGAGGATTAATTGGAGGAATAGCAATATTTTTGATTGCTTGTTTTTTCATTTATGAATCCATTAACAGATTACAAAGTCCACCACCAAGTGTTTTGCCAGGATTGTTTGCAATAATTGGTGGACTGTACACAATTGGAATTGATTTTTTTAGAATTATACTTCTAAGAAGGTCTATTAAAAAAATTGGAGGGGCTACCCTAAAAGCAGATTTTTACCATGCATTTATGGATCTTGGATCTACCTTAGTTGCAATTGTAGGAATTATTCTAGTTACATATGGATTGTATTTTGGAGACTTTGTTGCAGCATTAATTTTGGGAGTATTGTTAGCTATTCTTAGTGTCAAACTAGTATACAAAACAGCATTAGATTTGACTGATGTAATATCTCCAGAACTTGTAAAAAATGTTAGAGAAATTGTAACGTTAACTGAAGGTGTGATTGATGCAGGGCCAATACTAATGAGAAGATCAGGCGATACAATTTTTGCAGATGTTACCATTTCATTAAGGGGAGATACTAGTTTTGATAGAGCCCATGAAATCAGTGATAGTGTAGAGAGGAATATTAAAAATAAAATTTCAAATGCATCGACTACAATACATTTTGAGCCTAATTGGAAGGATGTTCCAATGGATGCAAAAATTTTAGAAATTGCAAAAAGCGTAGAAGGTGTTAAAGGAGTTCACAATGTAAGTACGCATAAAACAAAAGGGAAAACATACTCCAATCTACATGTAATGGTAGATAGAGAAATCAATCTATCATCTGCTCATAAAATATCCGAAATAATTGAGCAAAAAATTCAAGAACAAATTCCAGATATTACACATGCTACAATTCATTTGGAACCATTTGTTACAGTTCCAGAAAACTTCAATGTGGAAGATTTAGAAACTGAAGAAAAAATCAAGACAATTTTAGAAAAATATCCAGATATTAAAAAAATTGGCAGAATATTATCTCTAAAATTTGAGAACATCCTCAAGATAGACATTGATTGTTCATTTGACAAGGAACTATCTATAGAAAAGGTTCATGATTTAACATCAGAGATTGAGCATATTATCAGAATGGAAATTAAAAATTCTGTAATAACAATTCATCCAGAACCAAATTAGACCAGAATGCTGGTCAGATACATCACTAGCATCCCAACTGCAAATCCAGACGCCACAGAAGCGCTAGAGAGATTATTATCACCTTCATCTCGAATCCATTTCATAATCACAATTATTACCTGAAATATTGCTCCAGCTCCAATTGAGAGAAAAATGACCGAAGTAAATGGAGAGTATGAAAAACCACCAATCCATGCACCAAAAATAGCAGGAGCACCTGCAATCATTCCCATCGCAGCCAATTTTCCAATCATTAGTTTTCCTCGGGACATTGGTGCAGCAATTGCTATTCCTTCAGTTGTATTATGCAAGGCAAATCCTACAATCAAAAATGTACTAAATGCTACAGAGCCTAATCCAACTGCTGCACCAATTGCAAGACCTTCACCAAAGTTATGCAAGCCTATACCAATAGAAATCATTAATGCTATTGCAACTGGTTTTGCAAGTTTTGATGAACTAGCTCTTTCAACAAGTTTGTTTCCTGAATAGTATAATCCAAGAAAAGATAATATTATTACAGTAGCAACTAGTAAAGAACCATTGAAGCTTCCAGCTAGACTTTGATCGGAAACTTCTATTGCTTCTTCAATAGAATCAATTGCTAAGAAAAGCAATAATCCTGCAGTTAATGCTAAAAAGAAATGGAATTTTTGTTTGCTTATCTTTTTGATAAAAGGAAGCCACAATAATCCTATCATCACAGGAATTATTCCAACATAAGTTCCAATAATTGCAAAAAAGATAGCAAGATCCAAAGAAGGTTCTAATGCAGGAGCTGCAGCTTCAACTTCTTTTTCAAATCTTGTTCCATCTTCAATAGTTATTCCAACAATATAGGGTTCTGCTTCATTCCATTCAAAAGGAATTCTAACAAGAGTAGTTTCAAATCTTTCTAAAAATCTGTCAGGTTCTACTGCTGCAGGTTGAATTCTATCATTGATATCAGCCATTACAACTTCAACTGCAATTGGACCAGTATTACGGACTGTTGCTTGAATTTCAGAATCAACAAAATCTACTTTTTCAATTGTCACTTCAGGTAAAGGAGTTCCAAAATCTAGTAAATCAGCACCAGGGCCAAAAATATAGACCATCATCAGTATGACAAATGCAAATGGAATAATTCCACTAGCAATTACTTTTCCTTTTGAAGAATTGTTATTAACTTCCATAATCAGAGTCCGGGATATTTTCATCTTGGTTGTCATTTACAAGAAATACTCCAACCCAACCTTTTTCTGAAAATTCTACCTTATGAGCATGAAATAGATATTTTCCAGGATAGTCATATTCAAATTCCATGATTCCACGCTCAGTTTGCGATAAAGTTATCATGTCAGTGTAAAATGATGGAACAATATCAGTTCCAGTTGGATAGTACTTGTACAAATTTCCATGAAGGTGAAGATTGTTAATTGGATCAAATTCAACCATGTTCACGACATAAACTCGGATTAATTCATTGGTATTAATTTGAATTGGGTGATGTTGATAATAAAATGGAATTGTATTTGCGGCATAGAGATTATTTTCTCCATCAAAATCCATATCCAAACCATTTAACACCATAACCATTTCGTCTGCTGGAGGACGTTCCTCTTTTGGATCAACTATGAAAACACCATATAGACCACGTACAATGTGTTCTTCAAGGGGCATAACATGACAATGGTATGGATGAACTCCTACAGGGCCAGCTTCAAATTCATAGGTAAATCGTCCACCACCGGAACCCACTATTTCAAATACGCCATCCATCTCTGCAGGATGAATTCCATGAAAGTGCATAGTATGTTCCTTTGAACCATTGTTGATGAAATTTATTCTGACAGTGTCTCCTTCAGTAGCTCTAATTGTTGGGCCTGGAACAGTGCCATTGAAGGTCCATACATTGAAGAAGATTCCAGGAGATACTTCCATGACTTGATCATCATCAGCAATAATCGTAAATTCTCTTAAAGTAGAACCATCAGGTAATGTAGAGATATTTCCATAGTTAAACTCTCTCAAATATTCCATAGGATCAAATTCTATAGTTGACTCGGTATATTCAGGAGCAGTTGTTGTGGTATATACAGGATCAATTATTTCACCAGATGTTTGTATTACAGATCCTGAATGAGTCACAAACGTTTTTGGTTCAGATTGAGCATCGGAGAAAGTTGGAGAGAGTACAATAACAGAAAAACCAACAATCAGGGATAATAACAAAATCATTACAGTAGAACGGTTACTTTTCAAGACATGTGCAAAATGTAAAATTCTTTATTTAAAGTTAACCTAAGCTAACTTTTTTAGCCCAATCTAACTTTCTTATTCAATGCTAACAAATGCATAAAAATTAGGTTTAAACTAAAGAAAATTAGTCTCAATTTGTGCAAAAATCAGGAATAGGCCTAGTAATTTTTGGATTATTAATTGTTGCAGGACTAGGAATCTCTGTAATTGAAAATCAGACAACGTTAGAAGGAATTAATCAAGGAAATGGAAAAGTAAGTACAATTGAGACAGTCACAATTTCAGTAGACATTGACAAAGAAACAACACCAGTTGGGATTTTTGCAGTTCAAATAATGGAATTTAAAGAAAATGTAATTTCAGCAAAAATCTTAGATCCATCAAATATTGAAATAATATCTCAAAAAGTAAATGAGGAAACTCTAGAAAAAGAATTCGACATATTTGATTCAGGAACTTATCAATTAATTATCGAGAGCTCAGATGATGATGAAATTTTTGTAACAGGTGCAATTGGGCCACTCCCAGATGCAGATAAAAAATTAATTCTTTCAACCATTTCCTTATCTGTTCTAATAATTGGAATGATAGGACTGCTAGTAATTGGAATTTTTGAAATTAAAAATAGAAAAAGATCAGTTTAGGTAGCAATCCATTTTTTCCAGGCCACTAATAGTTGCATCAAAATTCTCACTATTTTCAACAATACTTGTCAATTTCTCAGAGTTAGCCTCTAGAACACATTTCCCATCATCAGAATTTTCCAAGATAAATCCGTGTTCGATCAAATATGATAATCTTTCAAGTACTTCAGATTCAGAAACAGATGATTGTTCGGCCAAAAATGAGCATTCTTTTTCTCCATCTTCAAGTTCCGCCAAAATGGAAGCAGTGATAGGATCAAACATACATTCTACTATTTTTTCACGATCAAATGTATCACTCATTATAAAATGGAAAAATTTTGAAAGTTATAACTTTTTGATAAAAATAATCCAATAGGATAATTAAGAAATAGATCTAATAGAAATCATGCAAAAACTCTGTAGTAAAGACACATCAGGTAAAGGAGTCCATTGTTTTTGTGTAGACATTGATTCTCAAAGAGGAGTAAAAAAATGCTGTAAATGTAATCAATGGAATGTTCAAGGAAATGACTGGACAAGTGATGAGGACTTTAAATAATCCAGTCCAAAGATATGTCAATTTTAGGCATGATCTTTATGTCTCAATCATCAAATATTTGAAAATCATATAATTTGATGCCTAGCATGGTTTTTATCGGGGATTCTTTGAATTTTTGAATACTTGAGCACGCAAGAATATAGACACATTGTCAGAATTGTAGGAAACGATATTCATGGAGAGAAGAAAATGGTTATCGGTTTAACTCAGATCAAAGGTCTTGGCTACAGCTTTGCAACTGCTATTCTTGATACTCTAAAAATTAATCCAAATTCAAATATCGGTAATCTAACAGAGGAAAACGTCCAAGCAATTGAAAAATTAATTACAGACCCGATTGCAAGCAATTTCCCAACTTGGTTCCTTAACAGAAGAAAAGATATTGAGACAGGTAAAGACGTGCATTTGCTAACATCAGACATTCCATTTACATTAAGAAATGATATTGAAAGAGAAAGAATTACTGCAAGTTGGAGAGGTTATCGTCATCTAAGTGGTCTTAAAGTTAGAGGACAAAGAACAAGATGTACAGGTAGAAAAGGTGGCGCAGTAGGTGTAGCCAAAGGAGGACTAGCAGCTCCAGTTAAGAAAGGAGGAGCAGGTGCTCCAGCAGCAGCTCCAGCAGCCGCAGCAGCTCCGGCAGAAGGTGCAGCAGCTCCAGCAGCAGAAACCCCAGCTCCGGCAGCGGAGAAAAAAGAATAGGTGTTTTGAATGGGAGATCCTAAATACCCACGTAAAGTTTGGAGAAAACCAAAAAGACCTCTTAATTATGAATTAAAAATGGATGAGCTAAAAACTCTAGGTACATTTGGATTAAGAACTAAAAGAGAGTTATGGAAAGCACATACAGAATTATCACGTGTAAGACAACAAGCAAGATCATTACTTTCATTGAGACAAGAAGTTAGAGCTGAAAAAGAACCAATCCTGATGAATTCTCTTGCAAGAATTGGATTAGTAAGCAGCGATGCAACATTAGATGATGTACTTAACCTAAATGCAACTGATTTGTTATCAAGAAGATTACAAACTATCGTTACGAAGAAACTTGGATTCAAAACACCATATCAAGCAAGACAAGCAGTAATTCACGGTCACATTATGATTGGTGAAAGAAAAGTGGATATCCCATCTTATACTGTTACAGTTGAAGAGGAAGACAGTGTTCATTTTGCACCAGAATCAAAAATTCCTGAAATGTTAGAAAAGACAAAGAAGGAAGAACCAGCAGTAGAAGTTTCTGAAGAATCATCAGAAGATTCTAAAGCCCCAGAAGAAGCAGTTGTTGAAAAAGTATCTGAGGCTGCCCCAGAAGCCCCAAAAGATGAAACTTCTTCAACAGAATAATCGAAAAAATAGGCTTATCAGTAAATAACCCCAATTACCAAAGAGAATCATTATGTGTTCAATTATAGGATATTATGGAAATAAAATAGCAGCGCCCATTATCGTAAAGGGATTAAAAAGAATGGAATATCGGGGATACGATAGTGTAGGAGTTGCAACCGAATCAGACCACCAAATTGAATTAAAAAAAGGAACTGGAAAAGTAAATGAAGTAAATTCAAAAATTCATCTAGATTCACTTCCAGGAAAAATAGGTATTGGACATACAAGATGGGCCACTCACGGAAAGGTTACAGATTTTAATGCACACCCACATCCAAGTAACTCAGGAAAAATTGCTATAGTACACAACGGAATAATTGAAAATTTTGAAGAATTAAAAAAGCAATTAGAAAATGAAGGATATAATTTCAAAAGTGAAACAGACAGTGAAATCATTGCAAACTTGATTCAAAAACATTATGAAGAAACAAACGATGTAAAGAAGACCATTTTAAAAACTGTTTCAGAAATTAAAGGACATTATGCATTTGTTGCAATGTTTGAGAATGGACAATTGGCAGCTGCAAGATTTCATGAACCATTGATCATAGGTGTTGGAAAGGATGATTTCTTTTTGTCAAGTGATGTCTTAGGATTTATTGAATTCACAGATGATGCAATTTATTTGGAAAATGGGAATTTTGTGATTTTAGACAAAAATAAATTTCAAATTTTAGATTTTCAAGGAGAACATGCTGAATATGGAATTACAAAAGTATCTAAAGAATTTGGAGACGCATACAAAGGAGATTATGCACATTTTACATTAAAAGAAATTTATGAACAACCTGAAACAGTATTGAAGGCTGGAGAAAAAAGTAATGATTCAATTGAAAAAACTGCAGAATTGATTAAGGATGCAAAAAATATCTATGTTACAGGTAGTGGAACCAGTTACAATTCAGCACTGATTGCAAAGCAGATTCTATCAAAATATGTCAAAATTAAGGCAGAACCAGTCATGTCAAGTGAGCTTCAATTTGCACCAGATAGTATTGAAGAGAATTCAATTATTATTGCAATATCTCAAAGTGGGGAAAGTGCAGATGTATTAGATGCAGTAAAAATTGCAAAACAAAGAAATTGTAAAATTGTTGGAATTGTTAATTTGATGACATCCTCGCTTGCACGTGAAGCAGATATAGTAATTGGAATGAACTGTGGACCTGAAATTGGAGTAGCAGCAACAAAAAGTTTTACATCACAACTAGTGATATTGTATAAAATCGTTCAGAAATTAAGTAACAATAGTATAACAATTAATTTTGAAAATTTCTCTCAATCAATTTTAAAAATATTAGAAAACACAACAGAAATTCAGAGTATTGCAAAGGAACTAAAAGAAATTTCAGACATTTACATTTTAGGCAGAGGGATAAATTATCCAATTGCAATAGAAACGGCACTTAAATTAAAAGAATTAACTTACATTCATGCAGAAGGAATCGCAGGAGGAGAATTAAAACATGGACCTCTTGCACTAATGGATTCAAATGTTTTTGTGATAGTGATCAATCCAAATGATATGACATATTCAGATACTCTTACTAGTGCAAGAGAAATCAAAGCCCGTGGAGCAAAAATTATTGGAGTTTCAGATATAGAAAGTGATGTGTACGACTATTGGATTGAAATGCCTAAAATTGACGAGGTATTGTATCCAATTTCAGAAATTATTCCAATTCAGTTATTGTCATACTTTGCAGCACTTGAGAAAGATACAGATCCAGATTATCCTAGAAATTTAGCAAAATCTGTCACTGTGAAGTAAATAATCTATGATATTCTTTTTCAGCAATCTCTAAAAATTTTGTAGAATTATTTCCAGTTTTAATCATTGAGGAAATTATACTTCCACCAGCACCAACGCCTTCTTTTGCAAATCCTTCAGAGAATGCCTTTAAACCAGGATATTGTGAATTTTCCAAGCCTGGATTGACAGATATTGCAGGAATGTCAGCAATTTCTTTTACAAGATTAATGAAATTTGCACTATCATCATCAGTAATGTAAGAAGTAGTTCCTATGGCAGTTTTTTCTTCATTAAATCCAATTTTTGATGCAAATGCCAAAACAGCTGCCATTTGGGTTCCACCAGCTAGCATTACATTAGATACACTTGATGCAGAACTCAACATTCCTGCAACAAAAGGAATCATTGGATCACCAACTTTTGCTACTATACTGTATGGATGTTCAGAATCTATTCTTTCTAGTGCAGAATTAACAATTTGGTTTTTTAATTCAATGGGATTATTTGGAATGCTAGAACTAACCTTGGCATCAAAGTCTAATGCTTTTAGTACTGCTAATGCAGTAGTTGTTCCACCAGGAATACTTTCACCAATTATCAAACAATCAGTAAGAGACGCCATACTTCTACCAACAATTCGTCCATAGTCTACAGCATGAGATACTTGAGAATCAGTCATTGCATTTTGTATTGAAATATTTTTTCCAAAAGTCATACCAGTATCAACAAATGGAAGTTGTGGAGAAATTTTACTTCCAGCATTAATTGTCATATGTGGAATGCTAGCAGATTCCAATGCAGTTTTTGTAAGTAGTCCAGGAGTTGGCTTTCCATCAGGAGTCATTGGAATTTTATCAATAGTTTTACAATATCCATAGTGAAGATATTCTGCATCTGCAGGTGGAGTAAACTGAATGGAATCTTGATCAGATCCTGCAAAAGTAATGCCTGGAATTTCACAGGTTTCAGTGTATGAAATTACAAACGAAAAAAGAAATCGTCCAGGCTTTATTGATTCAATGAAATTTTTTCCTTGTTCTATATTTCCAAACAGTTCAAAATTTTCCATTAAAGATCCCTAACCCATCATATCAAGAAACTGTTGTTCAGTTCTTTTTTGCATTACATGATTAGTAATTTTTTCCTGTCCCAAAGTAGAAGTTTCAGAGCCACCATAATTATGACCAGAATACATGACTAAATTTTCATCTAGATTGTGTAAAACATCAAAAAGACTATGATAGAGATCTTTTGCAGAACCTCCAGGCAAGTCAATTCTACCACAATTTCCAACAAACAGAGTATCACCTGAGAAGATTTTCCCATCGCCAACCAGGCATATGCTATCTTGAGAATGGCCAGGGGTATGAAGAACTTTTAATTTTGAATTTCCAAATTCTATATAATCTCCATCCTTTACTGTAATATCATGTTTTAATTCAGAATTTTCATGTTGAATAATTGGAGCTTTTGTTGATTCAACCATTGCCTCATTACCCAATGTATGATCAAAATGATGATGAGTATTTACAATGTATTTAATTTTCAAATTATTTTCTTTAATGATCATTTCCAATTCAATCAAATCCCAAGAAGGATCAATAATGATCGATTCGCGTGTATCTTCATCTTCTACAATGTATGAGAAATTTTGCATGTTTCCTACTTGAATTTGGTGAACTTTCATAGTATGCCCTCTTCAGCCTCAGGAGGAATTCCAATTTTTTCAGCAAACAACTCACCAGTCAAATCTTTTCTTTTAGGAATTCCTTGTTTCATTTTATGAAACGTTACTGTCATGTCACATTTTGTGTAAATATTTGCAGTTTCACCAGTTTGTGGATCTAATCCAGATGGAACGTCAACTGCAAATTTGTAACAATCTGTGTCATTTATGTAATTGATTGCAGATGCATAAGGTTCTCTAATTTCCCCAGTAATTCCAGTACCAAGAATTCCATCAACTATTACATCAGGTTTAAAATCAAAATTAACAGAATCTCCTGACATCAATTTTACAGAGGGCATCTTTTGTAAAATAGACCAATTCCAATTGCTCTCCTCAGTTTTGATTTTTTCAGGACTGCCAAGTAACATTACTGTCACTTTAGCACCATATCCAGCAAGATGTCTTGCCATTACCAAGCCATCACCACCATTATTTCCCAACCCAACAAAAATTAGAATATTTTTTGATTCCACATTATTGATTTTTTCAAGCAATCTCCTAACTGATGCAGCCCCAGCATTTTCCATCATGAATTTTTTCAAAAACCCCATCTCATGACCTTTGTTTTCAATATTGTACATTTGATCAACAGTAATTTCCATATCTTTCATGAAATTATATCCAAAATAAGAGCTTTGAAAGTATGAGTTATGCGTAAAGGATAAAGGCGAAAACCCGTCACAAATCAGGATGACATATGATGAATACCTTTTTTGGTCTTAGATTTGATATGTTGGAATACAAAATTTTACTAGGATTTGCCTTGTTTTTAATTGCAACAATTTCTATTTCTCCCCAAATCTATGCACAAACAAATGATTCAGTTTACACCAGTGAACAAACAACTGTATCAGAAAACTTGGAGAATGATCCTATGGCTCAAATGATCTTAAAAAAAATTGAACAAACTAAAAAATGGATTGCGGAACTAGAAGAAAAAAATTATGAACAACTTGCAGATCAAAGAGAATTAGAATCAATAAGACAGCAAGCATTAGAGAGTTTAAATCGAGATTATAATGGATGGATGAAATTATGGGAAGAATATTCCCCACGAAATTCATTTGAAAGATTTGTAGAGAAAAAACCTGAATTTGTACAAGAAATATTTTGGGATCAGTTTGAATTTCATGAAAATAAAGTTAACGCCGGAAGAGCCGCATATGATGAAATTCTTTCAAACAAAGGAACCATGGGAGAAGCACGTCAAGCATATCTAAAAGCAGCTGAAACAAAATACATTGAATTAATTGCAGAAAATAGTAAAATCAATGTAAAACATAATCGTGCAATATATGAACAACAATTACTTTTCACACCTCAAGGACAATTCATTGAAACACCTACAACTGGAGAAGAATTACGGAAATTTTTTGAGGATTATAGAACAAATCCTGAATATCTAAAGGCAAATCCAGATGATTCTCTTTCATGGGATAAAATGGTAAGGCAAATCCCAACAGATGAATGTAGAGAGGGTCTTGTATTGATTTATCGCTACCAATCAAGTGATAATGTATGTGTAAGTGAAACAACTGCTCAAATGTGGGAGCGTTATAGAATGGGACAAATTAAAAATTAAATTAGTATGCATGCCTAAAAATTTGATTTAGCAAACGGCTTTATCTTAGTTTCAAAACATGTGTAAACATGGCATTAAAAAATGTAAAACCATCATTAAATAAAATTGCAAAAGATTTGGGAGATATTCAAGATGCCAGAGAATTTCTGTTGAAAAATACTAGGGAGATTATCATTTTATGTAGTAAATCAATAATCGCAGTTCACAAAGGAGATCTAACAACTGGAAAAAGCAATCTAAAACAAGCAGAAACACTGTTAAAAAAATACAAGAAAAAAGCAACCGGAGGATTAAGAAGATATCTAATTACCCCTGAACAAGAATTTGTTGAAGCTGCATGCCTAATTGCAATTGTTGAACAAAAAGAAATCCCTTCAGACAAAAAATTATCAGTGATGCCAGAATCATATGTTTTAGGATTACTTGACTGTATTGGGGAATTGAAAAGACAAGTATTTGATAAAATCAGAATGGATAAAATCGATGAGGCAACAAGAATTTTTGAGATAATGGAGAGTTTGTATCTTCAATTATACACATTCTCAATGTATGATAAAGTAGTAAAAGAAGCAAGAAGAAAAATTGATGTTAACAGGATCCTAGTAGACGATGTCAGATCGGTAATCACAGAAGAGAAAAGACGAACTGAATTAATCAAGATTTTACAAAAATTAGAGAAATAATCTAGAATTAGTGGTGCGGACGATGGGATTTGAACCCACGAACTCCTGAGAGACTAGCCCCTCAAGCTAGCGCCTTTGGCCAGGCTGGGCGACGTCCGCAAAGGAATTTTCTTGCATGGTTTTTATAATCCTTGGTTACTTTTTCGTTCGTGTTAATTCCTGTTAGATGTTTGACTTGTGGAAAATTAATTGCTGATAAATTTGATGATTATCAAAATAAAATTAAAGCAGGAGAAGATCCTACAAAAACTCTTGATTCTTTAGGTGTTGAAAGGTATTGTTGTAGAAGAATGCTTTTGACTACTGTAGAAACAATACAACAAGTAATTCCATTCTACGAAGCAATTCAGAGAAGAAAACAAGAAGTTCAATCTGAGTTAGAATAACTTGGCCAAAATTTCCTCAATTGAAGGACGTATTCTATACAATAGTAGAGGAAGTAAAACAATCGAAGTAGACATAGAATCTGACAGCAAATTTCTAGGACGAGTATGTGCACCATCTGGTGCAAGTGTAGGAAAATATGAAGCAGTTAGTTTTCCAGATGGAAAACCTGAAGAAAGTCTTAGGATTTTAAAAGAAAATTCTCAAAAATTCATTGGGTTAGAATCATCAGATCTTAAAGGAATACATGATGTTCTAAAAGAATTAGATGGAACCACAAATTATTCAGTAATTGGGGGAGCATTAGCTTTTGCAGTTACAATTGCTTCAATGGATTCTGCATCAAAGGCATCTGGAGAACCATTGTTCAGAACACTATCCTCAGAATCTTCATTTAAATTTCCATTTCCTCTAGGAAATATTTTAGGGGGAGGAGCACATGCAGGACCTGGTACACCAGATATTCAAGAGATATTGATTTGTGCTACAGGTTCAAAAACTATTGAAGATGCAATTGAAACTAACTTATCTGTTCACAAAGAACTACGTAAAGTACTAGAAAAAGAAGATCCTAACTTTACAAACGGTAGAGGCGATGAAGGTGGATGGGCACCAAAATTAGAAAATCAAAAGGCATTAGAAATTTCTGCAAAAGCATGTGAGAATTTAGGATTCACATTAGGTAAAGAAGTATCATTAGGAGTGGATTTTGCATCCTCAACACAATGGAATGAGGAAAAGGGAAAATACATCTATGACAGGGCAGGATTTGAAAATTCTACTGGAGAACAGATTGATTTTGCAGCAAATATTATTGAAAATTTCAAACTAGTTTATGCTGAAGATGCAGTTCATGAAGAAGCATTTGAAGATATGTCAGAATTGACAAAAAAATTCCCAAACACGTTGGTTACAGGAGATGATCTTACAGTGACAAACAAGAATATCTTGAAAAAAGCAATTGATGCAAAATCATGTAATGGGGCCATCCTAAAAGTAAATCAGGCAGGGAGTCTTTTTGATGCTTTAGAATTTGCTGAAGAGGCAACTCAAAACAATATCAAATTAATCACTTCACATAGATCTGGAGAGTCTACAGATTCACAAATATCCCACATTGGTCTTGCTACAAAGTCAAAAATGCTCAAAGTAGGCATCGTAGGAGGCGAAAGAGTGGCAAAACTCAATGAATTGTTACGACTATCAGAGCATGATTTAATACGCGGTATGGCAGAGATTTAAAATCGTCATGAGTCAACAAACTGAACCAACTGACATCAAAAAGAAGGTTTTAGCTACTGGTATCAGAGTAGGTACACAAGTTAAGACAAAATTCATGAAACCATTCATCACTAAAGCAAGCCCTGAAGGACTTTACATGATTGATTTAGATCTTACATTAGAGAAAATCCAAACAGCTGCCAAATTTATCAACAGATTAGGCGCAGAAAATCTCATTGTATGCTCAGGTAGACAATATGCAGATACTCCGATTGAGAAATTCTGTGAAAGTTTAGGCTCAAAGAAATTACTTGGAAGATTCATGCCAGGAACTCTAACAAATCCATCATTACCATATTACATTGAACCAAAATTAGTTTTAATTTCAGATCCACAAGTTGATGAACAAGCTATTATCGAAGCAACAAATGCAGGTATTCCAATAATTGGAATTTCTAACACAGATAACATTACATCAAATCTAGATGTAATTATCCCAGCAAACAACAGGGGAAGAAAAGCACTAGCAACCGTTTACTGGTTATTGGTACGTCAAGTCTTAATTGAAAAAGGAGAATTAAAAGAAGACGATCCTATGAAAGAAGAAATCGATGATTTTGAAACAAAAATTACCGAAGAAGAAATTGAATAATTTTCAGAATTTTAAAGTATTCTATTGAAATCTAAAGCATCATCACCAGCAAAAGTAATTCTTTTTGGAGAACATTTTGTAGTGTATGGCGTTAAAGCAATTCTATGTGCAATAGATAAAAGAATAACAGTAACTGCAGAAACAATAGAAGAAAATAAAATTTCCATAAAATCAAACATTGGTAATTTAGAATTAGAGCCCAACAAAAAAATTTCAGAAATTAATTCTCCTTTAAAACCATTTTATTATTTAGCAAATAAATTCATAAAAAATCAAAATACTGGAATTCAAATTGATGTAGAATCAGATATTCCGTTAGGGGTGGGATTAGGTTCATCATCTGCATGTTGTGTTGCAGGTGCTGCAGCAATCTCGAGGTTATTTAGTAAAACATCTAAGGAAGAAATTCTAAAACTTGCAATAGAAGCTGAGAAAACAATTTTTGAAAATACATCAGGTGCAGATTGTACTGTATGCACATATGGAGGAATAATGGAATATGATAAGAAAAAAGGGTTTAGAAAAATAGAATC
Source organism: Candidatus Nitrosopumilus sp. (assembly GCA_035458995.1). Lineage (GTDB taxonomy): Archaea > Thermoproteota > Nitrososphaeria > Nitrososphaerales > Nitrosopumilaceae > Nitrosopumilus. Next base: position 18,972 of record DATHYS010000003.1, read on the forward strand.
TGAGCCTAATTTTCATCTAGTAATTGCTAATTCAAACATTGAGCATTCTACCAAATCAGTTGTAGAGAATGTAAGCCAATTTAAGCAAAAAGATGAAAATGTATTTTCCACATTATGTGAAAAAGAATCAAAATTAGTACAAGAGGTTTTGGAATTGTTGAAAGAGAATGATATTAGAAAATTAGGGGAGAAAATCTCTGAAAATCAAGAATATTTAGAAATCATAGGGATTTCAAATGACAAATTAAGAAATATGATTCAGATAGGTCAAAGCAAATCATTTGGTGCAAAAATCACAGGGGCAGGAGGAGGCGGATGCATATTTGCTTTAACTGATGAATCAAATCTAGACGAAACCATGAGTCAGTTCAAAAACAAGAATTATGATTGCTTTTCTGTAAAAATTGATTTTAAAGGGCTGGATACTTTTTAATTGATCAGAAAGATTTGAACAGCATGATTCTAATAAAATTAGGCGGTTCAATTATCACAAATAAAGAAAAACCATTATCGGTTAGAAGAAAAACAATAGAAAATCTTTCAAAAAGTTTAAGGAAAATTGATGAACCAATAATAATCGTTCATGGAGGAGGTTCGTATGGACATTATT
>DATHYS010000004.1:0-43012 GCA_035458995.1 Candidatus Nitrosopumilus sp.
AATAGATATGAAACGATACAATTGGAGCATATCTTGTCAGTATGCACAGAAAATTGAAGATGGGGAAATTACAGATATGCTAAGAGATGTAATTGTGATGGGAACTGCCCCTGAATTTTTTGAATCCATTGATGCATGTGGGAACGACTTTACTGTAAGACCAATAACTAATTGTGGTAAAGGAGATCCAATGCAATCAATGATAATGGGGAACGGAGGACCAACAATAAGAGGGACTGCAACAGTAAAGAGTGTTAATTAGAAAATGAGTCAAAAATTACAAGTAATCAAACAGAATGTAATCGAATGTGAAAAATGTGATCTATGTAAAACTAGAACAAATTCAGTCCCAGGGAAAGGCAATTTTAAATCAAGTGTCATTTTTGTGGGAGAAGCTCCAGGAAGAAATGAAGATAAGCATGGAGAACCCTTCATAGGAGTTGCAGGAAAAAAGCTCTCAGCTGCATTAGAGGAAGCTGGTATTTCAAGAGATGACGTATACATTACAAATATTGTAAAATGCAGGCCTCCAAAAAACAGAGTACCAACTACAATAGAGCGAGATACATGCAAAGATTATTTGAAACAAGAAATATCTATAATCAAGCCTAAAATAATTTGCATTTTGGGAAATACAGCATTTAATTCACTCTTAGGAGGATCAGAGATTACAAAATTTAGAGGAAAACTTGTTCAAAAAGAAAATCAATTATATTTTTTAACAGTTCATCCAGCTGCTACAATTTACAATCAGGATTTAATCAAAGTATTGAAAAAAGATATTGTCAAACTATTTGATTTAATCACAGAGTTAAAAAATAACAATGAAGTTCAAATAGATATTGACTATTCTTCCTAGAGAGTTTTATTCAAAAGACACAGTTACTGTTGCAAGGAATCTCTTAGGGAAAAAAATCATTAGAAAAATTGGCAGATATGAAATTTCGGGAATCATTACAGAAACCGAAGCATATAGGCACAATGATGACCCTGCTAGTCATGCATTTGGAAGAATTACAGACAGGAACAGAGTGATGTTTGGCCAAGTAGGATTGGCATATGTCTATTTCACATATGGAATGTATTTTTGCTTTAATGTAGTAGCCAAATCCCCAAAAACAAAGGCAGGTGCAGTACTTATTCGTGCAATTATACCTGAAAAAGGAATCAGCATAATGCAAGAGAACAGAGGAAATGTTGAGATGAAAAATCTTTCAAATGGACCAGCAAAATTGGCACAAGCTCTTGCAATCACAAAAGAAGATTACGGTACAGACTTAACAAAAAAATCGAAATTATACATTACAGAAGGAATAAAACCAAAAAAAATTACGTCATCGCCAAGAATAGGAATAAGTAAAGCAGTTGATAAATTGTGGAATTTTAAAATCTAATCTTCATTGTTTTCATCCAAAGTCCAGGGTGCAAACTTTCCAAGAATCCTAGCCCAATCTAATCTCAAAAGTAATACAATTACTGCAGTCATCATTGCAGCAAAAATAACTATACCAATGTAAACAGGAGTTGCGTCATCAACATTTTCAAGGAATGGTTCAACGAGGGACAATCCTAAATGATGAGAAATAAATACAATTGCATAACTTAAAACAATTTTTCCAGTTAATGTTGCAACAAAAAATCTCTTTGGATTGTATTTGGCTAACCCTAGAGGAACATATACCAAATCATCAGGGATTGGAGTTGCAGCTGCAAAAAATGCAGCGCCAGCACCATACCTTTTGATTAATCTTTCAAAAGGACGCATTCTTTTACGAGTCTTTTCTTTAATTATTTTTCTCCCACCGTAACTAACATAGAAAATAATTTGTTTTGCAATTGTTGCAGTTATTGCAGATATCAATGCTAAAACATGTAGATCATATTGATTACCGACAGACATTGTTGCAAGAAGTAAAAATCCAGGTAAAGGAACAAAAGGAATCAAAGAACCAAAGAAGTTGACTAACCCAAGTAGAGAGTATCCTACATCAGGTGCAAATGGAAATAAATCTGTAAAATCCACAATCAAACTATTTTCAGGCTTTATTTAACAAAAACGAATGGTATTGATGCCCAGATAATGATTAAAATATCATCTTTTTAGACTCTAGTAAATGGCAAAAATAGAATATCAAAAAATTTGTGATGCAATAGGATCAATTAGCCCATTTATCAGATTTGTAGGCGTTGTAGGCGAGAGTGGTGAACTATTAGCCCACAGAAGAAGGCCAGATTTAGTCCCACTTTTAAATGCAAAAAATACACAATTCCAATTTTCTCATATTGCAATGAAGACTGATCTTGAAGGTTTTTTTGATAAAAATCTAGGCCCAATAGAATTTGTATGGGAAGAAAGAAAAAAGGTTCAAACCATTTCATTTGCAATCAAAAAATTAAGAGTATGGATTTCAATTGATAAAAAAGTAATCAGATCAGAAATGTTGAGAATAATTGATGCATGCTTGCCTATTGTTAAAAAATACTCTTAATTTTTGAAATATTTTGAAATGTCCATATTGTGAAATTGATTTAGATTCACTTAGTATGACTGATGGCTTGAAGCATATTTTAGAACATAAAAAAGAAATGCAAAAATAATACATTTGCATTATTTTATTAAAAGATATGAAAGAACCAGATGAAATTGAAAAGCTAATTGATGAAATAAGTTTTAGAAAATCAAATTCAAAAAATTATGAAAAAATGAAAGCAGAAGAAATTAGTAAAGAATTAAGAGAAATAATGAAATTTGAACAGGAATCAATTAAAAAAATCGAAGAGTTTGGAAAAACAAACAAAAATCAAGATTTGATAGAGTATGCAAAAATGATTTCAAAAAATACAACAGGTAGAGAAATTGCACAGTTACAGGGAACGTATTTGAAGAAAATTGATGAAGAATATCTTAGTTAAAATAAATTATTTTTCATCTTCATGCAACCAACATCGGACATAACCAGTTTCAGTTTTAAATTTAGGTGGAAGTTCTTTACATTTTTCAATGGCTAAAGGGCATCTTTCAAGAAATCTGCACTGAGAGGGCTTCTCAAGTAAACTAGGAGGTATTCCTTTGATGTATTTTGGAATATTTCCTTTCAATGTAGGAATAGATTCCAAGAGCCCCTGAGTATAGGGATGTTTTGGATTTTTGTAAATTTGTTCTGAGGATCCAAATTCAACCATTTGTCCCCCATACATTATACCAATCTTGTCAGCAATTTCAGATAATACTGCCAAATCGTGCGTGATTAACATAAAAGACATTCCTTCTTTTTTAAGAGATTTTAGCAAATTGATAATTTGAGCTTGGATTAAAACATCCAATGCAGTAGTAGGCTCATCTGCTATAACAAATTTTGGTTTTAGAAGTAAGGCCATGGCAATTATTACTCTTTGCTTCATCCCTCCACTAAGCTCATGAGGGTATTTCTGTATGACATGTTCATCAAGACCGACAGAATTCATTGCATCGGAAATAAGTTTTTTTGAATCTCCATCAAACCCATGTTGTTTGAGAACTTCCACAAATTGTTCATTTACAGTAAATACAGGATCCAACGAATTCATCGCACCCTGAAATATCATAGAAATTTTTTTCCATCTAAATTTATCATTGAATTGAGATTCATCTAGATCCAAAATAGAGTCACCATCAAAGGTAATTTTTCCTCGAGTGGTTCCACCAGAAAGCATACGAATTATAGATAAACCCAAAGTACTTTTCCCACATGCACTTTCCCCTGCAATACCTATTGTTTCTCCAGAGCCTAATTCAAAATCAACATCATCTACAGCATAAACTGGACCTTTAGATGAGGAATATGTCGAGGATAGTCCATCTACTTTCAGTTCTGTCATGATTTTATTAGATCCAAACTAGAATTTTTGTTTTGCACCAAGGGATATAAACAAGATTATCAGATTGAAAATTCGATTAAAATGAAATTACCAATTTGTGGTTTTGATGCAAAAAATTCAATCCTTTGTCCTCAGTGTGAAGGAAAAGTCGAATCAGGAGAATTAACTAAAGCAGACGTAGATGCATCAATTAATCTTGCAAATATTGGAAAATCAAATAAAGAAATTGAAAATTTTACATTATTTTCATGTAAAGAATTTGATGGGAATTTTGTCTTATCACTAGCAAAAAATGACATTATGATAATTAGACAGAGTAGGACACTTTACAGAACATTACAGGAACAATTCAAAGGCAAAATATGGCTTGTAGAGGCAGATGAGACAGATAAACGATTCATAGAAGATTTGTTTTTTCCAACCAAAATCTTGTCAATTAATGCAGTTTGGGCACCTGGAGGGGTTCAAAAAACAAAAGCAGTAGTTTCAGGCAAATGGACTCCTAAATTTCCAATTGATACTGAAAAAGTTATTCAAATAGTAAAGAATGCCCGAAACCTTGACATTGAGATAGAATTTGAGGATAAAAGATAGACATGGTTTTTGTAAAAACTCACGACATTTCTGAATTAAATCAAGAATTAATTGGAAAACAAGTTGTTTTAGGAGGATGGATTGAAGATTTAAGAAAATTAGGAAAAATGTCATTTATCACATTACGTGATGTCTCAGGAATTTCTCAAATAATTGTTAAAGGAGAATTAAACGACAACCTTGGAGAAATTAATCGTCAAAGCGTTGTAAGCATCAAAGGAATCGTACAAGAAACAAAAGCCCGGGATTTTGCTTTTGAAGTAAAGGCAGACGAGATTGAAGTTTTAGGAAAAGCAATTCATCCATTGCCAGTTGATCCAATTGGAAGGGTGGAAAGCAACATTGACACAAGATTGAATCATCGCGCATTAGATATGAGAAATCAAAAAACAGCATCAATCTTCAAGCTTAGACATCATGTATTGCAATCACTTCGTGAAACATTATCAAGGAAAAAATTCTTAGAGATCACTACACCAAAAATTATTGGCAGTGCAAGTGAAGGTGGAGCAGATTTATTTTCACTAGATTATTTTGGAGACACAGCATATCTTGCTCAGAGTCCACAATTATACAAAGAGCAAATGACATTGGGATTAGAAAGAGTTTTTGAGATTTCAAACTTTTACAGAGCAGAAAATTCGCATACAGGAAGACATTTGACAGAATTTACCAGTATCGATATAGAGGCTGCATTTATGGATTATACTGATGTCATGGACGTGTTAGAATCATTAGTGATGAGCGTATACAAATTCACTGCAGAAAACTGCAAAAAAGAACAAGAGATGATTGAGCACACCATAGAAGTACCAAAATCACCATTTGAGAGAATTACATACAATCAATGTATTGAAGAATTACAAAAAGCTGGAGAGAAAGTAGAATTTGGAGATGACCTAATGGATGCACATCTAAGGATTATAGGGAATAATCATCCAGGATTTTTCTTTTTGATGGATTGGCCAATGAAACTAAAACCATTTTACATTAGAGAAAAAGATGAAGATGCAACATTATCACGTTCATTTGACTTACAATTTGGATATTTAGAATTATCATCAGGAGGTACTAGACTTCACAACCCAGAGATGCTCAAAGAAAGACTAAAAGAACAAGGATTAGATCCTTCACAATTTACAGATCACCTCAAGACATTTGATTGGGGGATGCCACCACATTCAGGTTGGGGAATGGGTCTTGATAGATTGATGACCACATTAATTGGAATCGACAATGTTCGTGAAGTGGTACTATATCCAAGAGATCCAGACAGACTCAGACCTTAGAAATTCAAATTTTTATTGCAATAGGAAATACAGTAAAACATGATCGAACAAGATGATGCAAAAAAAGTTGTCGAAGTAATTGGAAATAACCTCATTGGAGTATCACATGATTCAAGTAGTTTTGCAAAATTACCAGATTCATTTTGGGGATACTTTGCAAGAGGCCATGACAAAAAAGGAACATTTGGAGTAATTGTAACATATTCTGAAGAAGGCAAAGATGTGGATGAATTAATCAAAATGTACGAAGAATGGGCTGCAAAAAACAAAACTAAAGAATCAGAATAACCTATTTGGTTTCTTTGAGTAGTTTACGATACCCTTGACATTCTTTACAAATTGGTTTTCCTTTGTATTTTGGATTTCCATCAGAAATTTTTAATGTTCCAGGGACGACTTTACAAATACAGCAATCTACCATGATAAAGAAGTGAGAATTGCAATTAATAAAAATTGGTAATTTTTCAGAGAAGGGAGGAAAATGTGCCTAACATCATATCGATCACAAAAGGATCAAATTTTTTACACTTTTTCAACTTTAACAGTAATTTTAAACTGATTTTCATGAATGCAAACTATGAAGTGTTTTTATGGATAGTTCAAAATCAGAAAAAAACGCATGAAGAATACATTCAAAGAATTTCCTAGGTGCTAAAAGATCATTATCACTAGATGGAAATTTGGATCATTGTTAAATATGATTTTAACGTAATAGATATGACGAGAAGCCGTTGTTCTGCGTCGTAGAACGATTGGTCTGGAAAACACATCATGTTAGGAATACGTCCTTGATTCAACGTGTTTTCCTTGTATCTCGTTGTTTTATAATCGATTAAAGAAATTTTTAGAGATTATCTGTAATCTGTTTAGTAAATTCTACAGTACTGCTACTACCGCCTATATCCTTGGTTTTAACACCAGATTTTACCAAATCAAATATTGTAGATTCTAATTTCTGACCAACTTCAACACATTTAGAATCATTGTGTTTGTTTCCCAACCAATCAAACATCATCTTGATTGATAACAAAAAGGATGAAGGATTTGCAATGTTTTGCCCTGCAATATCAAAGGCAGCGCCATGAACGGGTTCAAACAATGCAAATTTGTCCCCAATGTTAGCTGCAGGGGCCATTCCTAAACCACCTACTACTTGTGAAGATTCATCAGATAAAATATCACCAAATAAGTTAGTAGTTACAACAACGTCGAATTGTTCTGGCTGACGAATTAAATTCATGGCGCATGCGTCAACATACATTTCCTCAAATGCAATATCAGGATAATCTTTAGAAACATCAGTACAGGCTTTAGCAAACATGCCATCAGTAATTCGCATTACATTTGATTTATGGACACATGTGACTTTCTTCATAGAGTCACGTTGCATTGCAGTTTCAAAAGCATATTTTGCAATTCTTTTAGATGCAGCTTCAGAAATTATTCTAAGTGCAACAGAGGAATCACCTAAACTAAATTCTTTACCAGTGTAGAGATCCTCAGTGTTTTCTCTTACAATGACCATATCAATATCATCCCTTAATGCAGGCATGTGTGGATATGATTTTGCAGGTCGAATATTTGCATAAAGATCAAGCATTCTTCGTAACACCACAATTACATCTGCAGCACTTTCACCAACAGGTGCCTTTAAGCAAACATCAGACTGCTTAATCGATTGAACTGTTTCCTCTGGAAGAGCTTTTCCTGTTTCAGATAATGCTTTATCACCAGCAGATAATTTTGTAATATCAAATTTAATGTCAAGTCGATCATGAATGGTGTTTAGGACAGAAATTGCAGATTCTGATAATTCAGGTCCAATTCCATCTCCAGTAATTAATGAAATTTTATACATAATCACACATCATTCAAAGGGAGATTTTAGGATTTAGTTAACCTGTTTTTCACTAAGTAGTTTTTTGAGCATGATTCTGTTAATTGCATCAATGACGGCCTTTACAGAAGTGGTTACAATGTCTTCACCAACTGATTTTGCAGATACTTTGTTACCTAAAGGATCTTCAACTTTTACTGTAACTTCACATAATGCTCCAGACCCACCAGAGATAGATGCCAATCCATAGTCCTTGATTCGGATTTCAGAAATTTTTCCAGTGATTTTCTGAATTGCATTTAATGCAGCATCTACAGGTCCAACTCCATAATCAGTTCCAATATGATCCTGACCATCAATATTTAATTTTACAAACGCATATGGCATTGTTCCAATTCCTGTAGAAACAGAGAACCCAGTTAATTGTACAATTCTTTTAAGATCTTTTTCACCCATTACCTCACTTGCCATGGATAATAATTCAACGTCAGTAACTTGTTTTCCTTGGTCACCTAACACCTTAACTTTTTCCAAGATTTGTTTTGCTTGTTCTTCAGTTGGTTTTACACCATATTCTTCCAACATGGCATTCATTCCATGTACTCCAGCATGTTTTCCAACCTTGAGCCATCTTTTTCTTCCAACTAATTCAGGACTAATTGGTTCGTAAGTGAGAGGGTTACTCAATACTCCATGAGTGTGAATTCCAGACTCATGTCCAAATGCATTGGCACCAACAATTGCTTTGTTTGGTTGTACAATTATTCCTACAGTCTTTGAAATGAATCGAGATGTATCATAGATTAGTTCAGATTTGATATTGGTTTCATAATTTTGTTCGTAAGGTAAACATTTGAGGGCCATGGAAAATTCTTCCAATGAAGCATTTCCAGCTCTCTCACCAATTCCATTAATTGTAACATGAGCACATGAAGCACCTGCATGAATTCCAGATAAAGCATTTGCAACTGCCAATCCAAAGTCATTATGACAGTGAACACTTACTGGAAGTTTTGTAGCTTCAATAGTGTCTTTAGTAATTTCAGCCATATATTCAGGAGTAGAATACCCCACAGTATCAGGGATGTTAACTCTATCAGCACCTGCTTTTGCAACATCACCAAAAACTTTTTTCAAAAATTCTCTGTCTGTTCTAGATGCATCTTCAGCTGAAAATTCCACTTGTAATCCACGGGATTTACCATATTCTACTGCTTCAATTGCTTTTTCAAGTGCTTGGTCTCTAGTCATTTTGAGCTTGTGTTCCAAATGAATATCTGAAGTTGCAATGAAGGTATGAACATAGTTTAATCCAGCATCTACTGCAGCATCAATGTCTTTTTTGATAGTTCTAGTTAATCCTGCAATTTCACAAGACAACCCTTCAGAAGTAATCATCTTAACTGCTTTTAATTCACCTTCAGAAATTACCGGGAATCCGGCTTCAATTGCATCTACACCTAATTCATCAAGTTTTTTTGCAATTGCTAATTTTTGTTCAGGAGATAAAGAAACACCTAGTGTTTGTTCACCGTCTCGCAATGTTGTATCAAAGATTCTAATATTTACCATTATGCACCACTTCTCTGTAAAGCGGCAACACCTGTTCTGGCAACATCAATAATTCCAAATGGTTTAGCCAACTCCTCAAATGCTTTGATTTGATCAGGGGTAGCTGTTAATTCCACCATGATTGAATCTTTTTTCACATCATGTACTTTTCCATCATATGCATTTGCCAATTTGTTTATCTCCATACTATCATTAGCATTACGTAACTTTATCTTAAAAATACTCAGTTCCCGAAATACAGTTTTGTGCTCATCTAAACGCTCAACTTTGACAGTGTCGATCATTTTATCGAGTTGCTTAACTACCTGATCAATTTGTTTCTCATCGCCATATGTTGTAATAGTCATTTTTGAATATTCAGGATTTTCAGTAGTTCCTACCGAAATACTATCAATATTGAAATTTCTAGCTCGGAAAAGATGTGTCACCTTAAACAAAATTCCTGGTTTGTTTTCAACTAAAATAGAAAGAATTGCCCACATCATCAATCACTACGAAGGTAAAATCATATCCGATAACGAAGTTCCAGGAGCTACAAATGGCAATACATCTTCCTCAGGATCAATTGGAATATCAATTACTGTTGCAACATCACTGCTTAATGCATCTTTGATTGCCTTATCAAGTTCATCCATTGATTGCGCTCTAATTCCTTGAGCACCATAAGACTGGGCTAGTTTGACATAATCAGGACAACTATGTTGTTCTACACCAGTCATTCTTCTACCATAGAAAGTTCTTTGCCATTGAGCTACCATTCCCAATGAAGAGTTATTCAAAAGAAATACAATTACAGGGATATCTTCCAATACTGCAGTTGCAAGAGAATTTTCAGTCATACTAAAACTACCATCACCGGCAATATCAACAACAGGGACATCAGGTTTTGCAACTTTGGCACCAATTGCAGCTGGGAATCCCCAACCCATGGTACCAAGTCCGGTAGAACTAAAGAAAGTTCCAGGTTGAATGACATCATAGAATAGTGATGCCCACATTTGATGTTGTCCTACTTCAGTGGTGACAATAGATTCTTTTGGTAATAATTCACGTAATTTACGTAAAAGTTTAGCAGCACCCATTTCACCTGGATGAAGTTTCAAGTTTTCTTTCCAATATGCTTTAGTTTCTTGCACATGCTTGAACCAAGGAGTTTCTTCTGTTTTTTTAATTGCTTTTTGCAAAATCAATTTTACCATAACTCTAAGATTTACTTTTACATCACCAACAACTGCAATTTGCGCATTTTGATTTTTGCCTATTTCTGCAGGATCAACATCCATATGAATAATTTTTAATCGTTTTTCAAAAGCCTCAAAAGTTCCAACAGACCTATCAGAAAATCTAGTTCCAATAGCCAAGACACAGTCTGCTTCTGCCATCATTTTGTTAGCTTCCGCATGTCCATGCATACCTATTGGACCTAATGACAAAGGATGGGTTTCAGGAAATGCACCTTTACCTTTGAAAGTTGTAACAACAGGAAGCATGAGAGCTTCAGCTATAGATTGTAATTCAGCAAATGCAGATGAAATAATGGTTCCTCCACCAGCTAAGATGATTGGTTTTTCAGCATGAAGTAACATGTCTATTGCTCTTTCAACATTAGCAATATCAGGATCAGCCCAAGGATGATATCCTTGAATTTTAAATTCATCTGGGAAATTCATTGGTTCCTCATTTGTTTGAACATCTTTTGGGATGTCGATTAATACAGGTCCAGGTCTTCCAGTTTCTGCAATGAAAAATCCTTTCTTTACAACATCAGGAACTTCGCTAGCTGCTCGTGGTTGAAATGCATATTTTACAACGGGGTTTGCCATACCAATAATATCACTTTCTTGAAATGCGTCTTTACCAATCATGTTAACAGGTACTTGTCCGGTTACGGCAACCATTGGAGCAGAGTCAGCTTGCGCAGTTGCAATTCCAGTTAAAATGTTAGTAGCACCAGGGCCAGAGGTTGCAAAACAAACACCAGGTTTTCTACTAACTCGACCAAAACCATCAGCCATATGTGCTGCTGATTGTTCATGTCTTACCAAGATGTGTCTAATATTACATCGATTAAACTCATCATACATTGGAAGGTTTGCACCTCCAGGTAATCCAAATACTTGTTTGACGCCTTCTTTTTCCATAGCCGTCATCAGGGCCTTTGCGCCGGTCATACTTTCCATTTTATTCATCAAATTCCTCTCCATAATTTTAAGCTAGTAGAATATTGAGTACACCTTACAGTAGAATTATCACTGGCTTAGCTTTGCCAAAAATTCCTGTAAATTCTGTACTCATTGAAATCAAAAAAAATAATCAAACAATTACTAATAAAGATTCTCAGAAAAATAATCACGGTTTAGCCTGAAAAATGCAGAAGACTTAAAGAGATATTTTTTACATTCGAAGTGGTCTGTTTTGAATGACAATGAAAATATTATCAATGTGATTGAAACATTATTTCAAGCAGGAATTACCAAAAACCTTGAAACACTCAAAGGTATCCATCTTAACGATCCAAAATTTTCTAGTTTCAGTGATTTGCCACCGTATGATTTGAAAGACTATCAAAATACAATTGAACTAGAAGAGTTGAAATTTGTAAGTATATCTGACTATTCATACCAGATTAAGAATCCAAAAATCAGTATCTTTGGAGAAACTGCTGTTGTGGCATTAGAATTAATTCAAAAAGGAATGCTAGTAGATAACAAAGCATACACTGGAGAACATATGGAAATTAGTGGACGTGCCACTTTCGTTTTAGTAAAGCAACCAACATGGAAGATTGCCCATATTCATTTATCAAGGATTAATGGATGATTATTTTTTAGAAAAGTTTGATTTCTTTTGATTAGGGTTGTTTGGTTTGTTTTTATTTTGATTAGGGTTGTTTGGTTTGTTTGATTTCTTTTGATTAGGGTTGTTTGGTTTGTTTTTATTTTGATTAGGGTTGTTTGGTTTGTTTTTATTTTGTTTCTTCTTGTTTGATTTTTTCTTTGGTTCCTCACTGACTAATTTTTTGTATAGTTTGAAGGCTTGATCAACATTTAGATTTCCATGAATGATTGCTCGAGCAGCTTTTATCATAGGAACTGGATGTTCAGATTGCCAGATATTTCTACCCATGTCAACACCTACTGCACCAGCTTTGATTGCATTGTATGTTAATTGTAATGCATCACGTTCAGGAATTTTTTTCCCACCGGCAACAATGATTGGAACTGGGCAGGATTGAACTACTTTTTCAAAATTATCACAATAGTAAGTTTTCACAATATGTGCACCTTGTTCAGCAGCAACTCTACATGCCAAAGAAAGATATCGTGCGTCTTTACCAAGTTCTTTTCCGACTGCAGTGACAGCTAATACAGGAATTCCATATTTTTCAGCCTCACTGACTAGTTTTCCAAGATTTACAATTGTTTGATATTCATATTTCGAGCCAACAAAGATAGACATTGCAAGGGCACTAGCATTGAGTCTAATTGCATCTTCAATTGATACAGTAATGTCTTCTTGAGATAAATCCTCTCCAATAATACTAGAACCTCCAGATACTCTCAAAACCATTGGAGTATCAGTTTCAGCAGATACAGATGCTCTTTGGACACCTCGTGTAAGCATTAAAGAGTCACAGTGTTTCAAAAGAGGGGCAATGACTTTTTTTGGGTCTTCTAATTTTTCAGTTGGACCTAAAAAGTATCCATGATCTACTGCCAACATCAATGCACGATTATTTTGTGGTTTGATTATTCTAGAAAGCCTATTTTTTAATCCCCAATCCATATTTCTTCGATTTTGAAGCAATGAAAATCCCTTCTTAAGCGTTTCTTATTTTGTAATAATTATTTTCATAGCATTTTCGCCAGAACGTGCATGATCAAATGCTTTTTGAGTATCAGAAATTGGGTACGTGTGAGTGATTAATTGTTTGACATCAATTTGAGAAGACTCTATTAGATTTAGTGCTTCCTTAGTATCTAAATCAGATGCAGCATAACTAGTTACCAAAGTTATCTCTTTTGAGTAAATTTTACTCATATCCAAATCTAGTTTTGCCCCTTTTGAAGGAACACCAAACATCATCACAGTGCCTCCTTTTCTGACCATGTCTATTGCATCATCTAATGCTTTGAGACTGCTTGTAGCAACTATTGCTACATCAACGCCTCTGCCATCAGTATTATCTTGAATTTTTTGTTTTCTGTTATCATCCATAGAGTTTATCGAGTCAGTGATGTTGAATTTTTTTACAAAATCCAATCTAAAATCATTTACATCAAAACAAAATATTTTTGAGAATTTTTTAGCATGAGCAAGCATTACGTGCATCATCCCAGTAGGACCCACTCCAAAGATTGCAGCAGAGTCACCTTCACGATAAGAAAATTTTGACCAAGCCCTTACACAACATGCCAATGGTTCAATCATTGCAGCCTCCTCAAAACTAAGAGAATCAGAAATTTTCAAAACACCACCATGCGAAACATTCCATGCAGGAACAACATATTCTTCAGACAAACCACAGGGGGACAGATTGGTTTCATAATATTTTTGACACATTGTTTCATATCCATGATTACAAAAATGGCAATCATAGCAAGGTACATGATGATGAGTAAATACCCTGTCACCTTTTTTGAAATCAGTTACATCTGAACTTACTTCCACAACAATTCCAGAAGGCTCATGTCCTAAACGCATTGAAGGTTGACCGTATTGACCAAATACTTTTTCCAAATCAGAGCCACATATTCCACAAGCTTGCATTTGTACTAAAATTTCACCAGACTCCAATGTGGGTTTGTCAGTTTCATCTACAGAAATAACTGAAGGTTCTTTAACAGATGCAGTTTTCATGGTTGAACATTAGAAATTTGATTATAAGTAGATTATACGCCGAGAATCTTCTTTAGCATAACCCTATAATCAACTTCAGTTTTTTCACTTCCAGTTGCAGGTAATGCAAATACCAAAGTTGATTTTTCAGCTCTTAATGCAGTCAATTCATCATTAATAGATTCTGTAATATCATCACTAACTAAAACAAGACCAACATCAGAATCATCAGTCAATGTTTTAATTTCCTCTAATGCATTTTGAGGATTTTCAGAAATTTTACCTGGAATTCCAGCCAATTGGAAACTAGTTACAAAGGATTTGCTTCCAACAGTAAAGATTTTCACAGTTGAGAATTTTGTCTGTTCTAATTTAACCCTTTTTGGAGATATTGGATCAGGAAAGGTTGATTTAGTTTGAAAAACCAGTGAATTCATGGCAGAAATCGACACACAGAAAGATATCTATCTATTCCTACACGGAAAAATGGATCTCAAACAAAAGGTAACTGATGTTTTAGTGGCAAAAGGATGTTCAGAATCAAAGGTCACCATGGGAGTACCAACAAAAGTTGGTAATGTAGGAGATTACATGGTTCAATTATGGCCTCCAGGACCAGCACCAAATCAAATCAAGATTCAACAAATAACTAAAGTTGAAGAAGTAGAACCTGAAGGTATGATTGGATTGTGGAAAGGTGTTTCAAAAGAAGATATAGACTCTACCCCATTAGAGTAGATTAACTGAATCCAGCACCAAAATCATTACCTTTTTCTAAAACGTCACCTGAATCAGAATTTTTTAATTTTCTATAAAGTAATGTTTCATAAACCATTTTCATTGCTTCTTCATCATCAAGATTACAGTCTTCCTTGATTTGATTTTTGTATTTTTCTAGTTTAGCAACATCTTGCTCATCTGGCGAAACATCATCATGAACCATTAGATTTGCGATTTTCTCTATTTCAGAATTTTGTTGATCTTCATCCATAATGTTGTACTGAATTTCTAGTTATTAATAAGTTCGAATAAGTCATCATTACAAATCAGAGATCAATCCTGAAAGAAAATTAGAAAATTCATCATCTGAGAAAATAATTTTTTCAACTTGGTTTTCATTCCTAGCAAGATGTGCAGATTCTAGATGATAGCAAGTAGTTTTTCCATTTAATTTGCCAAAATAGAATCCAGGACAGGAACAATAATTACAATCAGGATCAATCCAATGTTCTCCTCCTTTTCCAACTACAGTCCAAATTTTTCTTTGACTAGGCTCAAAAACATGTAGCTTTACACGCTTTTCAGAAACAATAGATTGAACTCGTTCTAAGTCTTTGTTCACAAGGGTTTAATCACATATCTACAGTATAACTTTGATGCTACAAACTAGAATAGTTCCATCTAAACCTGCATTGGTTTTAGAAGGTGAGAAAAAGTCTTTGGTAGTTACGGATATCCATATAGGATTTGAAAGTAGTATGGCATCAAATGAAATTTTCATAGGTAAAAATTCAACAATTAACGAATCCATACAAGAATTATCTGAAATTATCGATTCAGAAAATCCAGATTCAGTGATTTTATTAGGAGATATCAAATCAAGTATCAAAAACATAACAAGGAGTGAATGGGATGAGGTTCCATTATTTTTCAAAAAAATAAGAGAAAAGTGTGATGTTGTTTTAATTCCAGGAAATCATGATGCAAATATTCAGAAACTAATTCCAGATAACATTTCAATGATCAGTTCAACTGGAATGGTAGAAGAAAATATTTTATTGACACATGGGCATACAATGCCATCAGAAAATTTTTCTCATGTAGATAAGATTATCATGGGACATATTCATCCAGTTTTTTTTCAAGAGGATTCAGTAATGAATGGTCAGAGAGTATGGGTTTCAATTAAAACAGAAAAAGAAAACATATTTCCAAATAAAACAGGAGAAATTGAAATTATAATAATTCCATCATTTAACAGATATTTTTATGCAACACACAGAAAACAATACAAAAAATCAATTTCACCAATTATTAGTAAAATTAAAGAAATATCAAAAGCAAAAATCATCACACTAGATGGAACTATCATTGGAAACGAATCAAACATCAAACAAGTGATTTGATCAAGTAAATTTTGTCACAAAAGTTCCATTTTGAGCACAGTTAGGGCATCTTTGAGATTTAGCCCAGGATTTTACAGTCTCAGAGTATGCAACACGAATTTCATAAGAATGACCACAGTTTTCACATGAGACGTTGGAAGAATAACTACTCTTATTCCAATCATCGTCAGGCTCACGGGCAAATTTAGTAATCAACTCTAGACCTTTTTCAGAAATACGATAAAGAGTCAGATCATGGAAACCAGGTTTATCATCAAAGGGAATTCTTTGCACAAGCCCATTTTCATCAAGGAAAACCAAAATATCTTTGAGTTTAAATTCTGCAATCTTTATTTTTGCAAAATTTTTCTTCACACTGTTTTTTAGATATACAAAACGAATTCCATCAGTATCAAATTTTTCAATTTTACTTAGAACTTCATCAAGCTCATCATCAGAGAATTTTTTTGCCATCGTTATGGATTGGAAGGGTATTGTTTATGTTTTTTAGACCTCTTCAAGTTTGTCATATGGTTCGATAGGATCTGTAGAGGTTTTGTTATCTTTGAGCCATTCCAAGGTTTTAACAAAGGAATCGGCTAGTTCAAGAGTAGTAAGAACAGGAAGTCCAAGTTCTATAGATTTTCGTCTAATTTGATATTCATCCTCAAGCATTCCAACATATTTTTCAATAGTCGAGGTACTTGGTATATTTATGATGAAATCAATTTTTCTTTCATATAGCAAATCTGCAATGTTTGGTTTTCTTTCAGGTTCAGAAATCTTGTGAACTATTTCTATATCTCCTAGTTTTTCTTCAAAAAATTCTGCAGTGTGTTCTGTTGCTAAAATTTTGAAGCCAAGTTGCTTAAGTTTTGCAATTGATGAGAGTAGTTTTTCTTTGTTTTGTGCACCACCAACTGTTACAAGAGCAGTTCCAGTTTGCGGCAAGTTGTATCCAACTGATATCAATCCCTTCGATAATGCATCATAGAAGCTGTTTCCAAAACATGCAGCTTCACCAGTGGATTGCATCTCTACACCAAGTGCAATGTCAGCACCATCTAATTGCATAAATGAAAACTGCGGTACCTTGATTCCATAGTTATGTATTTTCTGCCACTTGTTTTCAGGAATTTTAGGGAAAGGTTTGTTCAAAATAGCCCTAGAAGCAAGAGAAATCAGATTCATTTTGACCAATTTTGAGACAAAAGGCATGGAACGAGATGCTCTAATGTTAAGCTCGATGACATATACATGATCATCATGCACCAAAAATTGCAGATTAAATGGTCCTTTAACATTAAACGTCAAAGCAATTCTTTTTGTATAATCAGTAATTGTTTCAATGGTTTTGTTGCTTAATCGCCATGGGGGGATACACATCATTGCATCACCAGAGTGAACACCCGCACTGTCAATGTGTTCGACTATGGCACCAATGATAACTTCTTTACCATTACTAACTCCATCTACATCTACTTCAAGGGAATTTAACATGAACTTTGAAATTACAACTGGATGGTCTGGGGAAACATCAGTGGCTTCTTTGACATATGTCTTTAGTTCTTCTTGTGTCCACACTACTTTCATTGCAGCACCAGACAAAACATAAGACGGTCTTACAATAACAGGGAAGCCAACTTCCTGTGCAAATGATCTTGCTTCATTAAGATTTGAAAATGCTTGCCATCGTGGTTGCCCAATGTGTAGTTTGTCAAGCTCTGCACTAAACTTTGAACGGTCTTCAGCTCTGTCAACATCATGAGCAGACGTACCCATAATGTTTACACCACGTTCAGCAAGACCCGGAGTCAAATTGTTTGCAGTCTGTCCTCCAACACATGTGATTACACCTTTAGGATTCTCAAAGTCCGTAATGTCGAGTAATCTTTCTTGAGTCAATTCTTCAAAATATAATCTAGTACAAATATCATAATCAGTTGATACTGTTTCAGGATTACAGTTTACAACAGAGACATTCTTTTCTCCATTTTCTTGCAATCCCCAAACCATATTTACAGTTCCCCAATCAAACTCAACACTGCTTCCAATTCTGTAAGGGCCTGCACCAACTACAATAATGCCATGCTCATCCTTTGGGATGTCAATATCATTAGAATGCCCACCATATGTAAGATACAGATAATTTGTTACAGCTGGCCATTCAGCAGCAAGAGTGTCAATCTGCTTTACAGATGGAATTACACCTAATTTCTTGCGTAAATCACGTACTTGATCAGGAGTTTTCTCTTTTACACGTGCTAGCTGCTTGTCTGAGAATCCAAGTTTCTTGACTTCCCACATCAAAGATTTGTCTAACTCTGATTCTTTGAGTTTAGTTTCTGCATCAACAATGTTTTGTATCTTTTGAATAAACCAAGGATCAATTGAAGAAAGTTTGTAAATTCGATCAGCAGGAATTCCCATTTTTAGTGCAATTGCAACATTGTATAGAATTTCATCATCGTGGTGTGAAAGTTTTTCTTCAATCTCTTCTTCATCATATTTTTTTCCGTTTGTTCTATTCAGTACCAACCCATCATTTCCAATGTCAAGCATTCTGATTGCTTTTTGTAATGATTCTTCAAATGTTCTTCCAACTGCCATGACTTCTCCAACAGATTTCATAGTTACACCAAGTTTTCGATTTACTTGATCAAACTTTGAAAAGTCCCATCTTGGATGTTTACAAACAATATAATCAAGTGAAGGCTCAAAGCAAGCAGTTGTACTTTTTGTGATTCTATTTACAAGTTCAGGTAAACTATAACCCAATCCAATCTTTGCAGACATGTATGCTAGGGGATAACCAGTAGCCTTACTGGCAAGAGCTGAAGAACGAGAGAGACGTGGATTAATTTCTATTGCAACATATCTATCAGAATCAGCATCCAATGCATACTGAATATTACATTCACCAACAATTCCAACATGTTTTGTTGCCCTCAAAGCTGCCGAACGCAACATATGATATTCATGATTGTTAATTGTCTGTGAAGGTGCAACTACAATGTTATCACCAGTATGTACTTTCATTGAAAGGACATTTTCCATATTACAAACAATTACATTATTACCATCATAGTCCTGCATGACTTCATATTCAATTTGTTTCCAATGACCAATGTATTCCTCAATTAAGACTTGGCCAACAAGACTTGCGTTAAAACCACGTTCAACAATTTCGTGCAGTTCAATTTCATTATGGGCAATTCCTCCACCTCTACCTCCCAAAGTATAGGCAACTCTGACTATTACAGGATATCTTAGTTCTTCTGCTGCTTTCTTTGCATCATCAAAATTAGTCACAGTTTTACTCTTAAGAACAGGGACTCCAGCCTCAGTCATCTGGTCTTTGAAAAGCTGTCTGTCTTCAGTATTTTTGATGCCTTGCACCTGAGTTCCAAGAACTTTGACATCATATTTTTGTAAAATTCCAGATTCTTCAAGATTAACACCACAATTCAATGCAGTCTGACCACCATATGCCAACATGATTCCATCAGGTCTTTCTTTTTCAATGATAGATTCAACGTATTGAGGATTAACGGGTAAAAGATACACTTGATCCGCAAATCTTGTATCAGTTTGAATGGTTGCAATGTTTGGATTTATCAGGACACTTTTGATTCCATCTTCATGAATTGCTTTAAGACATTGACTCCCAGAATAATCAAATTCACCAGCTTCGCCAATTTTAATGGCACCGCTACCCAGAACAAGAATTTTGTTTAGAGATTCATTTTTTGGCATTTTTATTTCTCCATTAATCGTTTTAACTCTTCAAAGACAAACTTACAATCAAAAGGACCAGGTGCAGCTTCAGGATGAAATTGAACTGCAATACATTTTTTTGATTTGTGTTTTATTCCTTCAACTGTTTTGTCATCAGCGTTTGTAAACCATAAATTAAAATCAGATTTTTCAAGTGATTCAGGTATTATGCCATAACCATGATTCTGACTTGTAACATAAACTTGATTGTTATCCAAATTAACACAAGGTTTGTTTTGTCCTCTATGTCCATACTTTAGTTTGTAAGTTTCAGTCTTTCCGGCAATACCAATTATTTGTGCACCAAGACAAATACCAAGTGTTGGAACATCATTTTCAATTAATTTTTTAGTAGTCTCAATTGTGGCAGGGCAGTTTTGAGGATCACCAGGTCCACTGCTTAGAACAATTCCTTTGGGATTGTATGACATTATTTTTTCATATGAAGTATCCCATGGAACTAAAACAACTTTGTAACCAATGTCTCTAATATTTCTCAAAATTGCAAACTTTGCACCAGTGTCAATAACTACAACAGTCTGTTCATCATTTCCATAAATTTTTTCTTCTTTTGTTGAAACTGAATCCATAAACTGCTCAGAATCATAATGTTTAGCCTCAGAAAGTTGTTTTTTGACACTCTCATCATCAATTTCAGTATCAGAGACAACAAGTGCAGCCATCATGACGCCACCAGTCCTAAGTTTCTTTGTTAGATCTCTAGTATCAATTCCAGCAATACCAGGAATTTTTTCATTATACATCCATTCATCCAATGTCATTGATAGGTTCCAATGACTTGCAGTATGAGATAATTCATGAACTACAAGACCCCTGGCTTGAATTTTATCTGCTTCAAAGTATTTGGGAATTCCATCCTCATCAACTATAGATGGATCGGGAACCCCATAATTTCCGACAAGAGGGTAAGTGAGTGTAAGAATTTGACCTTTGTAAGAAGGGTCAGTCAGAGCTTCTGTATATCCTACCATTCCAGTATTAAAGACAATTTCGCCAAAAACGGTAGTAGAATAACCAAAACCTTCACCATTAAGAACAGTACCATCACCCAAAACTAGTTTTCCAAACTTTTTTGCGTGGATTGATTTCTTTGTAGTAATTGTGACCCTCGTAAAGTCCGCATCAATGTGAATTTAAGTTTTGTGCGTAAGAAAAGAAGATTTTTTTGATCGCAGATTCTATAGGGCTTGGAACTCTTCGCTCCACTTGTGATAAGCACGGATCATTTCAGTTGAAACACTAGGTTTTCTTCTTTCCATGATATTTTTGAAATCAGCAGTTGTCAGTTCTCTTGGCTGTATTGGTTCCTCACCTTCAACTGGTTCATGGTAATCTGGAGCATTGAAAATTTCATGGACTGTTTTAATCTGTGCTGCTTGACAAACATCTTTGATATCACTTGCACTGTAACCGTCAAAGAGTTTTGCAAGGGATAAACTATTCACACTCATGTTCTTGTTTAATTTGGCAGTATATTGATCAAAGAGATTTTCTCTTGCTTCTTGTGTAGGTAATGATACATAAATTCTCTTTTGGAATCTTCTAAGAAATGGCCAATCAAGACTCCATGGTTTGTTTGTAGCACCAATTACATACAACATCAAATCTTTACCTTTACCATTAACACCATCCATTTCAGTTAAGAATTGATTTTTGGTTCTAACCTCTCCGCCTACTTCACTATTTCTAGAACCCAATAGTGAATCTACTTCATCTACAAATAAGATAACAGGTTTACCTTCTTTCTCTGCATATTGTCTTGCCATTGCAAATAATTTTGAAACATTCTTTTCTGCTTCACCTAACCATTTGCTCATCATAGAAGATGCATCTACATTTATGAAATACCCATCCATTTCGTTTGCAGTTGCTGCTGCAAGCATGGTTTTTCCAGTTCCTGGTGGTCCATACAATAACATTCCTTTTGGCCATCCAAGAGGAAATAAATCTGGCCTTTTAGTAGGGTATACAATAGATTCACGCAATGCACTTTTTGCATCATCTAAACCAATTACTTGGTCCCAAGTAACATCAGGTTTTTCTTTCATTACTAATTCTTCAAAATCATTTTCATTTTCTTGTCTCTGAACAGATTTCTTTTGTTCTGCATCAGAAGCTTTAGGATCAACTGCAGGCTCGACACCGTGTGCCTGCTGTAATGCATTAATTCTACCATGGTAAGAATTGCATCTTTCTTTGTAGATTTGATTTAGTTTACTGTTAGGATATAATTGTAATAATTTTACAAGAGCATCAATTGCTTGCTGGTAGTGAGTGATTGCCATTCCGCGGGCACCTTGAGAATCAAACTTGATTGCTTCAGAAGCATATTTGCTTGCTGTGTTTTCTAATTCTTGGGGGGCTAAACTCATTCTAATTACCTACGCAGTATCTCCTTGAGAATTTTGTTGGTATTCTATGGTGTGAATCTCTGTCGCAAAATTGGTTAAATTAATTGCACTTGTTTCTTGTTCATTGTAATCAGGTCCATCATCATATTTTTTTTTAAAATCAGATTTTTCAGAAATATTAACATGCATGTCTTTTACCTTGTTAATCGAGTCTTCAGCTGAAAGAATCAATTCAGATACCTCATCATCCAAATCCCCAAGAGAGCTAGCAGTATCATTAATTATTGAAGTAAAATGCTTTAAAATTGAGCGCATTTCTTTCTTGTCAGCATATTTGTTCATCATAAAATCTGCAATTCCAACGATTTTATCTAAATCCTGTAATTCTTCCAAAGATAGTTTATCAATTTTAGAGTCATCAGATGATTTTACTTCAGATAATTTTTTATCAATTTTAGATGAAATTGACTTTATTCGTTCTACATCCTTTGAAAAATCTCGCTTTTGATTTAACATTTCAAGTATTGCATAATTTAGAAAAATCAAGATTAGGGTACTGCTTACTTAATTTAGAGTCGACCATCAATTTTACTTCATTAAGTAGAGTAGAGGATTCTGTGTTTGATTGACTAAAATCAAATCTGGCAGTAGTAAGAGCAGCAGAATCAAGCACAATGCTGCCTAAATGAACAGATATTTCAGATAATTTTTGGCTACAGTTAGGAATTACTCCAAACAATTGGGCACTAACAGTTCTGATCATGGGAATAGATGAAGGTAAAACTTCAGGGATACTCCCAACATTAGCAATTTGTCTCATATTTTTTTTGACACGAAGTAAGATTTCAAAAGAATACATTACAAGATGTTCCAGATTTATTGAATCAATGTGATTTTTATCTGATTCATCAAAATCATGAACCAAATCTTTGTTTTTTTGTTTTAATTCAGATTGTTTGTCATTAAGAAGATCAATTATTTCATCTAATAGATTAACAGAATAATCCAATCTAGGAACTAGTGTCACAGAATGAGAAATATTTTCAATTTCTAATGGGTTAACAGTGCATTTTACCAACATACCAGTTACCACTTCTAGATTTTGTATATGAGGGCAGTGTATCAAATAATTTAGTAACCACAGTTACACCCATCTGTAGATACAATTTTGATTTTTTTTGAGTATTTGTGTAAAGGAATTTAGCTCTCAATTTTACCTAATAACAAATCAAGGATAATCATGGTAAATGAGCATGTTTTAACAGTCAGCCTAGAAGAATTTGGATTAAGCAAGTATGAAGCCCAAGCATATGTGTCCTTAATAGCAAAGGGGACCATTTCTGCCAGTGAACTAGCATATTATTCAGAAATTCCTAGAACAAAGATTTACCCAACGTTACTAAAATTAGAAAATAAAAAACTCGTAATTATTTCAAAAAGCAAACCAATAATGTGTACAGCAATTGCTCCTGAAGATGCTTTTGATGGAATCATTCATGAACAGATTAACAAAGTAAATGCAATGAATACGCTCATTTCAAATTTAAAAAAGGCAAGTGAAGAGAGTAGAAAATCAAGAGGTTCTGAAGAAAAAAGATATTTTCACTTGAGTGCAAATAACGTGTTAACTCAGCTACAAACAATGATCGAAGGTTCAAAATCATCAATCAAAATCATGACAGACCAATGGGGTTTTGGATTATTGGCAGAATGTAAAGAACAATTATTATCAGTAATGCGCAGAAACTTGGATGTCAAAGTACTAGTTTCCCCATCACAAATTTGCTCTGAGTCATATAGATCAATTCCGGACGGAGTTGAAATTAGAGCATCAGAAATCACACAGAATTGTTTTATTTTTGATGAAACAGAATTACTAATGATAAATAATGAAAATGGTAAAGGTGCTATTTTTTCATCTACAGAAATTCTAGGAATAAACGAAGAAAAAGTATTTTCAAATATTTGGAAAAATGCAATCAAAACAAAGGCTCTTGCAGATATGACAAAAGCCGAAGCGCAGGAAATTTACAAAATAATCAAAACAGTTAACGATACAGGCTTGACATATTTGCTAAATTCTACAATGGTATCTAAAAAACCAGATGCAGATATGTTCAAGCTATTAGAAAAAAATGGAATTGCCCTAAAATCAAAAACACTTGATGATATAATTGAGATAATGGATGCAGTTATGCAGATTACATGCTCAGGCCACGTAAATTTTGAGGCAAATACAAAAAACATTACTGTGGAATCAAAATTGAATAGCGGCCATTCATTACCGTGGGTATCAATTTTGGATGGATGTCTTCAAAAACAAGGCTACAAGACTAGAACAGTATATCAAAATAATTCAAACAAAGGCGAAAAAGTACTCATCAAAATTAGTAAAAATTAAGATTTTTTAAATTGGAAATTTAGTATGTTTTTTCAGATTTTTTCTGGTATTCTTTATAAGCAATATATGAAATAAAGTCAGATGTACTTTGAAATGGAGTATTTCCTAGAAGATTTTTCTCAATATGTGCAGAAACTCTATTTGCTAATTTTTCACTATCAATCATTTTTGTATTCTTGTTGAATAAGTTCAATAGTCTTAGAATCAAATTTTGCAAAGCATTTGTTCAATTCTTCCTCATCTAATTCTTCATCATGAAATAGCATGTTCTAATAAAAGATTAGATTTGGGCACTCATTACAATAGCAGATAAGAAACATGTACAAAATACTCAAAAAATGATGGTTTTAGATGACAAGAGTTAGTTCTGATGAAGACAAGTGTGTATTAGGCTCAAAAATGTTACCAGTTCATACCAATAAATAATTCATAATTAAAGACTGGCCATGCAGATGATTTCAATTGATTATATTTTAGAATGTATGAATGATGAGAAAAACTATTTTGGAGACATTTGGGAAAAGTGTTTGAACAATAAAAAAAGGTTCAACAGATCAAAATTAAAAGAAATTTTAAAAAAAATGGAAGAGTTAGGATATATCAAAAAACACGGCTACAAAAATGAGGCATATTATGAAAAACATTATCATTATTCACTTGAAGAGCACTTGGGTTTTATCAATAACATTATCTTTACATATGAATCAAAAATAAATTCTGCATTAAAGAATATAGAAAGTAAAAAAATATTTTCTGATATTTCTAAAGATCTTATTTCTCGAAAATACAATAAACATACAAAAAAAGACTATGAGTCATTGTTATCAAGTATGACAAGCATGTTTGAATTAGCATCATCAATCCTATGGACAAAAGAAAATAGTGATGATGATGAATTAAAAAAAGAGTTAAAAAATTGTTTCAAACAAATTAATAAATTCATGGATGAAGCAAATCAAAGATTACTTGAGGGTAGAAAAACAAATGAGAGAATATTATTGCAAAAAGATTTTAGCAGTAAAATTCCAAAAGCAGGACATCTAAAAATTTAAAATTTCAACTGCCACTAGAGACATTTACTAGATCCTCATCATAAAATGCCCCTAGCAACAAAAGAGATTAGATTTTTTCACATATACAGTAATGTATGATTTTCCCAAAAACAATAGATCATTTGCCACTAGTAAAAACTAAAATCAGACAAAAATTTAGCAACATAGTCATGATTGAGGAAAAACTTGAATCACTAGGAGTGAAACTTCCTAATCCACCAACACCTGCAGGATCATATGTTCCAGCTGTAAAGACAGGGAATTTGCTATTTATCTCAGGCCAAATACCAATGGATGAAGGAAAAGTACTATTCACAGGTAAAGTTACTGACGACAATTTAGAGACTGCTCAAAAATCAGCAAGAATGTGCGCAATCAATCTTTTGGCTCAAATCAAAAGAGAACTTGGTAGTTTAGACAAAGTTACAAAAATTGTAAGATTGTCAGGATTTGTAAATTCGGATGCAGAATTTTATCAGCATCCCAAAGTCATCAATCCAGCATCAGACTTGTTCTTTGAAGTATTTGGAGATAAGGGAAAACATTCTAGAATTGCAGTAGGGGTGGCATGTTTGCCATTAAATTCAATGACTGAAATTGATGCAATTGTTGAATTTTCAGACTAGTCAATTTGGCAATTTTCTTAAATATATTTTTGCACCCATATATCCATGGCACAGACATCTAAAGGATTATCTGAACGACAAAAATTAGTTTCATTTACAAATAATTTACGGTACAAAATAGGTCAAAAATGGTGTTCACTATGTGGATTGTTTTTACTTATTGAAGAAAATACATGTCCATGTTCCAAAACAAGATTAAGAACAAAAGCCAGGAGTAAAAAATATGAAATGCCAAGAATGTAATCATGAAAAAGGAAAATGCGAATGTTTGTGTTGCTGTTCAATCTCACAAATCGGGTGTGTGTATTGCATACTTCCAGTTCTAGGATATAGACAAATTAAAAAAATCTTAAGAAAAAGAAAAAAGGTTACAAGTTGAATTTCAAAGATAATAACATTGCCACACAATAATAGAAAGAATTCATATATGTTAAAAAATTAGTTAAAAAATGCTAAAAATCTCATTGTTTATGTTATTTGCAATATCAATGGTATCAACTTTAGCTTTTGCAGAATCAACCATACAAGTTGAAACATCAAAGAGTGAAATAAAATCTTTAGAATCAATTTGGATCACAGGAAAAATTACTGATGTGTCAGAATTCAAGCCAGTAAAATTAAGAATCATGGGTCCTGATGGAGGAATAGTTTTTGCCCCACAAGTAGCAATTGACGATAATGGAGAATTTAAAAAATTACTAAATCCTCCAATTCCTAGCTTTGATGCAGGAGAATACATTGTAACAGCAAGCCATGAAGATACAAAGGCAGTTGCTCAAACTCAATTTACAGTAATATCTCAAGAGATTCCAAGAAATCCTGATGCGCAACCAGCAGAACCAACTGTAATTGTTGAAAAAGAGCCAGGAATCACCAATGTGATATCCATGCAAGCAGAAGCCGAAAATGGATCAGACATCATCAAAATTAACGGAAATACTAGTTACAAAAGCACAGATATTACATTAATTGTAAAATCACCTCTAGGTAATTTGATAACAATTGATCAAGTGACACCTGGAATATACGGAGATTTTGAAGTTGAAATTAGAGTAGGAGGTCCAATGTGGAAAGAAGATGGATTTTACACAATTACTGCAAATCAAGGAACTTTATCAGAACATAAAGAATCAATCAAAGTTGAAATTAAAGATGGAGTGGTGGTTCCAGAATTTGGAGTTGTGGCATCACTAGTATTAGCAATATCAATAATTTCAATAATTGCAATTTCAGCAAAATCTAAACTAGTCATACCTACCAGATATTAATTCTAGAAAAAGCAAGAGTATCATGTCAAAATTAGATGAGATAAAATCACACAAATGCATTTCACTTGAAACATATAGAAAAAATAATCAGCCAGTAAAGACAGCAGTATGGTTTGTTATTAAAAATAATTTAGTTTACGTAGTTACACGCAGTAAAACAGGCAAAGTCAAACGTCTTGAAAATAACTTACAAGTAAAAATTGCCCCATGTACCTTCAAAGGAAAAGTTACTGGAAATTGGCTTTCAGGTACTGCAAAAATTCTAGATGAAAAACAAACTAAGGAGATTGTAAAGGCAAGGGATAAAAAATATGGATTCATGGCAAAAGTTGCAAAGTTCTTCAGCAAAAATAAGGGAGAATTGTTTGCATTTTCTATTAAAATAGATTAAGTTGTAGCACGATGAGAATGGGATCTTGTAATGCTATCTGCAGCGTTTGGAATAATTGTAGTAGGACCTGGAAGAATATCAATTTCACATGTGGTGAAAAAAATTCCTAGATTTTTACAGTGATTATTTTATTTTTTTATTTAATTCTGTAATGAATTTTTTTATTTTAGGTTTAGGAACAACAGCCCCACATGCTTTATCATGCCCACCACCAGAACCACCAAGACTAGTTGCCAAAAGATTAACAATTTTACCCAAGTGAACCTTACAGTCTTTTGAGCCTCTTACTGAAACGGCATAGATGCCATGATCAACTCTTTCTTTGTAAGCAACACCTACATTTTTCCCAGACAATCCCATTACAAAATTAACTGCGCCACTTGCACCAGCATCTAAAATTTCCATATGACCGAGGTTAGACATTGTTTTCAATCCAACTTTGACCTTTGCAATCATTTGAGATAGTTTCTCAACTTGTATTTGGGCAAATTCATAGGTGTTTGGAATATCATGTGGGAATTTTGAGTCAGCTAGTTCTTCAACCAAATATAGTAAATAGTCAGGTTCCTTTTGATGTCCTACAATATTGTATGTCATTACAGTTGCACTAATCAAAGCAAATTGCCTATCATAAATTTGAAGTAATTTTGAACCAATTGGTCTTGTTTCCATATAATCAGTGATTGCTGCACATGTTGCAATAAAGGATGCATGATCATTGAGTTTTGATTTGAATGCAGTATAAGCTAGAACTGCAGTACATTCATTGATGTCATGAATGACTTTGACTTTAATTTTCTTTAACGCCTTTAGGACAACAGGATCAATATCGTGATGATCAATGTAAGTTACTGAAACTTTGTTTTTCCTCAATCGGGTCATAATATCAACAAATTCATCTTGAGTTTTCTTGCTTAATCCCAAATCACAAATAAATAATGATTTTAATTTTTCATCCAATACAACTTGATTTAGGGCTTCCATTTGTCCAGGATAATCAACTAAGATTGCATCACCTCCAAAGGCTTGACGAATAATTGCAGCAGAGCTAATCCCATCACAATCTTCTTTATGAGAAATACAGATAACTTTGGTTCTTTTAGATGTAGTTACTTTTTTTGCGGTTGTTTTTTTGGTTACTTTTTTTGTTGCTGGTTTTTTGGTTACTTTTTTTGTTGCTGGTTTTTTGGTTACTTTTTTTGCGGTTGTTTTTTTGGTTACTTTTTTTGTTGCTGGTTTTTTAGATTTAGAGGCTACCAATACAGATTCAAAAATCATAGACCCTCATTTAAATGAAGAATGTAAAATTAGGATTTTCGAAAAGGTTTTTTGATACTCTGATTTACCAAAGAGCTCGAATCAAGATATACGTCGTAAAACGATAATCCCTCTAACTGAGTTTGTTGATCAATTTCTTGGATTTTTTTCAATTCGTCTGATGATGCATTTAATACCATTTCATCGAGTTTTTTCAGATGTTCACGCTCTTTAGGAGTCATTAAATTTTGATTAAAAATTCTCATTTATGACCAAAAGTTGCCATATTAGACTAATTACTAAACTTCATAGACATAATTTTGGCGAAAATATAATAGAAGAATTCTGCTAGGCTCAACATGGAGACAAAAAATATTGGTCTACGAGGAATCGAAGTTGCAGACACGAGAATTTCAAACATAGATGGAGAAAAGGGCAAGCTCATTTATCGTGGATTTGACATTTTAGATCTCACAGAAAATTCAACATTTGAAGAAACAGCATACTTGCTACTTTATGACAAATTACCCAATAAATCAGAGTTAGATGAATTCAATGCAAAACTCGTTGAGGCAAGATACATTCCAAAACAGATGCAAAAAAACATGGGAAACTGGAGAAAAGATGCAGATCCAATGGATATGCTTCAAGCATTCGTATCTGCACTTGCAGGGTATTATGATGAAGAATTTTCAAATAAAGATGCAAGTTATGATAAAGCAATCAATCTAATTGCCAAAGTACCAACAATTGTTGCAAGTTGGCAGAGAATTAGAAATGGATTAGAACCAGTCGAGCCAGATTCATCACTTAGTCATGCTGCAAATTTCCTATACATGATGTCAGGAGAAAAACCAGATCCAGAGGTAGAGAAAATCTTTGACGTATGTTTGATTCTTCATGCAGATCATACTTTCAATGCATCAACTTTCACAGCAAGACAGGTTGCATCAACTAGGGCACACATGTATTCAGCAGCTAGTGCAGCAATCGGAGCTCTCAGTGGAGAACTTCACGGAGGGGCAAATACCGAAGTTATGAAAATGCTCCTAGAAATTGAAGACATTAGTAAAGTGGAAGTATGGATTAAAGAAAAAATGACTGCAGGAGATAGAATTATGGGAATGGGTCATGCCGTGTACAGAACATATGATCCAAGAGCAGTAGTACTAAAAGAATTATCTAGAAAACTTGCAGAAAAAACAAAAGAGCCATGGTATGCAATGACAGAAAAAATTGAAACAACTACAATTTCAGAAATGAAGTCTCAAAAAGATAAAGACATCTATCCAAATGTAGATTTGTACAGTGCCTCATTATACTATATGTTGAAAATTCCAATGGATCTTAATACACCAATCTTTGCAATTTCAAGGGTTGTAGGATGGGCAGCTCATATCATTGAAGAAAAGTTTGCAGAGGCAGCACCAAAACCTGCACTGTACAGACCAAAGGCGACATATGTTGGAAAGTATTGTGGACCTGAAGGTTGTGAATATCAAACACTAAACTTGAGAAAATAAATTTAATTTCTTGTGCTTAACCAATCTTTGGCTTTAGAGTTTACATCATGTTTGTATAGCACTTCAAAGACCATATCATAAAATGTAATACCTTTTTTTTGAGCCTGATCATCAAGCCATTTAATTCCATCAGCTAATTCCGGATCATATTCTGAAAATTCTACTAATTCATCAACCATTTTCGAGAAGAAAGCGTGTGATTCAAGCATATGTACACCTTTCAATCTATGATCATAAGTAAGGGATTCAAAATATATTAACAAAAGACCACTTTTTGGTTGACAATTGAACCATGTTTTTTATTCAGATGGAGATTCAACAAAAATCTCATGGCTTATTCAGACAGAAGATAACACTGTTGAGCAAACTAGAGAACATGTAGAAATTTACAAAAATAAAATTACAGATTTACAATCAAAATACGTTGCATTGCATATTGGATTATTTTGGGGAATAGGAGTTTTCATAATTAAAAATGAAGATTTACTCAAAATCAAAATTGATGAAAAAACAATGTTTGAACAGTTAAACGGAAATGAGAAAATAAACGACGAATTTATTCAAAATAGAATAAAGTTCATCAAGCAGTTAATTGTTCAAAGAAAATTAAAAGTACAATACGAGTTTATTAAACAAGAAGCAAATCCAATGAAAAAAAATATCTAATGCAAAAGAGCTTAAGACCATAAACGGTTAGTTACTTGGTGAGAGCTCATTCGCAGTTTGTAATTATACTACAATATGGATTGATAAAAGAAAGATTTGTTCACATTCATTGACAACTCTCCAGCTTCAATTACAGCGATCCTATGAAATCTTCAATAAATTTTAAAAATTTATGTAAAAATTTGATAAATAATGCAATTCTAGAGTTTTAAAATTTGAAATTATGAAGATAATAACGAAGATTAGATTTATTTAGTATACAGGAAGTTTGAGATCAATTATGGCAAGTATAGACAAAGCAGC
The DNA here is from genome assembly GCA_035458995.1 of Candidatus Nitrosopumilus sp. Classification (GTDB taxonomy): domain Archaea; phylum Thermoproteota; class Nitrososphaeria; order Nitrososphaerales; family Nitrosopumilaceae; genus Nitrosopumilus. Next base: position 31,731 of record DATHYS010000004.1, read on the forward strand.
AATTGGATTTTCAATCGCAATTGTAGCTATCGGAGTTGCATTTGCCATGTATGGCGATGCAGCTCAAAGTGCCGGTCCCAGTGTCTCAACTCCAACGGTTACAAAAACAGTTGAACCAGTAATGGAAGAAAAAATGAAACCATTAAAAGCTGGTTATGAGAGAGCCACATCTGATACAGATCCAGGTTTGGGTCATGAATCACACCAACTTGCAGTACTATTGGCACCAAGTGACATGATATATTCAGGTACACTCGTTTATGATGCATCTGAAAATATTCAACTAGTCACACTTAGAGGACCAATCGGAGCTGATGAAAAACCAGCAAAGACTTGGACTCCAGACGGTGAAACAATCTTTGAATTAACATTTGTTGATCCAAAGAATGCAAAAGGTGAATGGGCATTTTCCGGTAATGCTTTAGCAGTTCACACAATGAAAACCACTGAATTCACAGTTGATTACAAAATACTAGACCTCACAAAAACAGAGGCCATGGTTGAAGAATCAAAAACTGTTGAACTTCACGAAGAATTGAAAGTTGAAGAATCTACTCCAGTAGAAGATACAACACCAGCAGGACCAACAACTCACACAGTTGACATGCCAGCAGGTACTTCAGTTCCAGGATGTGAAGAAAATAATGCATGCTACATTCCAGCAAATATCACAATCAGTGCTGGAGATACAGTAGAATGGGTTAACGTAGACACCGCAGCACACACAGTTACTGGCGGTAGTCCAGCTGATGGTCCATCTGGCGTATTTGATAGTAGTCTAGTCATGGCAAGTGCAACTTATGCATTTACATTTAATGACCAAGGCAGCTACGATTACTTCTGTATGGTACATCCTTGGATGGTCGGTAGTGTTACAGTGAACTAGCAAAAAACTTCCTTTTTTCTTATTTTATTTTGTTTTTCCTTATAGTTCGATTATATGCCACACCAAATCTATGGGTCTCATCTCTTGCATGCTGTAAAATTTTCAGAGATGATTTGTATTTTGGAATTACAATTGGATTTTTATGTTTAGGAAGATAAACCTCCTCATTTTCTTTTGCCAAAGATATGCATGAAACATTCAAACCAAGAGATTCCAAAGATTTCATGGCAGAACCAAGCTGTCCTTTACCACCGTCTATTACAATCAAATCAGGAAGTTCAGAATTTTCTTCTAATAATCTATAATATCGTCTTTTGATAATTTCTTCAATCATTGCATAGTCATCTCTCCCTGAAACTGTTTTGATTTTGAATTTTCTATATCCACTCTTGTCAGGAACTCCTCCAACAAATCTAGACATAGAACCCACAGCAAAATCTTCACCATGATTAGAAATATCAAAACATTCAATGACATTTGGAATAACAGGAAGATTAAGAATTTCTTTTAATTCAACTAATCCAGGGTCTCCACCTTTTGAATGAATTAGTTTAATATTTTTTAAAATCAAATTAATGATATCTTTTTTCTTTCCTCTGGTAGGAGTTGAAATTTTTACATCAAACCCAGATTGTTCTGAAAGTAAAGATTCCAATAATTTTTGATTGTCTGGAAGTTCACTGACTATAATGAATTTCGGGATTTTGTGTGTAGAATAATACTGGTATAAGAAATTAGAAAATGAATTATCACCTACCAAATCATAAAAGAACTTGTCACTGTCTCGAATAACACCGTTGATCATTCGGAAATTCATAACAACTGCAGAGTGTTCCTGAATTCCCATGCCAAAATATTCTTCATCAGAATTTTCAACGTATTCCATTTTTTGTTTAGTCTGAAGGCTTCCGAGCCTAATCAAAGTGTCACGAATGTCTTTTGCACGCTCAAATTGCTGTAATTCTGCAGCTTGTTGCATCTCTTCTTCTAATTTTTTTGTAAAAACTTTGGTTTGGTTTTTACCTTTTAGGACATCCTGTAAAGCTTCAACATGTTTAGGATATCTTTCCTGAGCATCTTTAAATTCACATGGACCTTCACAATTTCCCAAATGATATTCTAAACAGACTTTTTTTGGAAGTGTTTTACAAATTCTAATTTGAAATGCTTTTCTTAGCGTGCCAATTGTAAGTAATTTTGAGCTACCCTGAGTAAATGGTCCAAATGTCTTTCCTTTCCCCAAAAATTTTCCATCTCTAGTTCTTCTTGAAACTAACAATCTAGGAAATTTTTCATCAGAAATTCTAAGATACGTGTACCTTTGTTGATCTTTTAATTCAATGTTGAATCGTGGGCGATATTTCTTGATCATGTTGGATTCTAAAAGAAATGCTTCACTTTCATTGTCAGTTAAAACAAATTCAATATCAGAAATGTTTTCAACTAGTTTTTGTGTTTTGTAGTTTTGGTTTTTGTTGAAGTATGATCTTACTCTATTTTTCAAGTTCTTTGCTTTACCAATATAGATAATCTTTCCATCAATATCCTTCATCAAATAAATTCCAGGATCAGTAGGAATAGTTATTTTAGAGATATCAAAAGTCATTTTTTCAATATTTTCTTCAAATACTTTCCAGTATAACTTCCAGGTGCTTTTGAAATATCTTTTGGAGTACCAGTTGCAACTATTTTCCCTCCTTCATCACCACCTTCAGGTCCAAGATCAATTAACCAATCAGAATTTTTGATTACATCCATGTTATGCTCAATTACCACAACGGTATTACCAAGATTTACAAGTCGATTTAGGACATCCAATAATTTTTGAACATCAGCAAAATGCAGGCCAGTTGTAGGCTCATCTAAGATGTAGAGGGTTTTTCCAGTGCCTCTTTTTGATAATTCAGATGCAAGTTTTACTCTTTGAGCTTCTCCTCCAGACAAAGTAGTAGAGGACTGTCCAAGTTTGATATATCCCAATCCAACATCATATACTGTTTGTAATTTTCGTTTAATTGCAGGAATATTCTCAAAGAAATTTAATGCTTCATAGACAGTCATATCAAGTATATCTGAAATATTTTTTCCCTTATACAACACAGATAATGTTTCAGTGTTGTATCGTTTTCCCTTACATTCATCACATTTTACGTAAACATCAGATAGGAACTGCATTTCAATTTGTTTAACTCCATCTCCATCACAAGCAAAACATCTGCCATCAGCTACATTGAAGGAAAATTGCCCAGGCGCATATCCACGTTCTTTTGATAATTCAGTATTGGCATAAAGTTCTCTAATTGGGGTAAATGCTCCAATGTATGTTGCAGGATTTGAACGAGGGGTCCTACCAATTGGAGATTGATCAATGGCAATTACTTTATCAATATTATCTAAACCGATAATTTCCTTATGAGTTCCAGACCTAACATTTGATTTGTAAAAATGTTTTTCTAGAGATTTTAATAAAATATCATTGATTAGTGTTGACTTTCCAGATCCGGATACACCAGTTATAGAAACAAAAAGTCCCAAAGGAATTTCTACATCTATTCCTTTTAGATTATTTTCAGATGCATTCTTTACAGTTAATGAACCAGAACGATTTCGGATTTTATCTTCCAAAGTTATCAAAGAATTGTCTTTAAGGTATGCACCAGTAACAGATTGTTCATCTTTGAGAATCTGATTCACAGTTCCCTCAAATACAACATTTCCACCATGAACTCCTGCACCAGGTCCTAAATCTATCATCCAATCTGAATTTCGGATAACTTCTTCGTCATGCTCTACAACAATGACCGTATTTCCAAGATTTCGTAGTTTATTTAGCGTTTTAATGAGCCTGGCATTATCTCGTTGATGTAATCCAATTGTAGGTTCATCAAGCACATACAATACACCAGTTAAATTAGAACCAATCTGAGTTGCCAATCTTATTCGTTGGGATTCACCACCAGACAAAGTTGAACTTAATCGATTTAATGTAAGATAGTTTAATCCAACGTTCATTAAAAATTCAAGACGTTCTTTAATTTCTTTTAAAACATCTCTTGCAATGTATTGCTCGTTTTCAGTTAATTTTAGTGAAGAAAAGAAATCATAGCAATGATCAATAGACATATCACAAACATCCATAATTCCTTTTTCGTTAATTTTTACTGCAAGTGATTCGGGTTTTAATTTTTTACCAGCACATGTGTTACATGGAGTATCTCTCATGAATTGTTTCAACCATTCTCGTTTGGATTCAGAATCTGTTTCCATAAATGTACGTTGTAAATTTGACAATACACCTTCAAACGTGTTTGTTGATTGCCAAGATGAATCTCCAGATTTTGAACGGTATGTAAAATCAATCAAGTCATCTGTACCATGTAAAATTATTTTAAGATGTTTAGGTTTTATTTTATCAAAAGGGGTCATCAAATCAAAACCAAACTTTTTACCAACTGCTCTTAATGCTTGACGTCTAAATGCAGAGAATCTTCCACTCCAAGGCACTATTGCGCCATCCAAAATAGATTTAGTTTTATCAGGAACAACTAAATCTGCATCAAACTCCATCTTTACTCCCAATCCATTACATGTTTTACACATACCAAAAGGAGAATTAAATGAAAAAGATCTGGGTTCCAATTCACCTACAGTCAATCCACAGTAAGGACAGGCATTATTTTGTGAGAAAATTTTTTCTGTTTTCTCAGTTGCAATCATTACGTCACCTTTGGATGCTTTAATGGCAGTTTGTATAGCTTCAAAGAGTCTTGATCTTTCAGATTTTTCAGTAGTAATCCTATCAACTACAATCTCAATATTGTGCCATTTTTGTCTATCCAGAGGGGGAATTTCATCATCTAGGCTCAAAATTTCTCCATTTAGGCGTATTCTAGAGTATCCATCTTTTTTGATTTGCTCAAATAATTTCTCATAGGTCCCTTTTTTTCTCTGAACCATAGGGGCAAGAATTAGGATTTTTTTGCCAGAAAAATCTTTGAGCACAGAATCACAAATTCTCTCAATTGATTGAGTTGAAACTTTACGCCCACAATTAGTACAGTATGGAATTCCAATTCTTGCAAATAATAATCTCATGTAATCATAAATTTCAGTAGTAGTTCCAACTGTAGAGCGAGGATTTTTACTAGTGGTTTTTTGCTGTATAGAAATTGCAGGAGACAATCCTTCAATAGAATCAACATCAGGCTTGTCCATCATTTCTAAAAATTGACGAGCATATGCAGAAAGAGATTCAACATATCTTCTCTGACCTTCAGCATAAATCGTATCAAAAGCTAATGTAGATTTACCAGAACCAGACAAACCACTAATTACAACTAGTTTGTTTTTTGGGATATCGATGTCTAAATTCTTTAGATTGTGGTGTCGTGCACCTCGAATCTTTAGTTTATTTTCTACCATTTTTAAATTCAATCTCCTTTTCTATTCTTTTTATTCTATCTCTACATTCAATTGCACGCTCAAAATCTAATTCTTCAGAATATTTTTTCATTTGTGCATCTAAATCAATTATTTCAGTTGCCAAATCATGAGTTGATTTTAGTTTTGAATCATCTAAAGCAACTTCTTGCTCTGGAACAGATTTGATAATTGTTTTAGGCACAATTCCATGATCTTTATTGTATTGCATTTGTTTTTCTCTACGACGTTTAGTTTCACTCATTGCATTTTTCATAGATTGCGTATTTTTATCAGCATACATTATGACAGTTCCATTAGAATTTCTTGCAGCCCTACCACATGTTTGAATTAAACTTGTAAAATTTCTCAAAAATCCTTCCTTGTCTGCATCCAATATCGCAACTAGGGAAACTTCTGGAATATCGAGCCCTTCCCTGAGGAGATTAATTCCCACAAGAACATCAAACTCACCAAGGCGTAATTGTCGAATAATCTCAGTTCTTTGTAATCCATCAATTTCTGAATGCATGTATCTTACTCTAACTTGTTTTTTTGATAGATATTCAGCCAAATCTTCAGCCATTCTTTTAGTCAAAGTAGTGACTAAAACACGCTCAGAATTAGCAGATCTTTTGTTAATTTCTTTGATTAAATCATCCATCTGGTCTTTAGTAGGTCTGATTTCTATCTGAGGATCAAGTAGACCTGTAGGCCTTACAAGTTGCTCGGCAATTTGAGAAGATATTTTTTTCTCATATTCTGAAGGCGTTGCTGAAACAAAAATAGTATTTTGAATATATTTTTCAAATTCTTCAAATTTTAAAGGGCGATTATCAAATGCACTAGGCAATCTAAATCCATATGTCACTAGTTCATTTTTTCTTGAATGATCACCCTTGTACATTCCGTGAAGTTGGGGTAAAGTTACATGAGATTCATCAATTACCATAAGATAATCATCTCCAAAAAAATCCATTAAACAGAAGGCCTTTTCACCAGCCTTTCTTCCATCAAAATGTCTTGAATAATTTTCAATTCCAGAACAATATCCCAACTCCTCAATCATTTCTAAATCATATTTTGTTCTCATCTCAAGCCGTTGTTTTTCTAATTCATTTAATTCGGGTAATCTAGATTTCAATTCAGCTCTAATTGATTTAACTGCTTTTTCTCTAACATCTTTTGCAATAAGATAGTGTTTAGCAGGATAGATTTTCATTTGTTGGATTTTCTTTTTTTCTTTCAGGGAGACATGATCCAAAATAGAAATTTTTTCTACCTCATCTCCAAACATAGAAATTCTTACCAAATCTTCAGAATATGCAGGAGTGATGTCAATAGTATCACCCTTTACCCTAAAGTTTCCAGGAGCTATTTCAGTATCATTTCTTTCATATCTAGCATCGATAAATCTACGAATAATCTCACTTCTTTTAATTTCGTCCTCAGTGTTTATTGTAATAGCTAAATCTTCCCAATCACGAGGATTACCAAGAGAGTAGATACAAGATACAGTAGATACAATGATTGTAGGCTCCCCTGAAAGCAACATAGCAGTGGCTTCTAATCTTAATTTTTCAATTTTTTCATTTACCTGAGTATCTTTTTCGATATACGTATCAGTTTGTGGAAGATAACTTTCAGGTTGATAGTAATCATAGTATGATACAAAATATCCAACGTTGTTTTTTGGAAAAAATTGTTTTAGTTCTGAATAGAGTTGTGCTGCAAGAGTTTTGTTGTGAGAAATTACAAGAGTATTCTTTCCGGTTCTTGCAATAACATTTGCAACAGAAAATGTTTTACCACTGCCAGTTACACCAAGAAGAGTTTGGACGGCACCCTTCTTTACACCATCAACTAGCGCATCTATTGCCTGAGGTTGATCCCCTGTAGGAGTATAATCAGAAGCCAATTCAAATTGAGAGATTTGTTCCAACAGATACAATCCCTGAAAACTGAATTTAAAGCAATGGTGATATCAAGATAAAAATCACCATACAGGTTCATCAATCATTTTCAAACCAGTATCAGTTACCTCAAAGCCCATTATTTTCAATGTTTTAAGTGCAGATGGAGAATTTTTCTTTAGAATTTTTTGAGCCAGGCTCATTCTATCATCAGGTCTCATGTGTTGACCGATTTTGTATTTACCATGCAATGTTTGTGGAACAACTTTGATAACACTAACAGCATCTAAAACTCTCATATCTGATTGAATTGGATCATACTGTCCTTCAGGCTGATATTTTTCCATCAATCCATTTAGTGCCAGTGTTTTCTCTTCCCTATCAGAAACAAAAGATGCAATTCCTTTGATTACAATACTAATGTACAATGTATCAGCTAACGATGCATTATGTGGGTCTTCAAAATAAGAAGGTAAAAATTCCAGTTCTCTGTCAGCTTCAAATCCTACTTTGTTATTTCTAGAAATATTATCTAATTTCTCACCTTTTACATGAGAATGCATGTAAACTGCATCATTTCGAAAAACAAAGTTCATGGGAATAATCTGAGGAAATCCATTTTCATCAATACTGGCAACTCGTCCAACATGTTCTTCATTTAGAAATTCTTTTACTTTCTCATAAGATCTAATTTGAAGAATTCCAGTTAACTGCATAAAGGAATTGGGTAAAATAATATTATAAATCCAGAGTATTCAAATTCCTAAAATATAAGATAAATTAAAAATCATTATGGACGATCCTTACTTGAATGAGTTAAGGGATGACTTTCAAGGATATTCAAATCAATTAAAGAAATTGAAAAAGAAATTACTAAAAACTAGTTCTCCAGAATTGCAGGCAAAAATAATCAAACAGATTGATTCAGTGGCAAACAAGATGGAAAATAATCAAAAACAATCAGTTAAAGTAACAAAATCCAGAATCAAGGAAAGAAAAGCAAAATCAAAAAGATAGAATCATTCTTCTTCATCTGATTCTTTGACCATCTCTTTGATTTCTAAAATTCTGCATTCTAAATCAGTACATTCAGTTTTAAATTCTGTGTTCATAGAATGAAATTACAAAAATAATCAAAAACAAATAACATTCTAAAACTTGACTTTTTTCATCCAATTTCTTCATTAATGTAAATTGCTAAATTTAGGATAAATGAACAGCAAGTAAATGTTCGAAATAGATGAAGAAAGAGAAGAAGCCACCAAGGTTATTCTAGAACTTCTAGAAGAATGGGGTTCAGAGTCAAGATTCATCTGGTTTAGAGAATTACATAGAATTACAGACATCGATAAAGGATTGTTGCGAAATATTCTCAATGAATTAAAGAAGACAAAAGAAGTAAAAGAAATGCATGGGACAAATAACAGAATATTTTTTTGTCTCAGAAAATATTACATCAAATGCAGAGATGTGGAATTTCGATTCAAAGGCAAAGAAATTATGTTAAGAGATGGAAGTAAAACAAAAATCATTCAGGGTTCAACAAATGCAACTGAACGAACTAGAAAGAGATTGGAGAAACAGAAAAACAAACGCAAGGCAAAATTACTTACAAAAACAAAGACTAGCAGACACTAAATCATAAAGAATCTTCTGCTTGACGTCGTGCAAAATTAGATTCTGCACGTTTTAATTTTGCAGATTCTGCAACATCCTCAGTCATATCATACAGATTATGTAATTCCATATCAGGAGTAATTTCATCTTCCTTTTCGTCATCCAAATCATATTCTAGGTTTGCCAAGATTTCCACATTTTCTTCTAAAATGTCAAGACATTTTTTTACAGATTCAGGAAGGTCTTCATCCATGATAAATTCTAAGAACAAGTATACTAAATGATTTGCTGTGTGTTTTACAGTGTAGAATGGTTATTGTTTTGCTCTAGCACGTAATGCAGGCATTACATGACTTGCAAATTTATCAATAGAGCCAAAGTAATTCTTACCCCAGAATCTAATTACAAAGTGATTCACACCAGCATCCATGAATCTTTCAAATACAGGAATCATATCTTCAGGAGTTCCAACTGCAGTTGATGAACGGGCAACAGCATCAGGAATTTTTGTTGCAGCTTCTCTCATCTTTACAATCCAACTCTGATCAGACATTGAATATTCTGTAAAGTATTTTACGAAATCAAATCCTTCAATTTCTTTTAATCCGTGAACTCTCAAAATCTCAGGCTTGAATAAACTAACTTTAACAGCCTCTTTCATTTTAGCCCAAGAAGCTTCTGCATCATCAGAAAAGTAGACATCAATATCCAAAGCCATTTGGAAGTTATCTTTTTCTTCCTGAGTTCTGTTGTTTGTGTCCATAGAAACTTCGATTTGTTTTCTGTGATCTTCAAAGAGTTCAGGAGTGTAACCGATTGGCAACCATCCATCACCTAGTTTACCTGTTAATGCAAGTGTACGTTTACCACCAGATGCCATGTAAGTTGGAGGACGTGGTTTTCTAATTGGAGCGGCTTGCAAACATGCGCCTTCAAGTTGATAATATTTTCCCTTGTAATCTACAGTGTTATCAGGTGTTGATTTGTACAAAGTATGAATAGTTTCAATTTGCTCTTCCCATTTTGAAACTGGTTTTTCAAATGGAATACAAAATTCTTTAAGATTCTGTGCCTCACCTGCACCAATACCTAAAATTGCTCTACCTTTGGATACCCTGTCTAAAGTAATTGCAGCTAGTGCAATGTTTGAAGGATGTCTTCTAATTGCATCAGTTACACAAGTTCCCAACTCAACATTACTTGTTACTGCAGCAATTGCAGATAACATCACCCAAGGATCAAGAACAGTGGCATTTTTCCATTGTGGGACATTTGTGTGGTCCATATAGAAAATTGAATCATAACCTGTCTTATCAGCAAGAATACATGCAGTCAAAATTTGGTCTTCAGTGTAACCAGCCCTTGCTACATTTAGTCCATTTTGAATACCAAATTTGAGTTGTTTTGAAGCCAAGTACAATTACCTAAGAGTATTAGAATAAAAAGTTTCATCAAGCTGCCAATTTCGCAGTTTATCAAGAAAATAGAAAAAAAGTAAAAAATATTGAATTTTTTACAAATTACCTGCTTTGATATCTTCAAGACATTTTACAACATCGTCTTTTGATATTGGAATTGGATTTGGATCCAAATGTCCTTTATCAGTCATTACGGTATCTGCAGCTTCTGAAACATCAGCTTTGAGTTCTAGTTTATCAAAGCCAAGTTTTTCCATAGCCTCTTTGAATCTATCATAGAAGATTGACTTGTTATGCTTGTGTGCAACGGTGGTACAAGAAGATAATGAGTATCCATGAGGTACACCTTCATTTGAGAACACATAGGACAATGCATGTCCAAGAGTTGTTGAACAATTACCAAATCCCATTCCAGATAACATTGATCCATAAGGATAGTTTTCTGGTTTGTCATTCATAATTGCATCATAAAGAATCTCAAATGCTTGTTTACATAGAGTTCTTGTCAAGTCATTACCGAGTTTGCTATCATAGCCTTCGGTTGCTTGAGCACATGCATCACAGACAGAATTGTTTATGACTTGTTGCGGAGTTCCTTCTAAGAAGTATGAATCTACAACTGCCATATCAGCTAGAAATCTGTCTTCACGTAACAATTTCTTTTTACCATCAAATTTGAGAACGCAATAAGTTGTCATTTCAGCTCCAGTTCCAAATGTAGTTGGAATTAAGATTTTTTCTTTTTTCATCTCAGGTGCAGCATATTTTACTACATCCATTGAACTTCCACCACCAAGTCCGATTAGACATGATGGATCTTTGTCTTTGAATTGTGAATTAACAGCATTGACGTCATCGATTGATGGTTCAGGTTTTACTTGATCATATAACATGTAATCCTTAATCCCCATTCTTGCAATCCATTTGTCAGAAAGTTCAGGAGGAACTGTTGTGACAATTAGGGCATTTTTTGGATACTCTGTTTCACCAAGTGCATTTTCTCCAAAGTTGATAACTTTTGGAATGCGT
>DATHYS010000005.1:0-26511 GCA_035458995.1 Candidatus Nitrosopumilus sp.
AATTCTGTCAATGCAGTAAAAAGAAATTTGGAAAAAGAAATTGAAGACACTGAAAATACAATAGCAGAATATTCCAATTTACTAGGTGAGAAAATCAGAATTAACGAGGAAGAATCCTCTGATGACCCTGAATTTTTAGCACTAAAAGAAAAACTTGGTGTTGAAATAAATGAAAAACCCTCAAAAAAGAAGACAGATGTAAAAGCAGATGAAAACACTGATGAGGAATCTGATGAAGAATCTGATGAGGAATCTGATGAAGAATCTGATGGAAAAAAGTCAAAGGATAAAAAACCTAAAGAAAAGAAAAGTCGAGAAAAGAAAAAGAAATCAAAACGAAAAACTAGTGATAAATGGTATAATCTTGATGAGATGATTCTAGTCTATAATGGAATTGGATTAAAGGGAGAACTAGAACTATACTTTAAAGCAATTGAGGAACTAAAAGCAAGATTAGAAAATCTTCAAAGAACCTTGGCTACATTAAACAATGTAATTGAAAAGGGCCTCAAAGAAGACATGGGCTGTATCGTGTTTAGAGGTGCTGAAGGTATTTTGGAGCTAGCTTTTTTGAAATCTGCTGGTGTACGTAAAAAATTCAGCCATAAATCGATCTATTCAGGCAATGCCATTCCTGTAGAAAATATTGTAAAAATAGGCGTATAATACGTATTTTATGCCTATTTTCAATCAAAAATCATGTCAAAAAATTGACCAAAACGATCAATTCGATCTAACAAATTTAGCTATATCACAATATTATCTACTATTTTCTAACGGATGATCCTGAAAAAACATGGCAAAAGAAACAACACAAACATCAGTATTTGACTCTACACCTGATTCACAGATGTATGAATACAAACTATCTGTTGAAAAAGTTCAAACAGAATTACTGCAATATGGTTTAACATCTAATCAAAGCAAGGTATTCATCTACCTTGGAAAGTATGGTGCAAAGACTGCCCCTGAAGTTTGCAAAGCATTGAAACTACCTAGAACTGAAACCTATCACTTGCTATCTGCATTACAAAATAAGGGAATTGTTTCAGCAACATTCCAACACCCAATTCAATTCACTGCATTACCATTAAGCAAGGCAATTTGGATTCTAGTAAATTCTGAAAAAGAACGTGTAAAATCATTAGAGCAGATGGAGAAAGGTCTGTCTGAATTATGGGAGGATATTCCTGCTTTTGATGCAGTAGAAGAAGAGGTAGAAGAGAAATTCCAGATGCTTCAAGGCTCCAACCAAATACATTCAAAAATTACAGAAATGACTGACAGTTATAATGATGAATTTTTGATTCTAGGCTCTGAGAAAGATTATCTCAAACTATACCATGGGGATTTCCTAGAATCATTTGTAAAATCAAAACAAGACTTTAGATTACTAAGTGCATGTACTGATAAAACCACATACATCTTCGATGATCTTGATAGAAAGAATGTCAAAAAATTAGGCAAGGACATTGAAAATCATCTGTGCTTTATCATCAAGGACGGGGGTGAAATGTTGTTCTTTACTAAGAATGCAAACTCTACAGAGGAACTATTTGCAATGTGGACCAACTCAAAATCCATGGTATATTCAATGAAGTTACTCTTTGAGTCTCTTTGGAAAAATTCCAAGAATACTCATTTGTAATCAAAAGTAATTTTGTAAGACCTCAACTAGTCTCCCTGTTTATATAGAAAATTTCAGTTATTTTCTATAGACATGGATGCAACATATTCCAAAGTAAAGACAGGAATTCCCGGATTAGACACTATTGTATCAGGGGGTTTGAAGAAAAATCGTACAGTTACAGTATCTGGCCCTCCTGGCAGTGGAAAGACCACCTTTGCCTTGCAATTTCTCTATTCAGGCGCTAATGACTTTGATGAAAATGGAGTATACATCTCGCTATCTCAAAATATTGAGGATATCAAAAATGACTCTAAATCTTTTGGATGGGACTTTGATAATTTGATTTCTAATGAGAAAATGATGATGATTGATGCAAGACCCTTCAAAATTGAAGATGGCGCCATTGGAAAAGATGATTCATTGTATAGAGGTGAGCAATTGCCATTTGAGCATCTGACAAAATTAATTCTCAGTGCCGTTAAAAGAGTAGGTGCAAAAAGAGTCGTAATTGATTCTATTACAATTCTCACTTTACAGTATTCTGATAAATTCCACATGAGGCAGGGATTGCAGGGAATGATTCAGGCTTTGGAGAATTTTGGCATTGCAAGTTTAATTCTTTCAGAGGAATCTGAAGACGAAGTACCCTTGGAATGGTTTGCAACTTCTGGAATCATACATTTGTTACATGAAAGGGTAGGGGATTCTATGGAAAGATCAATTCAGATAACAAAAATGCGTGGAATAAAAAACAGTGAGCAAATTCATCTCTTTGAAATAGGTACAGATGGTATCAGTATACGACATCCTAGACTGTCGCCATGATTATTTTTTGTTCTTAATTTGCTGTGCAACCATTGGTAGGAATGCTCCAACATCAGATACTATTCCTAAAGCTTGCCAAGTTCCTCTATCCATTAGTTTTGTAACTGTTGGTTGACTGATATCTACAACAATTACTTTGACGTTTGCTGGAAGCATATTTCCAGTGGCTATTGAATGAAGCATTGTAGAAATCATTATCACCATACTGGCGTCTTTTAGCACTTTTTTGTATTCACGTTGAGCTTGTGCCACATCAGTAATAACATCTGGTAATGGTCCATCATCCCTAATTGATCCTGCCAAAACAAATGGAACTTTGTTCTTTACACACTCGTACATTATTCCCTTGGTGAGTTTTTTTGTTTTAACCATATTTGCAATAGAGCCAGATTTGAAAACTGCGTTAATGGTATCCATATGATTTCGATGTCCATGGTATGCAAGGGTAGCATCATGAACATTCATCCCAAGAGATGTTCCAAGTGTGGCATATTCTATATCATGAACTGCAAGAGCATTACCTGCTAACAATCCATCAATATATCCTGATTTTATCAAATAGGATACTGCATCATCTGCTCCAGTATGAACAATTGCAGGACCCCCAACTATGACGATTTTTCCGCCATTCTTTTTGGTATTGTAAATATCATCTGCAACTTTTTTTGCAATATGTTGAGTTGGCCTTTCACTGGAACTGGAACTTCCCATAAATTCGAAAACATTAACCCCTTCTCTTGGACGCTCAGGTGGTGTAATTTTGATACCGTCTTCTCCAACAATTACTTGGTCTCCTTTTTTTACATCTCTTACTGGAACACAAAATGCTCTGTTTCCTTTTACAACAATACACTTGTCCATCATCATATTTTCAACTGAAATCCATTTGCCCTTGTGAAAAATTGTTGTGTGGTTATTGGTAGTACTGTAAAAGTTGTCTGGCATTACATAATTTTTTGGGGATTTTTTTAGTTTGATCTGTTTTTGAATTTTTGATACTGCCCCTAGACGATAAACTGTTTCTAAAAGCTCATCTAGGTGTTTTTGATTTTTACCTGAAATTAGCAATCTTGCAAATGACTGATCTCCTTTCTTTTTTCCAATCTCAATCTCTTCTACTTGAAATTCTCCATGCAAGTCCATGATTTTATCAAATATTTTGGTTAAAATTGAAGAATCAATCAAATGACCTCCGACTTCAATTTCTTGCGAGAATTTGCTCATTTTATTATTGTAAATTATATCATAACTAAAGCTTACGTTTTTTTCTTGAGACTATACAGGTAAGATTACTTTACCCTCAAATTTTGGAATATTGTCATTTTCAAATGCTTTTTCTAAAATCTCCTTTTGTTGTTTTGTTACCCCTTGAACTATTGTTTTAGACGAACCTGTCTTATCCACCAGTGCAAGAATATATCCACTGCTGTCAGTTAGCACAAAACCTGCAGACTCGTCGACAAATGCATACAAATTCTCCTCTCCAACGGGGGCCCAAACATTGGATTTAGTGTCTGATAATGCTAATGCTGGCATTGCTTTACCATCAGTTAACGTATTGAGGTATTCACGTGCTTCTGCAACTCTTTTTTGACCTAATTTTAAAGCCTGAAAATATTGCATGATTTCCAAAGATTCTGATTGCTATAACAATTTTTCTTCTAAAGATTGTTATAGAATCTGAATATATCAAAAATTATGCCTCTAACAAATAATGTGATAATAAAATTAAATGAAATTACCACTATGGTTGAAGACAAGTCAAAATTAACTGAATCTGAAATTGATGAAATAAAATTAATCTTCAAAGGCTTGGTAGAGCAAAATGAACGCTATGATCTTGATGAGATAGAATTTTGGTTTGAAAATGAAGGCAATTGGACTACTAGAGAACCCCGAATTCGAATAGTCAATCTTGCAAATTATGTCCAAGACAAATATCAGCAGACTGCTCATCTGAGAATTATATCTGATGATGATTGCGGTTGTGGAAATTAAGTTTCTAATTGCTCTAGTAATCTACCGACAATTTTTGCATTTTCATTTCTTTCATTTTGAATCTCATTAATTCTAGTTTCATTTTTTTCATCCTTTGCAATAATTTGAAAATACTCTTCATCAAGATCATTATTTGCCTGCAATCTTTTTACCACTTCAAATAAAATTCCAATCACTTGTTTTTGAGCTTCAATTAATTCATCTTTTTCAGTATCTGACATTTCTTTAATTATCCTCAATGATCTTTGTAAATAATTCTTTTAATTTTGGATTTGTAATTTCTTGTTTAGCTGATTCAATAAATGACTGTAATTTTTCCTTTGAATACCCGTCCTTTTCATAGAGTTTTGCTTGAAGAACCATCTCCAATTTATCAATCTGGTGGACTAGCTCGGATTCGGGTGTTTTATTTTCTTGGTACTGATTCCAGATTTTCTGATATTGAGATTTTACAGATTCTGGTAAATTCTCGAAAATTTTTGAAATTGCATTATTTTCAAGTTCATTTTTCTTCACAGCTGATATTTGTCCTGGTGTATAATCTCCAATTTCAGCCTCTGCTAAATCGTGAAGCAAAATCATCTTTAGAACTTTTTCTGAATTGTAATTTTCCAAGTCAGATAAAACCATGCCCATTATGGCCATAGAGTATGAATGATCAGCTACTGACTCAGGGTTATCGATAGATAGCTTGTCCACCCATCCTTGTCTATCAACTTTCTTAAGATTAGCAGCGGTTTTGAAAAAATCAATTATCATGGCGTTATGGACTGTGTGATATTTTCTACTAATGAATTTTCAGATTCTTTGATTTCGAATAACATAATAGTTATTTCAAAAATAACAGAGTATTGAAAATTTATACAAAAACTGGCGATGATGGAAATACGGGTTTACAAGGAAATTATAGAATATCAAAATCCCATCCAAGAATCATATCCTATGGTACAGTTGATGAAGCAAATGCTGCTTTAGGAGTTGTTTTGAGTAATTCTCTAGATGAGGATATTAGTTCAGTTTTAACTGAAATTCAAAATGATCTCTTTTTAGTAGGGGCTGATCTTTCGAATCCAAATCTCAATGATGTGAAAAATAGAGTATCTCTAGATATGATTGAAAAATTAGAAAAATATATTGATAAATTTGAATTAGAATTGCCTCCATTGACTAATTTTATTTTGCCTGGTGGTGACCCTTCTGCTGCACAATTACATCATGTTAGAACAGTCGTGAGAAGAGCAGAATCTAAAACAGTTCAATTAAGTGAAAAAGATGAAATTAACTCAAATTGCATCAAATATCTTAATCGGCTATCTGATTTGTTTTTTGTAATGGGCCGTTTAATCAATAAACGAAATAATGTTGAAGATATTCCCTGGAAGATCTAAAAAGACAAACTTTAATTCCTCAACATTATCCTTTTTTTCTAAGTGCCGTGGTAGCTCAGCCTGGGAGAGCACTCGGCTGAAGACCGGGCTGTCGCGCGTTCAAATCCCGCCCGCGGCACTGTTTTACTAACATCCAAATTTTTTGGCCCAGGGTTCTTCTTTGAATTCACTTTCAAAGCAATGAATTGTATTGATCTCCCCGTATTCTTTTTCTAAAATTTCTTCATTAAGCAAGATGCCTTGACAAAATACCTTTCCAATGACTCTTCCATAACTCCCTTCAATCTGACCATCATCCTCATCTACCAAGACATCTGAATTTACAGGACACTTTTCCTCTACAAATTTTTTTGATTCTATACCTCCTAAATCATCTAGTTCAGGAGTAGAAGTGAGTGCCAATCTTACTCGTGTATCCCCTACATCCAGAGTATCTCCATCTATGATTTTTGTCACTTTTCCCTTTAGACACATTGCATCCCCTGTGCAGTCAATTTCTGCTTGAGGAATAAGGATAATCAAAATTAATGGAATACTGCATATGGCCACAATAACCGATATCTTTGGAATCATACTATTTCTTACATTGCAATCAATTTAACAAATTGCTTGAGATGTTTGTCAGTAATTTTTTAAAATTACAATAGTGTTAAGTAGATATTTGCCGTACTGGTATTGGTTTTCATTTTATTCCCTTTTCTTTAGAAATAAAGAGAAGGTGGAAAACCTTTCCACAATTCAATATTATGCATCTACTAGGTTAAAGAAATTCTTCCCAGATGCTGATTTTTCAGAGATGCACTTTACGGGCCCTAAAGGAATTTGTTTTATGTTAACATCTTCACGTAGTTTCTCGTTTTTGAATCTGTTAACTATGGCTACTCTGGTAGTATGGAATTTGTTACAATGATTTCCATCTACTTCAAACACCTCTTTAGTAGTGATTTTTACCCCTTTGGTGATATTTTCACCTTGGGTATAATCTGAATCTTCAACAAATGTTATTGTGAATGGCTGATCTCCTATTTTTGCCAAAGATGCACTATCTCCAATTGTTTGGTAATCTGCTAATGTTGCTATGTCATTTTCACCTCCGATAGAAATCTTGCAGATCAATTAATGATAAAGCCCATCATGTGTTAATTATTGACTCAGATGGCCTAGTTGATCGATTTAGATCTTTCATTTTTATTCTGCATAATCTTTAAAAACCACCCTGCCTCTTGAATTTCGACATTCATGGCTGAAAAAAAAGTTGCAAAAAAAACTGCAAAAAAATCAACTGAAAAAAAAGTAACCAAAGCAAAAACAACCAAAGCAAAAACAACCAAAGCAAAAGTAACCAAAGCAAAAACAACCAAATCCAAAGCAAAATCTAAGAAACCAAATGAGGCTCCTTCTGAAGATTTGGGAATTGTCATAGTTGATGATGATATTGAAATTGATCAAGAGAAAGTCAATGAAGAAAGACGAGCTTATCTTGAAGAAGCTCGCTCTCAAGAAGCATTTGACTAGGAATCTTTATCCGATCCGGTGACGTACACAAATTATGCGTGCTCTGTGTTTAATTACAGTAAAACCTGGAAAAGTAGATTCTGTTGTAGCCATATTGAAAAAGAAAAGAAAAATTGTAAAACAAATCATGGTAGTTGCAGGTCGAGCAGACATCAGTGTTCTTTTACAAGGCAATATTGATGAAATTAACAGTATGGTAATTGATTTTAAAAAAATCAAAGATATTGTTACCACCGAAACTCTGATTGAAGTGGAGGTTAACATGGGATGGTAAGAGCAATAATTTTGGTTAAATCTCCAAAAAAACTAATTGCTGCAAGATTAAAAAAAATATCTTCTGTTGCAGATTCCTTTCCTACAAGTGGTCAATTTGACGCTGTTGCCATAATTGATGTTAAAGAGTTACTTGAGATAAAAGAGGTAGCAAATCAAATTCAGAGAATTAATGGTGTAGATAGAACTGAAACTATGGTTGAAGTTCAATGACGCAATGGATTTAAAGAACTTCTAGTTAGTATATCTGTGAACATCAAAAAAGTAGGCAATGTAATTTTAGCAGTTAAAGACATTGACAAATCCCTACAGTTTTACAATGAAATCATAGGTCTTCCAATAAGAAGTCAGAGAAGATCCTGGATTGATTTGGGTACTTCTGGTGCTCTATTGAGTTTACATCCCGCATCGTTAACAGC
Organism: Candidatus Nitrosopumilus sp.; assembly: GCA_035458995.1. Classification (GTDB taxonomy): domain Archaea; phylum Thermoproteota; class Nitrososphaeria; order Nitrososphaerales; family Nitrosopumilaceae; genus Nitrosopumilus. The sequence goes on from DATHYS010000005.1 coordinate 8,049, forward strand.
ACAGCATGTTGGCGATTCTATTGACAATGGGATTACAATTGGATTCCTTGTTGGCGATGTACAATCTGCTGTTGATGAATTAAAAGAAAAAGGTGTCACCATTCATCGTGATATAATTGAAAAAGATGCAGGAAAAAATGCAATAATTTTAGATCCTGATGGCTATCTTATTTCGTTATTCGAACCTATCTTTGAAGATAAAGATCAACAAACAGGCGGATATCAAGGATTTACACCAGCTTAGATTGTCTTTTGGATTGAAGAGATAATCTTCTCTAAGCCTTTTTCTTTTCTATCTATTGATACATAGTATGTAATGTCATTTTTGTGCAAAATCAAAATTGTGATTTTTTGATGTTGTAATATTACATGCTCCAACTTACCAATTGCATCAACTGAATTTCTTCTCAATGAAATTAATGTAGAAATTACAAATAATTCATTTTTGAAATCTTCAGATTGTAAAAGTGGTTTCAAATTGGGTTTAATCATTCCTGTTAATGTTCTACCATATGCATTAACAATTCCTGCATATCTTACACTTTTAGAAATGTCTAAAATCTTTTGACATTGCTTTCTATATTTTATTACAGTATCTTTCCATTTATCTGCAGGAGTTTTAACCATAAACAAACTGATTTTTCGAAATTAATAAGGCTATTGAATAGTTGTATTTTTTAGAACTAGGAAATTTTATTTTGTCTGTCTCTCTAATTTTTTCTTCAATTCCAAGTTTTCTTTAATGAGCTTGTCATTTTCAGTTTGAAGAGTTTCAATAGAATTTTGTCTTGTGTATGCAGGATGTCCTGGTGGTATTACTGTTGAATTCATTGTAAGCAAACCTGCAGCATATTGCTGATACATGTGTTGAAACCCTTGTAGTTTCTGGGTAATTGTTTCAGCATTACGTAAAAATTGCTCTTTCATAGGATTTTCATGATTTTTGAACATGGGATTTGACAATCCTGGTGGCAATCTAGGAAATTGGAATGCCACATGTGGAATATTGGGATTCAATCCATAAAGGTCCCTTAGGTGATTTGCTACCATATTATCCATGGATATACTCGATTTTTGCTATATTTGTGGCTTGCTTTAGTCATTTGATATACTCTTTAGTTAAATTTCAGGTGTTTTAGCTCAACTTGAGCTGATCGCAGATCCTTATAGATTCCTACTTTGGATCGCTGGTACGCATGGAAGAATCAAAAAAATCATGTTTGAGATGTAAAAAAAACATTGAAGAAAAGGATCTACATAAGATTGTGATTTATGTAGTTCAAGAAAAATTCACTGAACATCATTACGAACATGTAGAGTGTCCTGATAAATTTACAGTATAATTTTTAGATTAGATTATCCTCTATATTCAAAGACTTTGTAAAGTTCGCCGGTTATTCTAGAATGGTATCTCCATTCCTCTTTTTTCCATACTACCTGAGAGAATTTTTCTTGGGTTTTTGGATGTAATTTTTGATATACATCACTTCCAATCAAAATCTGATTTGGCTTTGCCATGTTTTGTATTTTTGCTGCAATATTCATTGCAGGACCCATCAAATCTACATGAGAATTTTCAACATCTGCTCCATATCGCACTACGATGTTTTGGCCAAAATCAAGTCCAACTTTAACCATCAAATCAGGATAGTCGTACTGGTCTAAAATTGGATTAATTCCTTTTTGAATTACTGATATCATGGTTTTTGCACAATTTACCGCATTATCTGCTACAATCATACCTTCTCCTACAAAATATCCAATTACTGCATCTCCAACAAATTTCAAAACATATCCATGATGTTGTCGAATCACTGACGCCATTTCTTGAGAAAATGAACTAATGATAATTGCAATTTTTTCAGCAGGCATTTCCAAAGTCATTGTTGTAGACCCTACCAAATCTACATAGAGAACAGCCATGTCTAATTTTGAATAAACATTTTTTCTTAGAAATGCATCTGATTCATCAATTAGTCCACTGTACTCATAACCTTTTTTGAGAGCTCCCCAAACCCGTTTTTGAGTTTCTAAAATCATAGTTTCAGAATCTAAAATTTGATTCTTGTTTTTACTAAGTAGCATATCTACAACATTGATGCCTTGATCTATTTTTTTTTGCTCATGATCTTTTTCTTTTTTATCATCACTCATAATATTGCCTCAGTCTAAGGGAAAATCAACATGACATTTTGGGCATTTGCCCCTCTTCCCCTTGTATCCATCATGATAGTATTCTACAACTATGACTTCACAAAATTCACAGAGAATGTCAGTTGAACTCATGCCTAGTATTACCATTCAATCTATTTAATTTAAGGATGAAGGTTTAAGGAGAGTAATTATTTCATATTTCTTGTGCGATTAGGTTCAAGATCTTCTAATGAATTCATTCAATTATTAAATGAAAAAAATGAATCTATTCAAAAATCATATCTCCCAAAAATGATCGAATTGACAAAAATGATCGATGTCAAAGTTATGATGGGGGATTCTACTATTACAGACCAAAAAACATTTGATCCTAAATTAGTATCAGGGTATTTTCAAAAAATTAATGATTCCCTAAAGGAGTGGTCTTTACAAGATGTTTCAGTAACAAACAATCAAGATGTTAGAAGAATTTTTACAAAATTTGAAATCAAAGAAGGTAGTTATTTGATATCAGGGCATTTATCATTACAATTCCATGTTTTACTGTATTACAAACCAGATCAAAGAGTTATTGATTGCCAAAAAGAATTAGCTCAAATTGTAGATTTGACAAAAAATGAACAAGAGCAACTCTCAGATAACAGTGATCAAATTGTATTAAATAAATTAAAAGAGATGGGTTACAAGGATTTTGATCATCAAAAATTATTTGAAGTGTTTTATGAAAATGATGAATTTAGAGAAAAAGTTTTTGCAGAAATTCAAAAGGATGCAGGAGTAGATTTTCAAGAATTATCTGAAAAAAAATCTAAACTATTTTCTGAACTTGATTCATTATTACTTGAAACATATCAAACGTCAAATGTTTTGATAGATGATCCTCGATTAGTAGCAGGTGAAGAAGGATGTTTGTTAACTTTGGATTTAGAATTTATTAAAAACGGTAATCGTGAAGGTGTATTTGATCCTAGAAAAATGTCTGATTCTGTAAAAGAAAATATTTTGAAACGCTTGTCAGAATTAGAAAAGGTAATTCAATTACAATAATAAACCAAGAAACCGGAAAATGAGATATTATCTCAAAGGGGAGTTCCGGCTCCTGGATAGTTTCAAGATCCATTACTAACTATTTACCCGTTCCTCAAAATTTACGCATAAAATTTGACTAAAAATGCAAATTTTGTATAGAAGAAGTCAAATACACCGAATCACTAGCAACATTTCCAATGAACCCATCATATGAGGACATACTTGCAGCAAATTCATTGCGTGGACATGAGATAAAGAAAACCCCTCTAATCCACTCACCTACATTTAGTGAATTAACTGGTTCTGATATTTACCTCAAAGCAGAATTTAGGCAAAAAACAGGTTCGTTTAAAATTCGTGGAGCTTATTTTAAAATAAAATCATTATCAGATGAAGAGAAGAAACATGGTGTTGTTGCAGCATCTGCAGGAAATCATGCACAAGGAGTTGCATTTGCTTCTGAATTAGAAAAAATACCTTGTACAATTGTAATGCCAAAAAATGCATCACCTGCAAAAGTAGCAGCAACAAGAGGATATGGTGCCAATGTTATCTTGGAGGGAATAAACTATGATGAATCATCAAGTAAGGCAAAAGAAATTGCCAAAGAAACTGGTGCTACCATGATACATGCATTTGATGACCCCCAAATAATAGCAGCTCAGGGTGTCATTGGACTTGAAATACTAGAGGACCTACCAGATGTAGATGAAATTTATCTTCCAATAGGAGGAGGAGGATTGGCAGCTGGAACTTTAATTGCAATCAAGGAAAAAAATCCTCAAATCAAAGTAATTGGTGTACAATCAAAATCATTTCCTTCAATGTATGATTCTGTGAAAACAGGATCAATTACTTCTAGTGGAGGGGAAAGAACAATTGCAGATGGAATATCCGTAAAAGTTCCAGGGCAACTAACATTCTCAGTAATCAAGGAACTCATTGATGAGATAGTTCTAGTCGATGATGTAGAAATTACAAAGGCAATGTTTCTGTTAATGGAAAGAATGAAATTTGTAGTAGAGCCTGCAGGTGCCTCAAGTTTGGCTTACTTGATTTCAAAAAAACCAGCCATCGGAAAAAAAGTTGTGGCAGTTTTAGCAGGAGGTAATGTAGACATGTATCTATTAGGTCAAATTGTAGACAAGGGACTTGCAGCCATGGGCCGTCTACTCAAATTATCAGTATTATTGCCTGATAGGCCTGGTGCATTCAAAGAAATTGTTGATGAGATAACTCTAGCTAATGCCAATATTGTAGAGGTAGTACACGATAGACTAAGTTCTGAAATTAATGCCGGATCTGCTGGAGTAACCCTTAGTCTGGAAACACAAGGAAAAGAACAAGCCCAGTTACTAATTGATGCGTTAAAAAAGAAACACATCCAATTTACTTTGCTAACCTAGATAATTCAGATTAGCATTAGATATTTTTAATCCAAAATCATCAATTTGGTAATGCCAAAAGTTTTGGGAATAATTGGGGGCGGACAATTAGGAATGATGATTGCAGAAGCTGCAAAGAAAATGCCTGATGAAATATCAGAAATCATAGTTTTAGATCCTACTGAAAACTGTCCTGCAGCCCAAGTTGGAGCAACTCAAATCATAGCAGATTTTAAAGATAAAGATGCCATAATTGAACTTGCAAATAAATCCGATATCATCACCTATGAAATTGAATCAGGCGATAGCGATGTATTAAAATCAGTTCAAGACAAAGCTGAAATCAATCCATCTCCTGAAACATTAAAAATCATTCAAGACAAATTTTTGCAAAAATCATTTTTACAAGAAAATAAAATTCCAGTTCCAGAATTTATCGAAATAAAAAATATTGAAGACGTAAAAGAAGGAGTAAAAAAATTTGGCATTCCAACCATGCTAAAAGCTAGAAGAGATGCATATGATGGTAGAGGAAATTTTAAAATAAATTCTGAGGATGATATTCAAACAGCATACGATTATTTCAAAGGACAGCCTCTCCTTTTAGAAAAGTTTGTTCCATTTAGAATGGAAGTATCAGTAATTGCCTCAAGAAACACAAAGGGTCAAATCAAAACATATCCTCTTGTTGAAAATATCCATCACGAAAATATTCTACGGGAAACTATTGCACCTGCTCGAGTTTCTGATAGTATAGCAAAAAAAGCTGAAGAGATAGCAGAGAAAACAATGTCTGTGCTAAAGGGTGCAGGTATTTTTGGAATAGAGATGTTTGTAACTAAAGATGAAGAAGTAGTAATTAATGAAATTGCACCAAGGGTGCACAATTCAGGCCATCATACACTGCAATCAAGTGAAACGTCACAATTTGAACAGCATTTGCGAGCAATTCTGGGGTTAGAATTGGGAAGTACCAGATTAATTCATAATTCAATAATGTACAATATTTTAGGAGATAGTAGTTTTACAGGAGAGTATTTGCCTCTGAACGTATCTGAACCAGGAGTATTTTTGAAAATGTATGGCAAAAAAATTTCCAAGCCTTTACGAAAATTGGGTCATGTTAACATAATCGGAATTAATGGGGAATCCACACATGATCTTTTGAATAAAGTACAACTACTTTTACCAAAATTAACTGTCAAATCATCTGATTAGTTTATTAATTGTAAATAGTGAACAAAATCATGTTACTAAAGGCATCAATGATACTTGCAGGAATATCCATAGGATTACTTGTGTTATATGGTGCAGATGTCGCTGTTGCTATGAGCAGTGCTGATGGCGATGGATTTTTACCATTAGATGATATGCAAAGAGGCGCAGGACTAGGCGGTCCGGCAATTATTTTACCAATCATTGCATTTTTCATATCTATTAAAAAACCATCAAAAGGATTAGGAGGTTTGATTATCGTATCAGGTATTTTAATTCTAATTGGTGGACTTGCAATGGTAATGACTCCCGCACCAGAAGGTGTTGAAAGAAATCCAATAATGCTATTTGCTCCGGCAATTTTCCAAATTGCTTTGGGAGCAATTAAGATAGTCAAATCTTAATCGATAAACAATGCCAACTTGTGCAAAATGTGAAAATGATGTCAATAAGGTATATGATTGTGATCACACAAATGAAGAAAGTTACTGTAAAGAATGCTATACAGAATTACATTACAACATAACTGAAGAAGGTAAAACATCATGAAAAAATCAAAGATAGATTTCCCATTTTGCCCTGAATGTTTTACCGAACTGCACTATTACACTAGTGAACCCATTGAGGAGGAGTAACCCATGTTAACGGACAAGGAAATTGCAATTTATGCACTAGGTAAAACAGAAGGAGTTCACTCGATAGCTGAAACACTTGGAAAAGGACTAGAAGATGAAAAATACATTGAATCTTGGAATAAAACTATGAAACTATTGGGGATAGAAATGCCCTTAAAAGATCTTGAAAAAATATACAATGAATTTGCAACAAAAATGGATGAACTCGTAGAGTCTGAAAACATAAAACCTAAAAAATCTGACAAGAAGTTATGAAAGCAATAATTTTGGCTGGTGGAAGAGGAAAGAGATTAAGACCCATAACAGATTACGTCCCAAAGCCCCTAATTCCAATAAAGAATGTACCAATTATTGAATGGCAATTAAAATATCTAAAAAAATTTGGAATTTCAGAAGTAATCATTTGTACAGGATACAAACAAGAGATGATTGAAAATCATTTGAATATGAAAGACATTGGAATAAAAATAAAATTCTCTATTGAAAAAACACCTTTGGGTACTGGAGGTGCCATTAAAAAAGCAGGTAAATTGATCAAAGATAAATCATTTTTTGTGATAAATGGAGACACCATTACCAATATTGATTTGAAAAAACTTGGAACAAAGAAAAATGCAATTGCTGCAATTGAATTAAGAACAAAGTATGGGATTTTAGAAACAGACGGTGATAAAATAATTAATTTTAAAGAAAAAAAAGAAATTACCGATACGTGGATGAATGCAGGGATTTATCATCTACAAAAACAAGTCCTAAAAGAACTCCCAGACAAAGGAGATATTGAAAAAACAGTATTTCCAGATTATGCAAAAAAAGGAATATTGGATACTGTAAAATTCAAAAATGCCAAATGGTATTCTGTGGATTCATTTAAAGACATGGAAGAATGCGCATTAGAAGTAGAGAAAATAATAAAATAAAATTTTAAAATTTATGCGCCTGTACGGTGTAAGGTAACCATGCAGTATGCTATTTCTTCTACAAATGGTTCATCTTTGCTAACCGATGCGTATTTTGTAGCGTTATCCCAAAATGTTGATTTTTCAGTTTGTTTTTCTGAGAACAATTCTAAACTCATGATTATACTTGTGATCTGTTCTCATAATCTTCCGCCTCAATCAAAATTAACCTATTACTAAAACAGATACACTAGAATATCCAAAAGTTATACTAATTTCATGCGTATTGCATGTAGCTTAGGCTCACTTCTTTCAATAAATGAGGTGTTACAATGTTCAGAAATTATCTCTAAAACTAACACAGATACAGTTTGGGTGCCTGAAACATGGGGCATGGAGAATTTTTCCATGCTGGGGGCAGTTTCAAGTAAAACTACCAATCAAAAAATAGGCTCATCTATAATCAACATCTTCTCTCGAAGCCCATCTACAATAGCAATGGGGGCAGCCACAGTAGATACATTATCCAATGGGAGAGTAATCCTAGGACTAGGAACTAGTAGCATTCCAATTGTTGAATCGTTTCATGGTTACAAATTTGAAAAACCATTACAAAGAATGAAAGAGTATGTTGAAGTAATTCATCTTGTCATGTCAGGAAAGCATGTAAACTATGATGGAGAGATTTTCAAATTAAATAATTTTACATTACTAATTAAACCACAAAGAACTAAAATTCCAATTTATCTTGCTGCAATAAATGAAAAAATGGTTAATTTAGCATGGGATATTGGAGACGGTGTGATTTTTTATTTGAGGCCTCTAAATGAAATGAAACAAACAATTTCCAAAATGCAAGCAAAGAAGAAAATTGATGTTACATGTCAGTTGATTACATGTGTTTCAGAAAAATCTGAAGAAGCAATTGATAGAGCAAAGAAAACAATTGCATTTTATATTTCAGTGGGGGATATTTATCGAAAATTTTTGGCAAAAAATGGTTTTAAAAAAGAGACATCAAATATCTTTGAAGAGTTTGAAAAATCAGGATTCAAATCAAATCATGAATTAGTTACTGATTCAATGCTTCAGTCACTTGCAATATCGGGCTCCCCTGATGAATGTAAAAAGCAGTTAACAAGTTTTATTGATATAGGAATTGATCAACCTATTTTGCAATTTAATCCTATAGGAAATACCATGGATTCATTTAGATTATTTAAGAAGACATTTTTGGATGAATAATATGAACAAAGTAGGAATTGCAGGATATGGAATAACACCCTTTACAAAAGAGGATAAAAAAATTGAATCCGTATTATTAGATTCTGCAAAGGAACTTTTTAGAAATAACTCTCAAATTAATCGAGAAGATGTTGATGCAGTTTTGGTATCTACAAATAACAATTCCAAATATCTGTCACCAATTCTCTCAGAAATGACTGGAATTCAGCCAAAAATCTCTCATAGTATTGAGAGTTTATGTAATTCAGGCACGAATTCTATAGTATCTGCATATTCCTACATTGCATCAGGGCTGGCAGAGATGGTGCTAGTTTCAGGGGCTGAAAGGTATGATAGTCCTGGACAGATTTTGGAATGGGATAACTCTCGTGGAGAATTCAAACATCCAATTTTTTGGGCTTCAATTTTTACCAAATCCTATAAACGAGAATTTTCAATTTCAGATGAACAGCTCGCAGTAGTTTCTGTAAAAAATCACAAACAAGCAAAAGAGAATCCAAATGCATTATCTAACAAGACATATACCGTTGAAGATGTCATAAATTCCAAAAAACTTACAGAGGATCTTAGACTATTAGATTGTTCCAGACCCTGTACTGGAAGTGCATCTATTATTTTGGCATCAGAAGAAAAGGCAAAACAGCTAACTGACAAACCAATTTGGATAACAGGGATTGGTCAAAAAACCACCTCAGCTGGCTTTACTAAAAATAATTCATTTAGTTCTATGGAATCGACTAAACTTGCAAGTCAAACTGCACTAGAGATGTCAAAAAAGAATTCCGCTAATATTGATGTGGCAGAAATACATGATGCATTTTCTGTTTGTGAACCTATGGCATTAGAGTCTATGGGGTTTGCAATGGAAGGGAAAGGAATGGATATGATAAACGAATTACACAGTACAAATAATTTTAAAATTAATCCTAGAGGAGGGTTGATTGGTACAGGCCATCCGTTGGGCGCAACTGGAATTGCACAAACAATAGAGATTGTACAACAACTTCAATCAGATGCAGGTAAAAGACAAGTAGATGATCCTAATGTAGGACTAGTTCACAACATGTCAGCTGCTGCTACATCATCAACTGTACTGGTGTTAGAAAAATGAATTTTGAATCAAAATTAAGTGAGGGTAAATTTTGTATTCCTGAATGTACAAAATGTAAAAAAATTGTATGGCCTCCAGCAGAATTTTGTAATCATTGTTTTGGAGACGTTTCCCTTAAAGAGGGGCCATTTGTGGGCAAAATCCTTGAATTTTCAAGTCAAAATCAACAAGATTTCTGTCTAGTAGAGTTTGAAAATACAATTAGAATAATGGCAAAAATTCCACAAAAGCCAGAATTAGGACAAACAGTAAAAATATCAAAATGTGGAATTGTGGATGGGAATTACTTTTTTGAAGTTATTTGAATTCAGTATAGATGTAGGGTGTTTCAACATCTTGATCAAATGTCCAAATGGTTGGCAATGATACTGTATCTATTACTTTCAAATCATGTTTTTCAATTAATGAACTCCATCCCCCATTTTCTAAATTACCTGATAACTGACGTTTAGTATTAGTACCTGCAAATACAATTCCTGTTTTATCTTTTAGATTTTGGATTGAATTAATTTTATCAATTATACTAGTAGCTAAAACGTCTCCCCCCATCTGAGCAAGACCTCCGATAAAAAATACAGGTTTTTTTAGATTCAATGTAGAATAATCAAACTCTAAAGCATCATTGCATGTTGGATTAAAATTTTGATTTGTGGATGTACGGATTGTTTTTTGCAATTCAACTAGGATATCGTCAATTTCAATACTGTACGAGTTTAATCCTAAAATGCTCCCACAATATGCTATTCTGCCATCTCCTGAACCAATGTCCACCAATTCAGAATAGCCCAACTCTTTTGCAATCCTTGACATAACAAATGCAGACATTATCCATGTGGGGTAAAAGGGCTGACAACTAGAACCGTGCTTTATGCTGTTTAACCAATAATCGTTGATGTCACCTTCATATACAATACATGGAATTCCATCAATCTCTTTTTCATAATGATTAAAGTAGATGGGATTTTTGAGCGCAAAATTATGAAGATTTTCCAAATACTCTGAATCCATATCAAATTCTTCTGAGACCTTTGTAGGAATTAGCTCTTGGATATGGGCATTTCCGTCATAGGTTTTAGCAAAAATTTGTTTAGTATGAACTAAGTTTTCTACAAATTGCTCCAGCATAGTTTTTCTGAATAAATCGGGTTTGATAAACTCATTTATTTTATGATTTTTTAGATGTCAAAAATGCAATTTCTTGCTCTATTTTTTTTAATTGATCAATTGTGCTGGTTTGTAATTTCTTAATATTTAGAATTTCTTTTTCAGTAGGATCCATAATCATTTCAAAATCTAAATGTTTTAGCAGATTTAAATTAAAATCACGTTGCTCCAAAAGTCTCTCTATAATAATTTCATTTGAAGACATTAATGTAAATTTTAAGGTATTAGATTTTAAAATGTTAAGATGAAAATGACTCTTACATGATATTTTATTGAGTTATTGTATAATTACCTGCTTTACTATACATAATAGAAGAAAGATATGCCATTGAGAAGAAAATCACCCTCGTTGACCATTACAAAACAAAAAAACAAAGAAAAATCGACTCTGAATAATCAAAAAGCGGCTAGAACGCGTAGACAACGAGGATATCAATGGGAAGACACTATTGTAAAACGATTTAATGGTTCAGAGAATTGGAAGGCATTTAGACTTGGTTCACCTAGTATTGCACTACCTGATGTTTTAGCAGTTAATACAGAAAATAGCACACTTTTTACAATTGAGGCAAAATCCGGAACTAGTACATCATTACCTGTGCCATATGATCAAATTGAGCGTTGTTTGGAATGGGTTAAAACATTTGATATCTACAAAAAAAGAAAAGTTCTATTGGCATTCAAATTTTTATCAAAAAAACGTATCGGGGTAGGAGAATATGAGAGTAGAGAATTACGAGAATATTTCAAAATATGGGATGAATCTCTAGATATCACAGACTGTGTGTGTACCTATGAAGGTAAGTTTTTTGCAAAAATTGACGGGATGAGAAAAGAGATCCCACTCAAAGAATGTAAAATGCCCTTTAAAACAAAACAGAGAACTAGTGCCTAACTAGCAATATTTCTTCAAATTCTTTTTAAGGATAAGATGCAAAATGATTGTATGTCTGAAGATAAATCTGATATTGAATCATCTGATAAAATTACAGAATCATTGCTAGAAACAGTTTCCGATGCAGAAGTAAATTCCAGAATTAGTTTTGAAGAATTTACTGATGAAAGAGCACTGATTAGTCATGATGCATTTGGAAAAAAACAGATGAAGATCAAAGTATTAGAGGTATCAGATGAGAACCCAGTACTAAAATGGAAATTCGGAGATCGTGTTAAAGTTACAAAAATTTTGGTAACAATAAAACATCTTACAACTCAACAAGTTGAAGAAGCTGAATTTGATGTAGAGGCAATAGAAAGGGAGCTGGCTGAAAAACGACACTATAGTTCAACAAATAGATGGATTCCTGCAGAAGATATCAAGAATGGTTATGTAGTTGGATCAAAGCACACTAGATTGATTAGTGATGCTTCAGCATTAGATTACATAGTATTTTGATCCTAAATTATATGTAAATTCATTATATTTTACATGATAAAATGAATCTGAAATTACTTCGTAATTTGGGAATAGCTTCTGCAGTTGTAGTTGCAGTTATTTTTGCAATAGGATTTCTTGATGACATTAGCGGTGTTCCTTAGATTCTAAACTCTATTGAGAATAGACAATATGCTTAAGTTCATAGATTATTTTGAAAAATGATGAAAATTAGATTATAATCATGCATTTTGTTTATTTTTAATTGTATCAAGTCAGCATTACAGATGACATTAAATTATCTACAAGATCTATTGTTCCTGAAATCATTTGATCAGCCATCTGGGTTGCAGATTCCATGATTGAATCCATATTGAACATATCCATAAAACCCATGAATTCGTTGCATCATAAGATGTATTAATTTGTTAGTGAAACATGCAACAATCAATGCAAGAAACAATTCAAGCCTTAGATTCTAAACTCTATTGAGAATAGACAATATGCTTAAGTTTCTAAAATCAAATTACTAGACGTTGATAGATATTCTTATCCATATTGGAATAGCAGTAATTACAAAAATTATAGTTCCAGCTTTTAAGAGTTTAAACCTTTGAGAATAGACAATACGGTTAAGTTCATAGATGGGTTTGAGAATTAGTTTGGAATTATCTTTCCATGTCTAAAATTGTAATGACATCGCTTATTACAAAACCAATCAAGTCCACCCAAATATTCAACACGATCAGACTTGCCACAAAAAGTGCATTTTATAAAATGCTTCATACTTTTCTCTTTGTTCATAATGTTTGATTCAGTTTAACTCTCTTTAGTGTATGTATTATGCAAATCCCATTGATTCAATGATGATTTTCGTTCATTAAGCAAAACAGAAACTAAGATCACCACTAAAACTATTGAGATTTGTTTTTCATGCCTATCATTAAAGAGAGGTTTGGTGATTCCTCCCCATTTTGGATCTATATTGTTTCTAGAAATTTTAAGTGTAAAATTAAAAATCACATGAAAACGTTATAAAGAAAAGATATTGAAAAGGCATTATGAGTTCAAAGGAATTTGATGTCAACGGTACAGATTACAAAATAGTGTTAACAGAGCAAGTAATAGGTCATGTAAATAACCTAAAAAATCTATACAACGCAGCATATGAGGATCCTGAAAGTTTTGAGGATGTTAGTGCTGAAATTTCAAATACCATTAATGAAATTGCAAGTACTGTAGAACCAGAAGCAGAAGATAGTGATTTGGATGGACTTATTCAGGAAATAATCAAGGCAGTAGATAGCAAGGCAGAAGAAATCAAAAAAGAATTAGAAGGCAAACCTGCAAAAAAGACAAAATCAAAAAAATAGTCTCATTTTGACCTTAAACTCAGAAAAAATTGGTGGATAAATTATATTCTAAATCAAATAATCCATATCATGTCAAAAAGTTGTGAATGTGGTATTTGTGGACATCATAATGAATCTGAATGTTTGCAAAAAGAATGCAAATGTTGTTTAAATTTCCATGAAAGATCAGGACCTAAGCGAAAATAGTTATTTTAAAATTAATTTGAATTATTGTAGCAACTGCATTTTTTCGCCATATGTCTATTGCATCCAAAAATTTTATGATCACGACATCCACAAAGAACACATTTTCTCTCTCTAGTCATAATTGCTCTATCAATTCCTCCATACTTTGAATCATTTTTTTGTCTTCCAAAGCTTCAATTATTTTAAATCTCATATTTTTTATTCTATATACGTCATCAGAGTATAGTGGAGCCATAGTTTCTATTTCTTTTTCAAAGAAGTAATTTTCCAAGTAATGATTTAATTTCAATTTTAAATTTTTAAAATCTGACACAGGTATCTTATATTCATCAACATTATTTGTTACAACTTTAATGAATCCATTAATTTTTAGCATCTCTTTCTTTATTACATCTAGATCTCCAGGCTTATCTTGAATTTCTTTAAGATTGTGATAAGATTCAACAGTTTGGGAAAGAATTTTCTTCAGATATTCAACATAAGAAACCATAATTGTACTTCTGAGCCATCTAATCTAAAGTTTAGCAAAAATAGCTTAACTTGAACAATTTTTACAGGATTTCCTTTAAATTATCACCGATTATCTGAAATTATGATGCAAGGCGGCGCTTATCTCAAGTGTATTGATCCACAATGTGGGTTAGAATACCCAATTGAAAACACAAATGTTCAATGTGAGAAAGGGCATATGTTAGATGTAAAATATAAAAATAAACCACCAACATCACTAAAAGAAGTTTTTTACAAAAGAAGGAATTCCGAAGGCAGTATTTTTAACGAAAGTGGAGTTTGGAGATTTAGAGATTTACTAAATTTCTGTCAAATAGATACAGAAAACATGGAAGAATGCTCAAAATACCTTGTATCCCTTGATGGTTCTGAAGGAAGACAATCAAAACCATATCACATGTCAAAAGCTTCTGAATTTCTTGAAATTTCAAATGAGAATTTATGGTTACAGCCTGAAGGATACAACCCAAGCGGTTCTTTCAAAGATAATGGGATGGCAACAGCAGTAACACATGCAAAGATGATTGGCGCAAAAAAAATTGTATGCGCATCAACTGGAAACACATCAGCTTCTGCAGGAATGTTTGCAGCTAATGAGGGAATGAATTGTGATGTGTATATTCCTGCAGGTCAAATAGCTCCTGGAAAACTTAGTCAAGCATATCAATTTGGAGCTCAAATTGTAGAAGTTGATGGAAATTTTGATGATGCACTAAAACAGTCTTTAGATGATGCGCAAAATCACGACGGATATACCGTAAACTCTGTCAATCCATTTAGAATTGAAGGACAAAAAACAATTCCATTTAGAGCATTAGAATATTTGAGTTGGGAAACACCAGACTGGATTGTTTATCCAGGGGGAGCTTTGGGAAATACATCTAGTTGCGGAAAAGCATTGATGGAGCTTTATGAATGGGGATGGATTAAAAAAATTCCAAGAATTGCAGTGATTAATTCTGAAGGTGCAAGTACATTATCTGATTTGTATAACGGAAAGTTTGAAGGAGAAGAATTAAGATGGAATAAAGGAAACCCAAATACTGAATTAATTTCCAGATACTATGATCATTTAGATAAAGAAGGATTAAGACCAAAAACTAAAGCTACAGCAATTCAAATTGGCAGACCTGCAAATATCTTAAAGGGATTACGTGCTTTAGAATTCACAAATGGTGTTTCTACTACAGTTTCAGATTCTGAGATGCTAGATGGTATGTCAGTGGTGGGTCTAAATGGATTTGACTGTGAAATGGCCTCAGGTGCATCAGTTGTAGGAATAAAGAAGTTAATCGATGAAGAAATAATAAAGAAAGACGATGTGGTTGTTGGAATTCTTACAGGTAGACAAAAAGATGCAATGATACCTGTCGATTACCACAGAAACCCAGAAAACAGATTTGCAATTCCCCCTAAAAATTAGCCTCAATTTTAGGCTCGTATAATTTCTGCATCTTAAGAGTTAAATCCATGTTTTACAAAACATGATCAACCAAAAGATGGTGCAAAAAAACTAAATGAGTAATTGTTTCGATTGTTCTAAGAAATTTCCAAGGAGAAAATCATGGTAGATTTATGGATTGAGATTTCAGCTTTAGCTGTTCTGATAGGATTATCTGGATTTTTCAGTGGGTTAGAAGTCGCATTGGTAGGAGTAAGAAAATCCAAAGTTGTTCAGTTATTCAATGAAGGGAAGAAAGGCTCCAAGGCACTACACAAATTAAAAATGAATCCAAGCTGGATGATGTCAAGTGTAAATCTTGGCAATAATTTAGTAAATGTTGGAGCATCAGCTCTTGCAACAAGTGTTGCAATTAGATTATTTGGCAATGATGGTTTAGGAATCGCAGTTGGAGTCATGACCTTTTTGATTCTAATATTTGGAGAAATAACTCCAAAAACATACTGCAATGCAAATTCTACAAAAATAGCATTAAGATATGCTCCAGTATTACTTGCATTTAGTTATGTTTTCTATCCAGTTGTAAAATTCTTTGAAATAATCACAAGAGGAGTTGTAAAAATGACTGGAAGTAGTTATGAACCACCTCCAATTACAGAAGAGGAAATTAAAGGAGTTATTGATCAAGGTCTAGAGGAAAAGGCTCTGGAAAAAGATGAAATGGAGTTAGTCCATGGAGCTCTGAAATTTGATGATACTGTGATTCGTTCTGTAATGACTCCAAGAACAAGGATGTTTTCATTAAATTCAAAAATGCTACTCTTTGAAGCACTACCACAAATTAATCAAAGTGGTCATTCAAGAATTCCAATTTATGGGGACACCAGTGATGACATTGTTGGATTTATTCATGTTAGAGATGTTCTCAAGGAACTAGAGAGAGACAACAAAATGACTAGTCTTGAAAAAATTGCAAGAAAACCAGTCTTTGCATCCCAAGAGAAAATGGTTAGTGCTTTGTTAAAGGAGATGAAAGGAAGAAAAACACACATGGCAATAGTAGTAGACGAACATGGAGGTGTTGAAGGATTAGTTACCCTAGAAGATTTGTTAGAGGAGATAGTCGGAGAGATTGAAGATGAGACAGATTTGACCAGACAAGCAGGTTATGAAAAAATAGATCAAGACACCATAATTACAAATGGAGATATTGAGATTGATAGAATTAACGAAATTTTCAAAACAAAAGTTCCAGAAGGAGATGATTATGCATCACTGAATGGATTACTACATGAAAGGTTACAAGACATTCCTCAAGAAGGAGACAAAGTTGAAGTTGACGAATTGAGAATCATTGTAGAAAAAGTCACAAAAAATATTCCTAAAAAAATTCGAATTGAAAGAATCAAAACCTAGCTAGTTTTAGCAAAGTGTTCTTGTAATTTTTCTTTTTTCTCTTTCATATGAAATATGGATTCTGTATGTGAAAATGCATCTTGGTATGATTTATCAAACAACATTGCTTGCATTAACATATGATTTTCAGGAATTACTATACCTGTTTGATCATCTGAATACATCATTTGTACAGTATCCTCAATAGAGGTAGTCATGTTTGCATGAATGTGTATCATATTAGTATCTGTAAAGTTAAAGCCCATATTCTGAGCATAATCTCTAACATCTTTGGTACCCTTTGCAGTCCAAAGAGTTGCAACTCCGAATTCATTTGTAAATATATCATGAATTTCAGATGGTTTTGGGGCTGTTTTGTTAAATCTAATATCCATTATGTGTAAGTGCATCTGTCTGGTAGGAACTTTGATTGCACGAACGTATAGTGGTGCATCTTTTCCAAAATAGAGTTTTACATCATCGCCATGATGAGGCTTTTCAGTCATTTCAATAGTATCCGACAATTTTTTTTCAGTTTGTTCAATATCTGCCCAACGTCTAACTAGAGTAACATCAAATCTTACTAATTGATCACCGAATTTTTCACGAAGAGGTTCTAGAATTCTACCCATACCGGTAACATTACAACTTCCTTGCATGACATGGTGTTTTCCTAAAGCTTGATCATAATTTGCTCGAGAATTAAATAGTAAATCAGAAACTGCTTCAGAACCCATTGTAGATTCACCGCCTTGATAAATTGCAGGAATATTTTTTGGTTCATAGAGATTCTTTTTGTTTTTGTAACCATGTCCTCCAGGTGCAGCATCAATAACCAAATCAGAGTCATCTAGTGCAGATTCAATAGAACCTGAAATTTTATAATCTGAAAAAAGATCTAACTTTGATTCAGGAACATAAACATCAAGACCTTTTGAAATGGCTTGGTTGACTTTTTCATCAGGAGAATATTTACCCACTCCACTTACAGTAATTTCTGGATCATCTTTTAGAAATGAAACTATTCTACTGCCAATGGAACCGTATCCATTAACAAAGACTTTCTTCATAATTTTGATGGGATTGACCCATTTATTTAGATTAGTTTGGAAGATAAACATGCTTAAGTTAAAACAAAATTCAGAAAAATCATGAATTGTCTAGTATGTTCAAAAAAGAAACAAGATTTTGAAGTGTGGCACAATAAAATAGTGATTGCAGCAACATATGATTCAGAATTTCAAAATTATGAGCAAATACGACAAATGACAGACACATCCATAATTTGTCATGACTGTATGGAATCAATAAAAAACAAAGTTGATCAGAATAGGAAATAAGTCAGATTCGTACCCATACGCTTAAGTGGATTATCTAAAATCTAT
>DATHYS010000006.1:0-8865 GCA_035458995.1 Candidatus Nitrosopumilus sp.
CAGTTTCCCGAGGTTATTCCCGTCCATAGGTTAGGTTGACTACGCGTTACTGAGCCGTCTGCCTTGTATTGCTACAATGACTCGCATGGCTTAGTATCAATCCGATAGCAGTCAGGTCCGGCAGGATCAACCGGATTCTGAATTATTTTTTATATTTTGATTATTGAAGTACATTTGTACTTTAATTGGAATTGACGGATGCACATAATCTTCACATTTCAGATATTGATCACTTGATCAAATCCTCATACTTGTATGCGTAACTGGAGGCCCATGAATCACAAAGTGGCATCTTGCCATACTTCATCACGAGCGCCGCCTATTGCGTTACGTATGCAAAAGCCGTCACAGCCAGAATCCATATAAACCATACGTAAAATTATGCCTGATCGGGTCAAAATATTGTAAAAATTACAACTATGCCAAACTATGCCATTTTCAACAGTGACTAGATTCTGTTTTTTGATGGGTTAAAATGGCAGATGAAGTTTTGAGAGTTTGATTTTGAATTATCTCAAAGAATACAAAAGTAAAACAAAAACTTCGGCCAAATTATTTGGCAAATCTGCAAAGTTTCATGTCAATGGTGTTTCTCATAACATAAGATTTTATGAACCGTATCCATTTGTTGTGAAAAAATCATTGGGAAAAAATTTGATTGATGTAGATAACAACAAGTATACAGATTATTGGATGGGTCATTGGAGTTTGATTTTAGGACACGGTCCAAAATCAGTAAAAGATAGTCTCAAAAAACAAATCGAGAAAAGTTGGATGTATGGAACAGTTAATGAGCAGACCATCTTACTATCAGAATTAATTTCAAAAGCAGTTCCAGTAGCTGAGAAAATTCGCTATGTCACATCAGGGACTGAAGCTACAATGTATGCAGTTAGATTGGCACGTTCTGTTACAGGGAAAAAAATAATTGCAAAAATAGATGGAGGATGGCACGGATATACATCTGATTTACTAAAGTCAGTTAATTGGCCATTTTCAGAATCTGAAAGTTCAGGGGTTGTAAATGAAGAACAGATTGTATCAATCCCATACAACGATTTGGAAGGTTCTCTAAAAATTTTAAAAAAACACTCAAAGGATTTAGCTGGAGTGATAATTGAGCCAGTGTTAGGAGGAGGAGGATGTATTCCTGCCACTCCAGAATACCTCAAAGGAATTCAAGAATTTGTTCACAAGAATAATTCATTGTTTATTTTAGATGAAATTGTAACAGGGTTCAGATTCAGATATGGATGTCTTTATCCAACAATGAAACTAAATCCAGACATTGTAACATTAGGAAAAATTGTTGGTGGCGGAATGGCCATTGGTGTAATGTGTGGTAAAAAGGAAATAATGGAGCAAGCAGATACTATCGGAAAAAAGAAATCAGAACGCTCCTATGTAGGAGGAGGTACATTTTCTGCAAACCCAGCATCAATGACCACAGGCTTTGCCACACTCAATTTGTTAAAATCAAAAAAATCAACTTACTCGAAAATTAATTCACTTGGAGATTATGCTAGAAAGGAGATAGGCAAGGCATTTGATGGCAAAGTAGCCATTACTGGTAGAGGCTCATTGTTTATGACTCATTTTCTAAAAGATGGAATTACCGAAGTGACAAATTCTGTACAAGCAGCAAAATGTGATTCACAGATGCTTGCAAAATATCATTTTAAGATGATTGCACATGATGGAATATTCTTCTTGCCAGGAAAGTTAGGGGCAATTTCAGATGCCCACTCTAAAGAAGACATCAAAAAGATGATCAGAGCATCTGAGAATTTTTAATCATTTGGGAAATTCGTATTTTTCCAAGAAATTAGTTTGTTGAATATATCCACATAGTCAGGAGATTTTATGTGAATGTGAACATGAGCAAAAAGAGTCCTAAACTGAGCCTCAAATATGATGGCACATTCTTCTTTGAAAAACGGAGCAGAGATGCCAATTTTTTTCAAAGAATAAAATTCAACATTTCCAATCAAGATTGTTTTTTCCTTAATTGTCACTTGCTTTGGTTCAGGATTTTTGTTAATAGAATCATCCAATTCTTTTTTGACAGAATCATCCCAAACAGGAGAATCCATAGGCCACCTATGAACATGAATCTTTTCACAGAGATATTGAATTTCAGTATCACTCAATAACCAAACCAATTCAAAATGCAAATTAAGCGTATCTTAACAGATTAGTTTTTTAGAAATCAGCATTCTAGTAGATTATGGAAAAGAAAAAAGAAGAAAAAGAGGCATATGCTACTGATGACCCAACTGATACAGATGCCATATCCCAAGAAGAGATGGCAAAAGAAGCAATCAAGAAATTCAAGTCACTAAATTAAGCCAAACTTTCATTAGCAATATCATTTTTGAGAAATTATGGGATTATTTGGTTCCAAAAACAATGTAGAGGATTTACTATACAATGCAATGTCTCTAATGGAGAGAAATCAACCAAAGGGGGCAATATCTCTATTCAACAAAATCCTAAAACAAGAACCTAAAAACACTTCAGCATTATTTAACAAAGGTCTAGCACTAAACCAGATAAAAAAATACAGTGATGCAATTACCTGTTTTGATATTTTGTTAGAGATCAATCCAAAAGATACCCAAGCCTGGAACAATAGTGGGATTGCCATGGCAGAAAATGGCAACATTCAAGCTGCAGCTGAATGTTATGAAAAAGCAATTGAGGCAGACCCAAAAAATGCTTCAGCATATTTCAACAAAGGCGTTTTACTAGACAAACTGCAAGAGCATGAGGAAGCACTAACAGCACTAGAGAAGGCAATATCAATTGACTCAAGAAAACCAAATGCAATGATATACAAAGGAATTGTGTTAGGTAAAATGAAAAAACATGAAGAAGCATTGAATTGTTTTTCAAATATTTGTAAAAAATATCCAAAAAATCAAGACGCATTTTTCCAAAAAGGTGTTCAACTAGCAGAATTAGGAAAGCATGAAAAAGCTCTAGAAATATTTGATGAAATTCTGAAAAACTTCAAAAATAATGTAAATGTCATCTATGCAAAGTCCAGAAGTAAGGCAGCACTAGACATGTACCCAGAATCTCTAGAATTACTAAAGCAAGCAATATCTGTAAATCCCAAAGTGATTCGCTCATGGGCAAAAGAAGAACCCATATTTGCAAAATTACACACAAATGATCAATTTAGAAAAATGGTAAAACTATAGAACTTTCTTTCTTACTGAATCAACTCTAATTATTCCAACTTTCTTTTTTGGACCAATTAGTCGGGCTTCAAAAATAGGAACATAGATTTCAGAAATTTCACGCAAAACAAATTCCTCTTTCAAATTTTTAACATCAGTCTCCATTGGTTTTTTTAATTGCTTTTTGAGTTTGTCAATTGCAGCATCATAAGTCATCTCAGGTTTTTTCACATTAAGTTCATTTTTTTCTAATAGTTGTTTTGGGTAATTTTCCACAGTTTTTGAATTAATTTTAAATGGAAATTTAATTTCATTACCATGATGATCAAAGGTCATTTCATCTTCTTCTTCAACAAAGACATGTTCATCTAATTTGAAATCAACTTTGTTTTTACCTCTTTTTCCAACAAATGCCTTGGTTATGTTTGATTTTGAGCGTACAGGGAATAATCCATCTCCCAAAGCAACTTCAGATACATTAGAATCAACAGAAATTGAATGGGTTGCTTTTCTGAAATAATTTGCAACATATTTTCCCGAAACCATGAGGATGCATTCATAGTATAATTTCAGTGAATGAACATGAACATCTTCATTTTTTGGACGAGAAAGTAAAGATTTGAAGGGAGATGTTTTTTTAGAGTTTACAATATCCATAGCTTCAGTTTCATCAATATTTTTTCGTAAAACTATTGTTTTAACATCGTGAGAGGTTTTTGCCAAAACTGTTCAAAGTATGCAATTCTATCTATTAAATCAATTCAGAGAGGAAAGAGATAATAGATTTGAAAATTATCAAAATTCATGGCAAGTAAGAAAGGTGGCTATATTGATAAATTTCTAAAAAAGGCAGACAAGGCAATTCAAGAAGGAGTAAAAAAAGCAGACGAAGCATTAGAGGAAGCAGTAGAATTTGGCTCAATGACTGCAAAGCAAGCTGCCAAAACCAGTAAGGAATTACGCAATCAAGCAAAAAAAGAAAGAGAAGCATTACAGAAAAAAGGAATTGAAAAAATCAATGAAGGCATATCAACTGCAAAAAATATTACATCAAATGCTCATGATGATTTGGAGATATTGAAGAAACTAGGCAAATTAAGAAAGGCCGAAGTAATTACTGAAAAGGAATTTCAAGCAAAAAAGAAAAAAATCCTGGATAGAATTTAACATGAAGAAATCTAACATATCAGGCACAGGAGATAAAAGAAATGTAAATCCAGATTGGTTTACAGGCAAAACATGGATGAAAGTTCTTTCAGAAAAAATCAAAGCAAAAGATCAAGACATTTACCATGTTCATTTTGAAAAAGGTTCAAGAACTAAACTCCACCAGCACAATGGAAACCAAGTGTTGATTGGAGTAAAGGGAAAAGGTAGTTTAGAGATATTTAGAAAATATGGAGCAAGTAAAAATAATTTTAAAATTAAAAAAATTGAGAAAATTAGCCTCAATGAAGGAGACATAGTACACATTCCGGCAAAAACCCTACACACTCATGGTTCAATTGACAAGAAAAAAGAATTCTCTCATATTGCAATAAACATTCTACCAAGGAAAAATGCATTATACAAAACAGAATGGTATGAATCTGATTTTAAAACAAAAGTTTCAAAAATCATCTAATACAACATGTCATTACGTAAAAATTCTGAAATAGGTTTTATTGAAGGTAATGAAGGTACAAAAATTAAACAATATTTTCATCCAGATAACACACTAAATGGAATCAATTATAGCTTAGCCCAATTTACATTAGAGAGTGGAAAAAAATCAAAACTCCATAAAATGAAATCCTCAGAAATTTACTATATTTTACAAGGCTCAGGAAAACTCATAATTAATGGAGAATCATATTTGTTACAAAAAGATGATTCTGCATATGTTCCACCAAATGCAGAACAATTTATCGAAAATTCAGGCAAAGAGATTTTGAAATTTTTATGTATTGTTGAACCTGCTTGGAAGTCAGATGACGAAGTTCTCTTAGAATAGTCAAAAATAATATGCAATTATTTTTAAGATATGACAAATCTCTAATGCTAGTGAATACGTATCAAGCACTTCGAACACTAAATGTTGATTCTAGTTCATCTCAAGATGAGATAAAAAATGCATATAGAAAGATGGCACTAGAATGCCATCCAGATAAAAATAAAGACAAAACAGAAGATGAAGATTTTAAAAAAATCACAGAGGCATACAATTACCTAAAGAAAAATCATAACCAGCATCAATCACCATATCAAAATATTAACAGACCACAGAAAAAACCTGAAAATAATTTTAAAAGAAAACCACAATGGGGAGCACCAGATGATGGGAGTATTCCACAACAAGATTGGGGCAAATATACGCGGGAATTTGAAGAAGGAGACCCAGATTTTTGGAAAGAATATGAAAAAAAGTTTTGGGAAGATTACAATGCACGTGTGCGAGCAGATGGGCGAAATGGAGAATATGAAAAGGCCCAAGAACCCAAAAACCAACCAGACCTATTTGTGGATGTAGACAAGAGTTTGTGCATCGGATGTTGTAGTTGTGAAACTATTGCACCGACAGTTTTTGAAATAAACAAATCTAGCAAATCAAATCCTAAATCATCAGTAATTAACCAAAAAGGTGCAGGGGTCAATAAAATAATGAATGCCGCAGAAACATGTCCAACTAAAGCAATTAAAGTAGAAAATAAAGATACAAAAGAAAAATTATTTCCGTATTAAATTTTTAATTTTTCGTATAATTCTTGCATTTCAGAATCAGAAAGATTCACAGTTGAATTAAACATACTGTGTATTGGTCCAGCAGAATCATTCTCACTTCTTGGAACTAGATGCACGTGAACATGAGGAATTTCTTGACCAGCATCTTTGCCGTTGTGTATGGCCACCAAAGTTGAGCCAGTAATTTTATCTACATTAGACACCATATAATGAACTAGTGAAAATAAGTCAGTATTTTCTTGAATACTCATATCTTGAATTTTTTGATGATGATTTTTTGGAATCACAAGAACATGACCCGATGCAAGAGGAAAGGCATCAAGAAAAGACACAGAATATTCAGTTTCTTTAAGGAATTTTGATTTAATTTCACCAGAAATTATTTTACAAAAAATACAATCCATAATCGAATATCAGATGTTTTAAAATATTAAATCATCGATTATGGTTCAACAATACTTGCCCAGGCCAATCCTTCTCCAAATTTGATGGTTACAACATCTCCAGATTTCAATGTGCAATCTTCGATAACTTTCGGAATGGTATCTGAAGTCTCAACATAACAAAGGCCTTCATCATTACTCAATATTGTTACTTCTTCATATGTATCTTCACGAATTAAATTCCAAAATGGGAATACTATAGTAGACAAAACAATTCCTGCAACAAGAAAAGCACCAACAAATACTAGACTAGTTTTTTGGCTGGAACTAAGTTCCAATTACCAAGTACCGCCATCGCCAGCATTAGGATCCATTTTTTTGGCTGGAACATTACCATGTGCTTTTTTCATATGTTTTTTCAATCGTTCAGGATCATGAAGGTCAGTACCACATGTGTCACACTTTGTCTTATTGTCATCATCTTTTTTACGTTTGAACAAGCCCATAATTCATAAAATTTAGAAATACATTATAAAGGATACTCGATTTTCCTGTAATTGTGACAGTAAAAAATATCACAGTTTTAGGTTCAGGAGTAATGGGACATGGTATTGCTCAAGTTTCAGCAACTGCAGGATATAATGTAGTTTTACGAGACATTAAACAAGAATTTCTAGACAAAGCAATGGAGAAAATTAAATGGAGTTTAGACAAGCTAGTCTCCAAAGAAAAAATTTCAAAAGAAGAAGGAGATGCAATTTTTTCTAGAATTAGACCAATCGTGGATTTGGCAGATGCAGTAAAAGATGCAGAACTAGTAATTGAAGTAGTTCCAGAAATTATGGATTTAAAAAAATCAGTCTATGCAGAATTAGACAAAGTTGCAGGGCCTGAAGTTATTTTTGCATCAAATACAAGTACACTTCCCATTACAGAAATTGCAAACACAACATCACGTCCTGATAAATTTATAGGAATTCATTTCTTCAATCCACCACAATTAATGAAACTAGTTGAAGTGATTCCAGGTGAAAAAACAGCACAAGAAATCACAGAATTAACGCAAGAATATGTAAAATCAGTCAACAAACAGGCTGTACTATGTAGAAAAGATGTTCCAGGATTTATCATCAATAGATTATTCATACCAATGGTTCACGAAGCATGTTTTGTAAAGGATAGAACTGGTGCAACGCTGGAAGAAATTGATTCAGCTGTAAAATTCAAACTGGGATTCCCAATGGGGATTTTTGAATTAGCAGACTTTACCGGAATGGATGTCATTCACAAGGCAACAGTTGAAATGCATTTGCGTGACAAAAAAGTAATCAATCCTCATCCACTAGTGGAGAAAATGTTTGATGAGAAAAAGTTAGGACAAAAATCAGGCGAAGGGTATTACAAATATTCTGATGACAAATACGAAAGAGTTACACTTTCAGAAGAATTAGCAGAAAAATTTAATCCAATACAACTTGTAGCAAACATACTAAACAATGCAGCATGGCTTGTTTCAAATGGTGCAAGCGATATTGAAGAGATTGAAAAAGCAGCACAATTAGGATTAGGTTTGAGAAAACCATTGTTTGAAACTGCAAAAGAAATTGGAATCAAGAATATAGTCGATGAGTTAAACAAACTAGCTGATGAACATGGCGAATTTTACAGACCAGACCCACTGCTAGTCTCTATGCAGTAATTAATTCAAGAATTTTATCTATTGCTTCTTTAGGAGAGTCTACTCCAATAATTTTGATATTTTCCCGATGATCAATGTAGCCATCAATAAAAGGGTCAACTGAGCTCTCAAGATTTCGTATTGCAACCATTGGTTTTTTGTACATATATCCAGCAGTTGTTTCAGAGAGAGTTCCAGATCCGCCACCCACAATTATAATTCCATCAGCTGACAATGCATTTAGAAAATCACGGGCAAGACCCATTCCAGTAGGGATTACCAGGTCACAGAATTCATTAGCTTCTGCAGCATCATTTTGAGGAATAATTCCAATGGTCAAACCACCAGCATCTTTTGCTCCATGAGCTGCTGCAGTCATTACACCACCCAATCCACCAGTAACTAAAACAGAATCAGATTTTGCAACCTCTACTCCAACATCATATGCAATTTTTTCATGCTCTGGAGTACATCCTGTGGTGTTATGGCCGATAACTAAGATCTGGCGTTTTTTTACCATGATCAGAATAGTGAACATGGTTTGAAATATCTTTCCGAGAGAAAAGGATATTAGTAAAAAATGTGAACAAACAACATGGAAAGACGTTCAATGCCAGTATGTTTTACTGAAAAACAATACAAAATGATCGAAGAATATGCCAAGAGAAATGGTATGCTAAATGCAAGTCAAGCTCTTGAGAAAATTCTAAGCCAATAAACGCTTTTTTGTTATTTTTATTTTATTTACATTTATAGAATATATCATATCATGAAGATCAAAGAAAATGGGATTATTTAGTAAAAAACCATCATTTTGCAGTGTTTGTAACAAGGAGCTAACTCACAAACATAAACCAAAAAGAGAATGGAACATCAAGGGTCCACTTTGCGGGGATTG
>DATHYS010000007.1:0-37557 GCA_035458995.1 Candidatus Nitrosopumilus sp.
TCAAGCATGTGGATGCGAAGCTGACAGCGGCGATCCAGATTACTCATGTGATTGTGCAATGCAAGGTCATTGCATATGCAGTTCTGATTGCAAATGTAATACAGACGTTTGTAAAGAAGCAACTAAAGATATGTAATTGGAATAGTTCCAATACTAATTTTTTATTTTTTGATTAATCTTCTTCTTCATCAAAGCCCCATGATTTTACTAATTCTTTTTGGAACTTGTCTGCTTGTTTCTCATCTAATGAAAATCCACAGTTCTTGTGAGTAGGAACTACAGTCATTCCATCTAGTTTGAACTCTACTTCAAACAAGTGGACTTTGGAACATTCACACATTTCTGGAATTTCTGTACTTATTCCTCTATATTTGCTTATTTGAATAGATTTTACTTGATATTATCTCATTTTTCATATAGCTGAAAAACGTTTAACTATCCGTTTTGCCCATTTTTTTTAGATTTGAAAGGTTCATTATTACTAATTACTGCAATTACTGCACTACTTTTTGGTTCTCTTGCCGCACCATCTGCATTTGCTCAATTCCAATCTGGAGGAGTTGATAAAGAGGGAGAGTGGTATGCAGGTGAGGGTCTCAAACAAGGAGATTATTTTTCTTATTCCATGTGTCATGTTGATTACAAAGAATGCTCTAACTTTGAAATGGATTTGTGGATTAAAGGGGACAAGCAAGTTGGAAGCGAATCAAAATGGTTGGCTGAAGTTGTCGTATATGATGGAAATAAAAGAATTGTCGGTGAAATGGAACTTGGAAAAATTGCACCAGAGCCAACAGGTGGTAGTGTAGAATTAGGATTGTACCGTGGAGCATTCAAATCATCTGTTGTATGGTTATCTGCATTTGCAACTTCTGATGATAGTTCTGGTGGAAAAGGTCCTAAAGCATTCAGTGCTGCTTCTTGGGGAAAGATTGGAAATATTGGTGGAGAGCAAGTAGCTCCTATGGCAATTGAAACAGTTACGGTACCTGCAGGAACTTGGGAAACAATTCAAGTTGGATGGAAAACTGGTGGTGCTTCAAGCAAAGTTTGGATTGTTGATGGATTCCCATTTCCGATAAAAGCCAAAACATACACTCATGTTTCAGAAGGAATACCTCCAACAGAGTATGAATTCACATTATTAGATTACAAAGAAAATGTTCAACAGACTCCATTTACTGGAATTGTATCCACTGCTGATGATTTTGCTGCTGCTGGATGTGATACGAATATCGAAAAAGAGGTTAGTATCAAAAAACCTACAAACAACTTTGACTACCAAATACACGTTTTCTATGGACCTGAAGATCCAGTACAAGGATGTGAAATGCAATGGCTCATAAAATTTATCAGCAAATATGATGACACTGAATTTTTGAATCAGGTTCAATTTGATTTCCTAACTGTTGATGATAATCTAACTCCGCAAAGATCAATTGCACAAGAAGAAGGCAGAAATTTCCTATATTCTCCATCCGGACAATACATTCTTGATATGATTGTAAATGAAGATCCTGGAACTGCAAATTATGTAATCTGGATTTATGGGCTATCCCCTGAGGGAATAGTCCCATCTGGCGCATCTGATTATGTTGAAATCTCAGTCCCAATTTATCCTGGTGATGGTTTAACTCCTGTACCTACTCCAGACCCTGTACCAACACCTGATCCTACTCCTGTACAAGAAATTCCATCCTGGATTAAGAACAATGCTGGATGGTGGGCAAATGGTGACATTGATGATGGTTCCTTTGTACAAGGAATTCAATTCTTAATTAAAGAAGGAATTATGAAAATCCCTCCAACATCCCAAGGAACTTCTGGTGGAAGTAATGAAATTCCATCCTGGATTAAGAACAATGCTGGATGGTGGGCAAATGGTGACATTGATGATGATTCATTTGTAGGTGGAATTCAATTCCTTATTGAAGAAGGAATAATGAGAGTGTCTTCTTAGATTCATCTACATTCAAATTGTGATTATTTATAACAACTTTTGAAAATGGGTCTTTTCAAACATCCTAAACGACGTCTCAAAAAATTACTCAAAGAAGGAGAATATGATGAGGCTATTGCATATGGGAGAGATATTGAATCTGGATATTCTGATGATCATGATTTTATGTTCATTATGGGAAGTGCATTCTCAATTGTTGATGATTTCAAAAGGGCATTACCATATTTTGAAAAAGCCTTTGAATTAGATGAGACTGATGTAGAAAATTTGTCTCTTAAAACTAATGCTCACTTGGCTTTAGAGCAAAAAGATGAAGCCATTGATTGCTGTTATCGTATAGTGAAACTTGACCCAAAAAATGAAGAGGCTCAAGCACTACTTGAAAAACTTGAAAGTCTTTAATTTCAAAAATTATTTCTTTTTCATTTCATAAGCATTTTCCATTAACCAGTTACAAAATGCTGTTACCTTATCATCAAAGTCAGTCCATATGTGAACTGAATGTGGTAAGATGTCAATTTTCCAATCATCTGTAAACACTCTTACTCCTTCTTTGTTCTCATACATGTAAGCATCTTCAGTTTTTACATCTCCCAACATTTCCAACGCTTTTTGCTTGATGATCTCTCTATCCATTGGAAATCTCTTTCTATCATAGTCTATGATTAAGCTCAAATCCCTTTTTCCATATTTTTCAAATTCTTCAATTTTGCCTTGTTTTGGAAAATTCACAATTAATTTGATATTGTATTTTTTTCCAACTTCCTTACCAATTTCTACAATTCTTGTATATGCCATTGCTGGGTTTTTCTTTAAAAGAAATCTGATTTGTGCAAGGTCCTTTTTTAACTGAGTCTGCAAATCTTCTACTAACTCTGAAAATATCATAGTTGTTCTTTGAAAAATTCCTATTATAATCATTAAATTCAGTCAAGATTGGTTTTTTTAGAACTTCAGTTACTTGTGATTATGGCAATGCCTCAAGATTTTGACGGTATGAGAACCGATGATGCTTCACTTAGAACTGATAATGTAGATGATTACAGAAGAACCTGTATTGATTTTATCGAGGATATTTCTCATGATTATGAAGCCTGGGTTGATTATTACAAATTGCCTGAGGATGAGGATAAGCGTAGACGTGCAGGAATCCATGCTATTATAGCTAGAACAAATGAGTGGATTGCAAAAGTTCCCCAGTCCATCAAAGCAGTGGATGTTGTAATGAATGATGGAATCCAAAAGATGGCCGAATCCACTGCTGGAAAGCCTCTTGAAATTGGAGTTTTTGTAAATAATACTGCAAGCTACACTGAGGCAAATCCTGGAATAATCGATGTCAATGTAAAGGCTAGTGGAAGAAATGGAAGAAAAGTAAGGTTGGGTTTTCACTTTAAAGATGACCGATTTAGAATAGAGTCTACATGTGGTGCATATTTAGATGAAACAAACTTGCCTCTCCAAGATTTTGACTTGATGGATATTCATTTACAAATTCATGCAGAAAATTCAAAACAACGTGACGTCATTTCCTTTACTGTTACAATTTATGAAATTGAAAATGATGTTGAAGTTGAAAAAAGAGGACTGTCAACAATAATTCATATTGTATAATATGGCTAGTCTGAATCTTTAAAATTATTTTAAAAAATCAAAATTTTATTTTTCAGGTAACATTGGTTCAATTGAAACACTAGGTTGAGATTCCATTTCCATTACTGGTTCTCCTTCAAAATAATCAATAAACTTGCCAGTGTTTTCAAGTTTGATTGAATTGATTTCATCTAAACTCTCAAACGAGTTCATTTTGAGATATCCTTGTGATGCGGTATACAATACATCGTCAATGTAGAATGTTCTTGCATTGTTCATTCCATAATATCTCCAATCACTATCTGAATGAGTAATGGTTCCTTTTGCATCAAATCCATCTGCTTTGTCAAGATCAAAGACGTAAAATCCACTCCATCTGTTATAGTCTGGTGCAAACATCTTGGAACTTGTAACATCATCTAGACTTTTAACATCTGAACTGATTGGAAGTGAGAGAACATTTCTTGTTTTGTCAAAGAAAAATGCCTTGTGATTGTGTAATGCCTCTGATTGTGTGGAACCATCCCCAATTACATAGTCATCTACAACTTTGGGACTACTGACATCTGCAACGTTGAATAATGCAATTTTTACGCCTAATTGCTGGACTCTGCCATTGTCCATCTCCTTTGTGTCTCTGCCAACTCCGATGACGTGTTCCTCATCATATGGGTGAAGGTAATTTGAAAATCCTGGGATCTTTAATTCTCCTAGAATCTTTGGTGTATCAGTTGACAAGTCAATTACAAAGAACGGATCAATTTGTTGGAATGTAACCATGTATAGTCTGTCTCCCATGAATCTTGTGGAAAAGATACTCTCATCAGGTGCAATTTCTTCTAATTCTCCAACAATCTTCAATTGTTCATCTAAGACATAGACTGCATTTGAACGGATTGTACCTTCATGTTGAATGTAATATTCCGTAGTAGTTGCAACTCTGAATCTGTCCCCTGACTCATCCATGGAGAATTGATTAAGCAATCTTCCTGGGACTGTTCCCTTTGCAACATATTCTATCTTGTCTTCGTCAATTGAAATTTTATGTATGATTGTTTTTCTGGTATCTTCTTGAATTTTTGCATCATACTCGTTTAATGCCTCTCTTATCTTATCAAACAATTCTTCTTTCTCTTTTTTGTCCATCTCGTTGTAGGAATTTTGCATTAGTTCTGAAATCTTTACCCATTGCTCTGATGCACTCAAAGATGAATCATTTTGGATTGATTTTATTTCATTTTGAATATTATTTGGTAACAAAGGAACTATTACGTCATAGAATCTATCTCGTGAAGAGTTTTCATAAAATCCAAATGGCATGTTTTGCTGATATGTCAAATAGAAATTGTTCTCAGAAACATAAAATGATCCAGTATGTCCCATTAAGAAAGTCTCAGAATTTATTGTATCTCCAAAAATGTCAATTGCAGTTAGTGTGTTAAAGTTTGAAAATTCCTCAACATTATCAAAGTAAAATGCTTCTGGAGTCATGATTCTGACAGAATCTTCCATAATTACTGGAAGTCTAGGATGCTGGTGGTTGATGTAACTATTTGTAACAAAGTATGCATAATCTCCAATCATTCGTGCATCTCTGAAATGCCCATCAATTGAATAATCTTTGAGAATTGTTGGGTTCTCCTTGTCTGATACATCTACAATTAATGCATGGGTAACTGGATTGTATGATGGTCTTGGAATAAAGTCAAACTGTGGGATGATCTCCTCATCACTTTGGCCATTGTAAAATATCACTAGTCTATCACCATTGAGGAACATATTTTGGATATATTGTGACTCTATGTCTAGTGCAATTTTGAGAATTAACTTTGCATCTTCAGCAGGATGTGCATCAATTATTGAAAGTGTGTTTCTTGAAACAATGTAGACATATTTTGAATCGTTTTTGAGGTAATCTGGCTCATCAACATTTTGTACTTGAACATTTGTAGTTGAATAATCTGTTCCCCCTACTTTGGAACCTCCGTCAGTTGGCATTGGCTCAGATGTTGGAGCTGGAATGCCAGTTGATACTGATGACTCCATCATAACATCATCCATTCCCATATTTCTGAATACTCGTGTATCATAAAATCCTCCTCCAAATGATGATGATGCTTCAAAAATTGATAATAGTTCTTCTTGTGATGATATTTTCTTTATTTCATTTGTTCCCTCAAAAAATTCTGAAACTGTTTTGTCTACATAGATGATTTCAGGTGTAGGGACTTCTACAATCTGTGGCTCTTCAAAACCAATTGCATACATTATCCCTGCTGTCACTATTACCGAAATGGCTATTGCAATTGGGATTGTTATTTTTGAACTCATTTTTATCATCTTTTTTGTATTATCAGTTTTAGTGATTACTATACCTTGGTAGTTTTGGATAAAAGGTTTAGTGAAAATTCAATTTTACCAAACAACTTACATAAGCTGGATTTCTACTGTCATATTCAATGACTAATGAGAATCCGGCGGATGAATTTACTGAAAAAATCAAGATTCTTGCAACAGATGATGAGAAGATAAAGTCATTTGGTGAACTTTTTACGAATGATTCTAGTCGTGAAATACTCCAATTATTGTTCAATGAGGAATTAACTGCAAATCAAATTGCTCAAAAAACAGGCATCTCTTTACAGTTGGTCAAATATCATTTAATCAAACTTCAGGATCTAGGAATTGTAAAAATTTCCAAGATTGAAAAAAATTCAAAATCACAAGACATGAAGATTTACTCTGCAACCAAATTTAGTATTGTAATTGTTCCTCCAAAACTTTCAGAAAAAACTAAAGAAAGCAAATTACTTGTTCGCTCATTTCGACATATTTACAAAGTTGCAGGATTGGGAATTGCAACTGGTCTTTCAGGATTATTTTCACTATCTCAATTCAAAAATAAAGCAATCAATGTGGGTGATACTGACGGTGCAGATTTTTCTCTAGTTGAAGAATCTGCAAAAAGCATACAGTCTGCACCAATTGATGAATCAATGCGTTCACTTCCTGCATCTGCACCTATGGCCGAATCTGAATCTCAAGATGCAGGACAATACAGCTTGGATGTTGCAGAAACAATTATTGATTCAGAAATCACTGCAAGTTCTGAATTGTTTTTACCTTTTTTGATAATCACTGTGATTCTAGGTGGGTTAACTGCATATTATTTTTGGAAATTTAAAAAATCTAACTGATTTACTCTAATGTAATTTCAATTGTAACTCTTTTTTCTTTAGCTCTTTCCTCTCCAGGATATTTTAAAAGAGAAATTTCTTCATTTAGTTTGTCATCTGTAACTTGTTTTGCATTTCCTATGAAAATTGAATCATTGTATTGTATTTTGACTAGTGGGTTTACCAAGGCATTTTGAAACCAATCTCCATCTGGTCTATGTCTTGAAAAGTAAATTTTTCCATTGTGGTTGACTGCCCGAAGCATTACTTTGTGCTCTCTGCCTGTCTTTCTTCCCTTTGTTATGAGTATTGGACGAAACAATTTTTCTTTAATTTCCATGCGTGATTTTTTTGCAGTCAAGTAATTTAACCCCATTGATAGAATTTTCTGATATTTGGTGTCATAAGCAAATCTTAGGATTCCTACACATGTCAGTAAAACTAGAAGGAATGCCTTCAAACATAGCCACAGCAGATACCTTTACTGGAAAAAAAGTCATAGATAGAGAGGGAATTGAATATGGCAAAGTCAAACACATTCACATTAACCAAGACACACTTGCCGTATCTGGTGTAACAATTCACCAAGGATTCAACAAGGACTATTTTCTATCTGAAGATTACATTGACAAGTTTGCAGATGAGACTCTACTTCTTAGCAGACCTCCTGTAAGAACTGGAATCCCTGTCACTGATATTGATCGACACAAAATTGGTAAAGTAAAGAGATTACATAGAAATCCTGATACCAATGAATTAGAATCAATTGAAGTATCTGATGGTTTAATGCATTCAAAAATCCTATCCAAATCTGAAATTTGGGGAATTGGAGAAAAAGTCATTTTAAGAATGACCAAAGAAGAATTCAAATCTATTGAATGATTCTTTAGACTTCTTTTTTCAAAACAATCTTTTTTGATTATTCTGATTTTTTAGAACATACTTCGCAGACTGGAATTCCATCTTGAATTGCTATTTCTACGTTTGATGAGTGACATTTTTGACATAATCCTTTCATGTCTAGGCTTCTTAATTTGGTCTTTAAATTTTTTGTGAGGATCGACTATTCCAATACTTAGCAATTTATAATTGAAAAACGCGATCAATGTATTGTATTCTATAGAGACTAAATCCCTTACCAAATCCTTTGGTGATGTCATTGCAGTAAATAATATTTCATTTTCAGTTGAAAAAGGAGAAATCTTTGGTTTCTTGGGACCTAACGGTGCTGGAAAAAGTACCACAATGATGATCCTGACTACTTTACTAAAACCCACATCTGGTGAAGCTTTAATTTCTGGATTTGATGTTACTGCAAATCCAAAAAAGGTACGAGAAAACATTGGATACGTTCAACAAGAAACAACTGTGGATGAATATCTAACAGGGCGAGAAAACCTCCTCTTACAAGCAAAACTAAACCACATTCCAAAAAATGAAATTAAAAAAAGAATTGATGATGTTTTAGAATTAATCGAACTTGTTGAGAAACAAGATCAAGCAGTTGTAACATATTCTGGAGGAATGAGAAAGAGACTTGACATTGCAGGCGGCTTGTTACATCGACCAAAAGTATTGTTTCTTGATGAGCCTACAGTTGGATTAGATATCCAAACTCGAAGAAAAATTTGGGAATATATCAAGAAAATTCACATTGAATTTGATATGACCATTTTTGTCTCCACGCATTACATGGAGGAGGCAGACCAGTTATGTGACCGAGTCGGGATTATTGATGGGGGAAAAATTCAGGTAATTGACTCTCCTGAAAATATGAAAAAAGCTATGGGTAATGAGGTGATTTCTATTGTAATTGATGAGGTAGAAAACCATGATTCTTTCTTGTCTGAGATTAGAAAAATTGAATTTGTAAATAAAATTAATGAAGATGGAACTAAACTTACGTTATTTGCATCTCATGGAACAGAAGTTATTCCAAAAATTTTCCAAATCTCTTCAGAACTTGGAATCAAAATAAAATCAATCTCTTTGACCCAACCAACACTTGATGATGTTTTCATTTCTTACACTGGACATGAAATCAAAGGGGATGAATCCGGATTTAATCGAAAACGAGAACATGCAAAGAT
Organism: Candidatus Nitrosopumilus sp.; assembly: GCA_035458995.1. Classification (GTDB taxonomy): domain Archaea; phylum Thermoproteota; class Nitrososphaeria; order Nitrososphaerales; family Nitrosopumilaceae; genus Nitrosopumilus. Next base: position 8,820 of record DATHYS010000007.1, read on the forward strand.
GAAGAGGCTAAGAGCATGAACACTGTAATGTATGATGCATATACAATTTTTTGGAGAGAGCTAAAGAGATACAAAAAATCTCGCAGTGGTGTTTTGATTAGATTAATCCAACCTGCAATTTGGATTATAGTAATTGGAAATACGTTTTCTGGAACTCAACCTTTGATTGAATCTGTAGGATTTGAAGGTGAATACATTGAATTTATGGCGCCTGGTGTCATTATACTTACTGCAATTTTCACTAGTATCTTTGGTGGTGTCAATACTTTGTGGGATAGGAGGTATGGTTTTATGAACAAAGCATTGTCATCTCCAATCTCTCGTTCTGCGATTGCGTTAGGAAAGATGGCTGCTATCTCTTTGATTGCGGCACTGCAAGCTAGTTTGATTTTGGGAATTGCTTTAGCTATTGGTGTTAATTTTCCTAATCCGATTATGATTGCGCCAATCATGGCAATTGTAATTTTATTTTCGTTAGGATTTTCTGGAATTTCTGTAATGATTGCAGCTACTGCAAAGTCCCAAGAAACTTTTTGGGGGATGATCAATTTTCTTGGAATGCCTCTATTCATGCTAAGTCCTGCATTATTCCCATTAGAGTTGCTTCCAGACTGGCTTGCAGTAATTGCAAAACTAAATCCTGTAACTTATACTGTTTTACTAGTTAGAGAGTTAATGACAGGAGTTTCTGAAGGTGGAATTCCAATAATTTTGAGCCTAGGTATTTTGATAGCCTTTGTTGTTGCAATGATTGCACTTGCAAGCTATGTTTTCACGCGTGAAGTTAACAAGCCATTTTAACAAAAAATTGACAATAATTGTAACATTAGCTAACTCTGGTAATGTTTCTCAAATTTTGTCATGATTAATTGTTGAAACTCTCAATTACTATAATGACCATTTCTGTTCTTTTAATGGCAGTATCATTTTCTCAAAATTCATTTGCATCAGGTGATTATGATTTATTACATCAATGGGGTTCCTATGGGCCAACTGAGCCTAATAATTTTGCACACCCTCAATTCGTTGGAGTAGGTGAGGATGGAAGTATCTATGTCAGTGATTTTGGAAACAAACGTATCCAAAAATTTTCTAGCAATGGAGAATATGTTACTCACTGGGGAAATAGTGGAAAACAAGTAGGTGACTTTTACAATCCTTCTGGTATTGCAGTAGGTGGTGATTTTGTTTTTGTGGCAGATCGTGATCTCAACCGCATTCAAAAATTCTCATTAGATGGTGAATTTATTCAAGCATGGGGAAAAAAGGGAGTTGCTGAAAGCCAATTTATGTATCCTAGTGGAATAGCTGCAAGCAATGGATCTCTCTATGTTATAGATACTGGAAATCAAAGAATCCAAATCTTTTCTTATGACGGTGAATTTGTTTCATCATTTGGTTCAAGTGGTTTAGGCCCTGGCCAATTTCTCAATGTTGTTGGAATAGATGTAGATAATGAAGGAAATGTCTATGTCACTGACAAGGGTAATCATAAAATAGAAAAATTTACCTCTGACGGTGAATTTGTACAATCATTTGCATTCTATTATCTAAACTATGTATTTTCTCCTGAGGCAATAGCAATTGATCCACTAGGAGGTATGTTTGTAGTAAACTCTGCAGATGGTAGAATTTTGCACTTGTCTCAAAACTCTGATTTACTACTAGGTCTATCTGATCAGCGTGGCCCTTATCCTAATTCATTTGAGCATGTCACTGATATTGCAATGGGTTCTAATGGTGAATTACTAGTTATAGATTCTCCAACCCATACAATCCAATCATATGAAACAACATTCTTTGAATTATCTCCTGAATTCTATTTTGTTGCTCCTGCTGAGGAACCTCAACCTGCAGAAGATCAAACAAAGCCTGAGATTATTGCTCCTAATTCATTAATTGTAGATGCTGATGATTTCATTACACAAATTGACATTGGAAATGCTATCGCCACTGATGAGAGTGGAATTAAAACCATCATAAACAATGCTCCTGAAGGATTCAAACCCGGAATTAACAATGTAATTTGGATTGCATTTGATAATGCAGGTCATTCTTCAAGTGCATATCAGACCATTACTGTGAAAACTTGCGGACATGCATATTCTGATTATAACATCATTGAAGGAACATCTGGAGATGATGTTATTTCAGGAACTGATGGTGATGATCTAATCTTTGGATTATCCGGAAATGATCTAATTTCTGGAGGGTTAGGAAATGATTGTATCTTTGGAGGCTCTGGAGATGATATAATCTCTGGTGATGGAGGAAATGATGTGATTAAGGGGAATTCTGGTAATGATATTTTGAAAGGTCAATCTGGAACTGATATTCTTGTTGCAAATTCAGGTTCTGATGTTCTTGATGGCGGTGAAAATTCTGATAGGTGCTATTTTGATTCAGAAAAAGATCTATTGCTAAACTGTGAATAGAAATTTTCTAAACACATTCTAAAGTTTTATTCTATCTTTTTGTATTTTTAAAAATTATCCATAATGAATTTTCTATATAGTGCTATGAGCACTATCTACTGACATGTTCTACCTAGATAGAATGGGGATACAGCTTATAGCACCAAAAACTAATTGAATTTCAATGACTTACAACAACGCAAAAAACATTGCAATTTTTAGTCTTGTTACACTTTTCACTGTTAGTTCTTTTGGTCTTTCCAATGTATATGCAGAAGAAACTGAAAGGGAATACAAAATGATAGGTGATATACAACCTGTTCTGACATTTACATTCAGAGATGGAGTTGAAACATACGAATTCCCTGTATTTGAAATGGGTGAAAACTTTGCAGATAACTCTGGGGTTTCATTTTCCGTAGAAGGAACAGTTACTGATTCTCCATTACTGCACGCAGCAATGGATGAAGCATACAAGTACAGATTTTCAAATGACGCATTTGATTATCAATTGAAATATTTTGATGTTGATGCAGATTTTGTAAAAAGCGATGAATCAATCATTTCTCTTGATTACAACAATTGCAGAATTGAAAATTATCAAGTAGAGACACTTGATTCAAATGATTATGAGAGTTATTTCAAAGAAGTTGGATTTGCTATTGTGGACAAAATTGACTTTGTATGTAGTGGATTAAATTCTAATTATTCAGATGTATCTTTGTTAGGTGACTCTACCAATTTCACTGATTTTGGTGAATCCGGATTCAAATTTGCTAATAATATGAACACCGCAGTAACCTTCAACTATGATAATGGGGCTGAAAAAATCTATTTTCCAATGTTTAACCTAATTTCAGGTTATCAGGATTCTGGTGAAAATGTTGTCGCAGAATTTGAGGTAGAGGGAGTTTTAGATTACTATCCTTTATTGTTTAATGCAATTGATCAATCAAGACAATTATCTGGACTTTCAACTGGTTCTAACGTTGATTTTGATGCACTAGTAGAATTTACAAATACTGAATCAACTCTGAGAGGATTTGATTTTACATCTTGTAGAATATCTGATGCACGAATCACTACTCAAACAGACAAAGAAGAAGGATTCACTGGAAAAAGTGGATTTGTTATAGTACTTCAATCCTCTTTTACATGCTCTGGACTTCAAGGTGTAAACATGAATTATGATACTCTAAGAGGGGATATTCCTGTTTGGAAAACTACTCATCTTACCAATAACTATGTAGAATCAATTCAAAACACTGATGGTGGCTTGGATGCAATTGCTACCTTTACTTCTACAGATGGAACTGAAATAATAGAATTTTCTATGTTTAAACAAAGTGAGGTCTTAACTGCAACTAGAGAAGTAGATTCTCAAAATGGTGAAGAGCCAGATGACTTTACAAGAGCTGCAACATACCCAACACTTGAATTAAGAGGAGTTGTTGGAGATTATCCGATATTATACAATCATGTAGATGATCTAATCAAAGTTCAAGGAGTTGCAGGTACAAGTAACGTAGATTTGGTTGATATTGATGTTGATTTGGTATCTGATGGTAAAGTAATCCGTGGTTTCAATTATAACAATTGTAGGGCCATTGATTATACTGTAGAAACTGAAACAAACAAAGAGGAAAGTTATGTCAAAAATAAATTCGCACTAGAAAATATTTTTGAGTTTGAATGCCAGGGATATCATCCAAACAATCCTGCATACGATGCAATGTTTAGTGTAGAAAAAGCAAATACCGAAAGTAGTTCTGATCTTAGAAACACTGACAAATGGGGTCAAGGCTTCACAGTGAAAGAGTAAACACTCTTTTTTCTTATTTTATTTTTTATTTTAACATAAATTTGTACGATCATTTTTAGATCTCTTAATTACCTTGTTTCTATATAGAACAATAGACTGTATGTTCACTAACACTATATCCATAATTTCATTCAATGAATCATGGGACAATGGTTATCTTGGGTAAAATCCAATGAGAAAGAAATCTTAACGATTCTTGATAATTTAGCAAAAAAAGCAGTTGAAACCTCTGAAGCTGTAGTGGTTTTATTCGACGATCTTACTAACACTGAACAAGCAAACAAGATTCACGAACTTGAAACTGAAGCTGATGTTTTAACCCGTGATATCTTTTCTGAATTAAACAGGACATTCATTACTCCTTTAGATCGTGAGGATATGCAGAGAATTGCATCAAAAATTGATGATGTGATTGATTTCATGGATGGTATTGCAGCAAGGGTTTATAGCTACAAAATCACTACTCCTCCACCCTATACTGTAGAGATGGCCAATGAACTAGTCAAAGCCACAAAAGAGGTAGAATACATGATTTCAAAATTAAAGAATATAAAAAATTCAAAGGACATGATTGAACATTGTAGAAATACTAGTGATATTGAGCACACAGTTGATGACATGTACCGAGAGGCCATCAGAGAATTATTTGAGACAAATGATGCAATTAAAATCATCAAACTAAAAGATATCTATGAAACAATGGAGACTGCATCAGACAGATGTGTTGATGTTGCAGACGTCATTGAAGATATTGTTCTAAAATATACCTAGGTGTTGAGATGTTAGAATTAGCAATAGGTGCCATAATTGTAGCATTAATCTTTGATTTTGTAAATGGATTTAATGATTCTGCTAATTCTGTTGCCACTGTAATTGGAACTCGCGTTCTTAAACCTCTCCATGCAGTTACTATGTCTGCTATCGCAAATTTTATTGGACCTTTCATTTTTGGTGTTGCAGTAGCAACTACTATTGCAAAAGGCATTGTAAGTATGGATGACATTACAATCTATATGATAATTGGAGGACTTGCAGGTGCAATTACTTGGAGTACTCTTTGTACTTACTTTGGATTGCCAATTTCTAACAGTCATTCACTTGTAGGTGGAATTATGGGTGCGGGAATTGCAGGATTAGGTTTTGAAAAACTAGTTTATGGTGGATTGACCAAAGTTTTTGCAGGAATTATTATCGCACCAATAGGTGGAATAATTTTTGGTTTATTGTTAACTGGTTTAATAATTACTGTTTTTGCAAGTAGACGGCCTGCTATTGTAAACAAAAGTTTTGGTAAATTACAAATAATTTCTTCAGGTTGGTTTGCTTTGACTCATGGTGCAAATGATGGACAAAAAACTATGGGAATAATTGTTTTAATTTTAGTCTCAACAGGATTTATGGATGAATTTGAAATGCCTATTTGGATAATTTTAGCTGCTGCTGCAGCTATGGGATTAGGAACTTTCTTTGGTGGATACAAAGTAATCAAAACACTTGGCGTTAAAGTTGCAAGACTACGACCATATCAAGGATTTTGTGCTGAAACTGCAGGTGGTTTAATGCTTGCAATCTTTGCAACTCTTGGTATTCCTGCAAGTACAACACATGCAATTACTGGAACTATTATGGGCTCAGCAGCTGCTAGAAGAAAACGTGCTGTACGTTGGAAAGTAAGTAGACATATTGTCTTTTCATGGATAATTACTATTCCTGGTGCTGCAGGATTTGCAATTGGATTTACTTACTTGATTCATCTATTCGTATAGCCTCATTCTCTTGGTTTTTATTCAAGCAGAAATTTTTTGAAATATTCAAATGGACATCCTAGAACTAATTCAAGCTAATTTACTCACTCCGATAATTCTCTTCTTCTTATTTGGAATAATTGCAGCTAGAATAAAATCTGATTTGAAAATTCCGGAAGCAATTTCTGAATTTTTACCAATCTATCTTCTTGCAGCAATTGGATTACATGGTGGAATAGAGATGCGTAACACTGGATTTGAAAACATGTTGATTCCAATGTTAGTCGCAATTGGTTTGTCATTGTTGTTTACGTTAAATCACTATCAAATTTTACGAAGACTTGGAAAGTTCAATATTTTTGATTCATATGCATTAGCATCTACATATGGTGCAGTAGGCGCAGTTCATTTCTCTGTAGGGTTGTCTTTTTTGAAAAACCAGGGAGTTACTTCAGAAGGATACATTGCAGCAATTCTTGCAGTACTAGAACCCCTTGCCTTCATTTTAGCAATATTTATGACAAATATGGCAGTATCAAAACAGATCAAAACAAAGAAACAATCTTTCACAGATGACAAATCTACAGATTTTGATATTGCATTAACCCAAACTAAAACAAAAATCTCCAAAGTATTACACGAGTCCATTACTGGAAAAGCAATTGTAATTCTTCTCGGTAGTATTGTGATTGGTTACATTATTGGTGAGGAAGGGTTTGAGCCAATCAAGATTGTATTTGATGATATGTTTACAGGAGCAATCGTAATTTTCATGATTGAAATGGGAATAATTGCAGGCCAACGATTAGATGATATCAAAAAAGTTGGAATATTCCTTACTTCATTTGCAATACTCATACCTTTATTCAATGGAATAATTGGTGTTCTAGTTTCAACTGCTCTGGGATTGAGCCTAGGAGGGGCTGTAATGTTTGGGTTGTTGATGGCAAGCGCATCATTTATTGCAGCTCCTGCAGTTTTACGCCATGCAATTCCTCAAGCAAAACCAAGTCTATACATTACATCTGCTTTGGGAATTACATTCCCGTTCAACATCATTGTCACATTGCCAATCTTGTTTGCAATATCTACACTTGTTCATACTGGGGAAGGAACGATAGACTTATTCAATTACATTACTGAGGGATTCATGTGAAACTGTACAACGTTAAACTACTTACAATCACTTGTGAGATTTTAGCCCAAGAAAACATCATTGAGATTCTCAAAAAACATGAAATCACTGGATACACAACATATGAAGTTGATGGGAATGGTGCACGTGGTATCCGTGGACAAGGCCTAAAAAATGAAAAAAATGTCAAAGTTGAAGTAATAATGCATGAGGAAAAATTACAAGATGTTGTAGAGGAAATATCTAGAACCCTATTTGCTAATTTTGCCATTGTTTTGTATGTCAGTGAAGTTGGTGTCTTAAGACCTGAAAAATTCTAACAACACTTGTCATCTGAACATAAAACTGGAATCTTCTTACTTGTTTTTGTAACGACTGAGATTAATTCTGATAGTTGACTATTTGTGATTGCATACATGGCTTTTTTACCTTCATCTCGTGATTTGACAATTCCACATTTCTTTAGAGTTTTTAGATGGTGTGATACTAGTGGCTGATCTTTTTCTAATTTTTCCACAAAGTCATTTACGCAAAGCTCTTTGTTTTTTTGCAATAATTCTAAAATCTCAAAACGGGTCTCATCACAAATACATTTTAAGAGACTGACTCCGTTCATATCAATCTAGATTTATATGAATTAATATTTATGTCCTGTTGTAAATATGGCTGAAAATATTCTGTTTGTGTGCGTAGAAAATGCTGGTAGAAGCCAAATGGCTGAGGCTTTTTTTAGAAAATATGCTCCTGATAGATTCAACGTTTCAAGCGCTGGAACCACTCCGTCATCACAACTTAACCCAATTGTAATTCAGGTCATGAAAGAAATTGGAATTGACATGGTAAATCAAAAACCTAAAGTATTGTCTGACTCTATGATTACAAATTCCTCTAAAACTGTTAACATGGGATGCATGGATAAAGAATCTTGTCCGTCATTGTTTGTAAAAGATGTACTTGATTGGAATATTTCTGATCCGAAAGAAAAATCCCTTGACGAAGTTAGAGAAATCCGTGATAAAATAAAATCTGAAGTACTGGATCTCATCAAATCCCTTGAGGAAACAGACTGATGGCATACTCTAATTTGCAGATTTTTACAGTTGAATTAATTGGAACTTTTATTCTTGTAGTTTTTGCAACAGGCTCTATAGTTTATGATGCTGAATTTTTTGATGGTCAATTAGGAATTCCATTTGCAGCAGTTGCACCATTTATTGCACTGTTAATTGGTGTCTACTCTTTTGGCAAAATTTCCCTGGCACACTTTAATCCTGCAGTGACAATTGGTTATTACATTACAGGACATATATCTAAAATTCAGGTTGTCTATTATTTTGCAGCAGAAATTATTGGTGCAATACTTGGTTCTCTTTTTGTTTTGATATTCATTGGAGAGAAAGCAAATCTTGGAGCAAATGCACCAAATCTAGATTTTTCAATCTTTGTAATATTCCCAGTTGAAGTTTTAGCTTCTGCAATGCTTATGGGTGTCATATTTTATGTTGTGTACACAAAAGGTCTAAGAGGGTTCAGTGGTGTTGCAATTGGTGGAATAGTTGGATTGGATATTCTCTTTTTGGCTTTTATTTCTGGAGCATCTATGAATCCTGCTCGAGCATTAGCCCCTGCATTGTTATCTGGAACTTTTGAAAATCTGTGGTTATACTGGACTGCCCCCTATGTTGGAACCATGATTGCAGCATTTCTATTCCGAGGGAAATTTCGAGCACAAAGAGCGACAAATTACGAATAATAATGACCATAAATACACCTGAATGGTGTCTGAATCCAAAAAACTATTCAATATTGCAAAAAAAGTAATCCCATCAGGCGTTAATAGTCCTGTAAGGTATTTTGAGCCGTACCCATTCTTTACAAAAAAAGCAAATGGGGCACACATTTGGGATGCAGATAACAAACGGTACATTGATTTTTGCAATGGCTATGGGGCATTACTGTTAGGGCATAGGCGCAAAGAAATTATCAAATCAGTATCTGATCAACTCTCAAAGGGAACACTCTACTGCACTCCAACTGAATCTGAAATTGAATTATCAAAATTAATCATTGGAAATTTTCCATCAGTTGACAAAGTTCGATTAATGAATACTGGTGGTGAGGCCACAATGACTGCAATAAGACTAGCCCGTGGATTTACAAAAAAGAAAAAAATAATTAAATTTGAAGGATGCTATCACGGCGCACATGATTCTGTTTTAGTAAAAGCAGGATCTGGTTCTGCACATAATGGTATTTCTGTTTCTGATGGAGGATTAGATGAGGTTTCAAAAAACACTCTAGTTGTAGAGTATAACAATATTGAAGATTTACAAAAAACAATTAGAAAAAATAAAGACATTGCAGGAGTTATCGTTGAACCAATACTTGCTAACATGGGTTTGATTTTACCTGAAAAAAATTTCTTATCTGACTTGAGAAAAATTACTAAAGAAAATAACATACCTTTAATCTTTGATGAGGTTGTTACTGGTTTTAGAGTGGCACCGGGTGGGGCACAAGAACATTTTGGAATAAAACCTGACATTACTACAATGGCAAAAGCATTGAGTAATGGATTCACAATATCTGCAGTTGGTGGCAAAAAAGAAATTATGGATTTGCTTTCCCCTGGTGGCAAAGTCTATCAAGCAAGTACATTTGCTGGAAATCCAATTTCTGTTAGTGCTGCAATCAGCTCAATTAAGACAATAAACAAGATGAAAAATAAACTGTATTCAAAACTTGAACGATTCAATCTGCTGTTTTCTACTGCATTAGATGACATGGCAACTGACATGAAAATCCCTCACCAAATCAACTTTACAGCCTCAATGTTCCAAATTTTCTTTACAAACAAGCCTGTTGTGGACTATCAAACATCAAAGAATGCAAATACAAAGAAATTCCAAAAATTGTTCCAGACTTTGCTAAAAAATGGAATTTTCATTGCACCTTCCCAGTTTGAAGTGGTTTTTCTCTCTGATGCACACACACAAACTGATCTTAACAAGGCACTTGATGCATATCATCTGGCATTAAAATCGGTGAAAAATTGAAGTATGTTGTAGGAGCTAGAGGCAGTCAGTTGTCTGTTGCACAAACAAACTGGGTAATCTCTGAATTAAAAAAAGCAAATCCTGATTGTGATTATGAAATCAAAACAATCATTACAAAAGGCGATACTGACACCAGACCATTATTTACAATTGATCAAAAGGGAATCTTTGAAAAAGAGATTGACAGAGCTGTTGCTCAAAAGGAAATAGATTTTGCAGTACATAGTTTGAAGGATGTCCCTTCAGAATTAGATGAGAATTTAATCTTGGCTTCTATTCCAAAACGTGAAGCAGTAAATGATGTGTTTATTTCTTCAGATGGCTCAACATTAGATGATATCAAGGAAGGTTCAATTATTGGAACTAGTTCATTACGACGTGCGGTTCAGGTATCAAGAAAAAGACCTGATCTAATTGTAAAGCCGATACGTGGGAACATTGAGACTAGAATTAAAAAAATATCTGGTGAAAACTATGACGCAATTGTTCTTGCACAAGCTGGAATTTCTAGATTGGGAGTGGATGTGAAACATTCTCCTTTATCTGTTGATGATTTCTCTCCGTCTCCTGGACAAGGTGCCATTGCAATTGTTGCAAGAGCAGATGACTCTGAAACAATATCGATGCTTAAAAAAATTGAAGATCCTGATTCTAGGTTGGAAATAGAAGCTGAGCGCGCACTTTCTGATTTTGTTGATTCTGGTTGTAGATTCCCATTAGGGGCATATGCAAAATCAAATGGTTCAGAAATGACTTTGACTGTCTTTGCATTTTCAGTGGATGGAAAACAATCTCTTCACGTGAGTAAAACTGGAAAGAAAGATGATCCTCGATATCTAGGAAAAATTACTGGAGAAGAACTGCGTGCAAAAGGAGTAAATGATCTTGCATTAAATTGGAGAGAAAAAGTGGAGGAATGGAATAAGTCATGACTGGAAAAGTGTATCTTGTTGGAGCTGGACCTGGAGATAGTAAATTAATAACATTGCGTGCAGTTGAATTGCTTGAAAAAGCAGATGTTGTTTTGTATGATAGGCTAGTAAGTAAGAAAATCATCTCTATGATTCCAAAAAAGGCAGAAAAAGTCTATGTCGGACGTGCAGTAGGTGATGATACAACACACCAAAACACCACCAATGACTTGATGGTACAATATGCAAAATCTAAGAAAAATGTTGTTAGACTAAAGGGAGGTGATCCAATAATTTTTGGACGCGGTGGTGAAGAAGCAGAATTTCTTAAACAAAATAAAGTGAAATATGAAATTGTTCCAGGAATCACTTCTGGAATTGGTTCTGCAACATATGCAGGCATCCCACTAACTCATAGAAAACATGCATCATCAGTAGTCTTTGTAACCGGACATGAAGATCCAGAAAAGAAAAAAGAGATTGTCAAATGGAAAAACCTTGCAAAATCAGTTGACACTATAGTGATTATGATGGGGCTTTCTCGAATTGATGTTATTTGTAAACAACTAATCGCAGGAGGAATGGATAAAAAAACACCTGTCGCTGTAATTCAAAATGGTACTACTCCTAAACAAAAAATGATTAAAGGAACTGTCACAAATATTGCAAAAAAAGTTAAAGAAAATAAAATCACACCTCCAACTAACATCATTATTGGCAATGTAGTTGATTTGTCAGATACTATAGGTTGGAAATAATGCTTGATGGAAAAACTATAGCCATCACTCGCTCAAAAGATGATGCATCTGAATTTATCACACTAACAGAACAAAATAATGCAAATCCAATCCCCTTGCCAACAATAGAGCTAGTAAGCAAAGGTGAAAAAATTGTTGAAGAGTTTTTGAATTTAGTAGAATCTGAAAACCCTGATTATTCTGTATTTTTGAGTTCAAAGGCAGTAAAGATTCTCTTTGATACTGCAAAAGATGTTGGAAACTTTGAGAAATTACAATTGGCAGTAGCAAATACTATGGTGATGTCAGTTGGACCAAAAACAACTGAAACTCTTAACACATATGGAATCAAAGTCAATTACGAACCAAAAAACAGTTCCTCATTGGGTGTTGGTGAGGAGTTTTCTCAAATTAATGCCGTAGGCAAAAAAGTAATTATTCCTAGGAGTGGTGCATCTAATTCTTTTCTGAAAGATTTGCTAAACAAAATTGGGATTGATGTTGTAGAACTACACCTGTATGATGTATGTGCGTTTAGAGATACAACGCAATGGAATGGATTCCGTGAATTATTTTCTCAAAACAAAGTTGATGGTGTAATCTTTACTAGTGCTTCATCTGTTCGTGGATTCTTTGAGATTATGCTAAAAGATTATGAAAAAGCTGATTTGATTAATCGTCTCTCCAAACTATCACTAGTGTGTATTGGTCCTTTTACATCAGAGGAACTAAAGAAAGTTGATGTCCCTCACGTTGTATCTGATGTTCATACTGTTGTAGGTGCTTTTGATGTGATGAAAAATACTTTAACTGTATGATTTATTTGAATTTATTCTTTGCAAACTTTGATAATCCTTGTTTTTTGAGTTGATCCGATTCTTTCATCACTGAATTATGCTGATCTGATTTGTGTTGTTTTAATTTCTTTTTCAAATCTGGAAATTCATTTGCAAGAATTTTCATTGCATAAATTCCGGCATTTCCAGCTTTGTTTACACCAACTGCAACAACAGGTGAACCTGATGGCATCTCAGTAATTGATAGAAGAGAATCTAATCCTCCAAAAGCAGAAAATTTGGCTGTGTCTGATTTCTTTGGATGTTTATCATTGTAAACTAGTATTGGCACTCCTATTACTGGTATTGTTGTATGTGATGCAATCATTCCTGGCAAGTGTGCCGCACCTCCTGCTCCTGCAATAATTATTTTTAATCCCATTTTTTCTGCATGTTTTGCATATTCTTCTAATCTTGCAGGTGTTCTATGCGCTGATACGATTTGATCTTCGTGCTTTATCTTATACTCATCAAGAATTTCAGAAGCTCCTTGCATTATCCTGCTATCTGAACTTGAACCCATGATTATTCCTACAAGTGGCTTTTTTGAATATGTCATACTAGTACAAAATATTAGAGAATAATAAAGTCTCACAATTTTTTTAGAGTTTTGATGAGATTTAGCTGAAGCTATTTAGCTGTGCCTATTTTTCCTCATGTATTTATAATATAACGGGGTTATTTCGAGCATGACAACTGAAAATCTAGACATGGATTATTCTCAATATGATTTTAAAGACTCTACAGAAATGTATGTCCACTTAAGCAAGAAAGGTCTCACAAAAGAAACTGTAACAGAAATCAGTAAAATGAAAAATGAGCCACAATGGATGCTTGATTTTAGATTGCGTTCTTATGAAATTTTTATGCAAAAACCAATGCCAACTTGGGGTGGAGATCTCAGTGTAATTGATTTCCAAAATATCTACTATTATGCTAAAGCATCTGACAAAGTAGAAAAGAACTGGGATGATGTTCCAGAAAATGTGAAAAACACATTTGACAAACTTGGAATTCCAGAGGCTGAAAAGAAATTCTTAGCAGGTGTCGGTGCACAATATGAATCCGAAGTTGTATATCACAGTCTAAGAGAAGACTTGGCAAAACAGGGCGTTCTCTTTTTAGATACTGATGCAGCTCTTCATGAACATCCAGAGTTATTCAAAAAATACTTTGGTAAAATTATTCCTCCGGAGGATAACAAATTTGCAGCATTAAATAGTGCAGTTTGGAGTGGTGGTTCATTCATCTATGTTCCACCTGGTGTCAAAGTTGACATGCCCCTACAAGCATACTTTAGAATTAACGCAGAAAACATTGGTCAGTTTGAAAGAACATTGATCATTGTAGACGAGGGTGCAGAAGTACATTACATTGAAGGCTGTACTGCTCCTGTCTATTCTTCAGAATCACTACACTCTGCAGTTGTAGAGTTAGTTGCACTCAAAGATGCAAAACTAAGATACACTACAATCCAAAACTGGAGTGCAGATGTTTACAATCTTGTAACAAAACGTGCTTATGCACATGAAGGTGCTACAGTTGAATGGATTGATGGAAATATTGGAAGTAAACTAACTATGAAGTATCCTGGAGTTTATCTTCTAGGTGAGAGAGCATATGGAGAAACATTATCCATTGCATTTGCCGGAAAAGGACAACACCAAGATACAGGTGCAAAAATGGTTCATCTTGCACCAAATACCACTTCTAAAGTTACATCAAAGTCAGTTAGTAGACTAGATGGACGTTCCACTTACAGAGGAATGTTACATGTAGCAAAAGGTGCTACTGGCGTAAAATCTACTGTAAGATGTGATGCATTGCTCTTAGATGATACATCAAAAACTGATACCTATCCTTACATGGAAATTAATCAGGAAGATGCAACAATTACTCACGAAGCAACTGTTGGAAAAATCGGTGATGAGCAAATCTTCTATCTGATGAGTAGAGGATTTAGTGAAGAAGAAGCATTATCTCTAATTGTCAATGGTTTCATGGAACCATTTACAAAAGAATTGCCAATGGAATATGCTGTCGAACTAAATAGACTCATCAAACTAGAAATGGATGATTCTGTAGGATAAGTTCCAATACCTAATTCTGATTAATCATGTCTCAACAAATTCTTTCAAAACTCAACACAACCATAATTGATGAAATCTCATCATCAAGAAATGAACCTGTTTGGTTAAAAGATTACAGAAAAAATTCTCTATCGGTCTATGAAAGTTTAGCAATTGAACTCTCTCCCTTATACAACAAGTACACTGATGCAAAAAAGATGGATCCTGAAAAAATATCTCTTTCAACATCAACTGCAGAATCTATCCCTAGTTTCTTAACAAAAAGATTGGGTGAACTAGAAAATGAAATTTGCATTATTCAAATTGGAACTAATATAGTCAAAATCAATCTACCTGATGATCTAAAATCAAAAGGACTTGTTGTCTCTTCTTTGTCTGATGCAATAGAAAATAACTCAGAATTGGTAAAAAAAGCATTAGAGGCCTCAAAATCTGAAGATGACAAGTTTACCGCACTAAACAATGCTGCTTTTAATTCTGGAATCTTCATTCACATTCCACGAAATCTAATTGTTGAGAAACCAATTCATTTCTTAACTTGTCTCTCAGAAGACGGCCATTCTACAATTTCTAGAAATATTATCTTTGCAGACGAAAGCAGTAAAGCAACTATTGTGCAGGAATTATACTCTCCTAAAATTCAAACTCAGCAAGCATATCTTGAATTAATGAATACAAACATTGGTGCAAATGCCCAACTCGATGTCACAACTCTTCAAATGATTGATCAACATGCTGTAGCATTTTCAACAAGAAGAACCGACTTGGCTCAAGATGCCAAAGTTAATTGGTATTCTGGATTGTTTGGTGCAATGCTATCTAGATACAAAATTGAATACTTTCTAAATGGTACTGGCGCATCATCTAATGATTCAGAAGTAATCTTTGGAAATAATGAGCAATCATTTGATATTCAAACTAACGTAAATCACGAAAGTCCTGCAACTGAAGGCAGGGTTGTTGAAAAATCAATTCTTAGAAACAAATCAAAATCTCTATTCAAAGGAATGATTAGAATCAAAGAGAATGCTACAAAATCCAATTCATTCTTGTCTGGTCGTTCTATTTTGTTAGACAAAGATGCAAAATCCGATGCAATTCCTGGCTTGGAAATTTTCACTAATGATGTAAAGGCTACTCACTCTGCATCTGTTGCACAAATAGATGAAGAGCAAGTTTTCTATCTGAAAACCAGATGCCTTAGTCATGAAGAAGCTGAAAGAACAATAGTTGAAGGATTCTTAGAACCACTTTCAAGAAAAATGTCTTTCCAAGTTAGAGCATGGATTGCTTATCTAATTGAATCCAAATGGGATGACAAAGAACTTACAATTAACACTGATGAAGAACTAACAAAGTTTGTTGAAATTGAGGAAACTCGTTACAACGAAGACTCTGAAATCGAACAACACTACAAGTATAGGTGATATTTTGTCTGAATGGATTAAAGCTTGCAGTACAGAGCAGGTAAAGGAAGGACAACTTTTTGGATTTGTACATGAAGATAAAAAACTCCTCATAGCCAATCTCAAGGGTAAAATTCATGCAACTGATTTGATATGCACCCATGCTGATGCTGATTTGTCTACTGGCTTTCTTAGCGATGAGGGGGTAAGATGCCCATTGCATCTTTCTGTTTTTAATCTAGTAAACGGCGAACCGCAAAATCTTCCTGCTGAAACTCCTCTAAAGGTATACAATGTTAAAATAGACGCCAACGAAATTTACGTGGAGCTTTAAGATATGCAAAGTACAGAATCTCTCTTTGAAAACATTAGAAATGATTTTCCAATTTTAAAAAGAACTGTACGAGATAACAAACCTCTTGTTTACCTTGACAATGCATCTACAACACAAAAACCAAATCAAGTAATTGATTCTATTACTGACTATTATCAAAATCACAATGCAAATATTCACAGAGCAGTTTATGCATTGGCTGAAGAAGCAACTGAAGCTTATGAAGCAACAAGAGATAAAATTGCAAACTTTGTGAACATAAAGGATCGTCAAGAAATTATCTTTGTTAGGGGAACCACTGAAGCTATTAATCTAGTTGCATATGCTTGGGGTAGACCTCACATCAACGAAGGTGACATTATTGTTACTACTGAATATGAACATCACAGTAACATTGTACCATGGCAACTTGTCACTCAGGAAAAACATGCTAAACTTGAATACATTGGAATGGATGATAATGGGGAATTGATTTTAGATGACCTTGATAAATACTTGGCAACAGGAAAAGTAAAACTCGTGACTTTTAGTTTAATGTCAAATGTTCTTGGAACCATAACTAATGCTGAAAAAATTATTGAGAAATGTAAAGCCGCAGGAGTTCTTACACTAATCGATGGTGCACAAGCAGTACCTCACATGAAAGTTGATTTGGAAAAATTAGGATGTGACTTTTTTGCATTTTCTGGGCATAAAATGCTTGGACCTACTGGGATTGGAGTTTTATGGGTTAAAAAATCAGTTCTTGAAACCATGATTCCATTTCATGGTGGTGGTGATATGATCAGAGAGGTTCACAAATATGAGACGACCTGGAATGACTTGCCTTACAAATTTGAAGCTGGTACTCCAAACATTGCAGACGTTGTAGGTTTAGGGGCTGCAGTTGACTATCTTACTAAAATTGGAATGGACAATGTACGAGAACATGAAATTGAATTAACCAAATATGCTATTGAAAAACTATCTGAAGTAAAAGGACTACACATCTATGGAACTAAAGACATTTCAAAACGTGGTGGGGTGATCTCCTTTAATTTTGCAGATGTTCACCCACATGATGTTGCACAAATTATTGATGAGGAAGGAATTGCAGTTAGATCAGGCCATCATTGCGCACAAGTATTGATGGAGAGACTAAATGTTGCTGCAACATCAAGGGCTAGCTTTTACATTTACAATACCAAACAAGACATTGATATTCTGGTAAATTCATTAAATATTGTGGCAAAGGTGTTCAAATTATGAGTAGCAACGCAGACATTTACCATGAAATGATAGTTGATTATTCAAGAAATCCTATCAATTATGGTGAAATTGAAAATCATGATGTAACTTTTCATGACTCTAATCCCCTTTGTGGCGATAGTATTGACATTGATATGAAAATTGATGAAGACAAAGTTACTGACATTAAATTTCATGGAAGGGGATGTGCAATCTGTATGGCCTGCTCTTCAGTATTGACTGAAATTACTAAAGGTAAGAGTATTGAGGAAGCTAGAGCCATTGAAAAAAATGATGTTCTAAGTGAGTTAGGTCTTGAACATTTACAGGCAGTTCGAATCAAATGTGCATTGCTATCTTTGAAGGTACTCAAATCTGCTCTTTATACCTACATTGGTAAGAATCTAAAAGATACTGAAAATGTAGACAAACTAAAAGAAGAGGCAGCAAATCTGTACTAGTATGAGTGATTTTACTACTAGCACACCAATTGCGCTTCAAATTAGAAAAATTATCTTTGAAAAATTCAACGATGTTGATACAAAATTCACAAACGATGAAATTTTTGAAATACTGAAAACAAATGGTGATTTGGATCCTTCTTGGATAATTGATGACACTGAATCATTCTTTAATGAATTATGTGATTCTGGTTTAGCAAGAAATATTGCACAAAACTTTACCACAATATATCTGAAATTATTTGATCCTATGGAGAAATTTCACTGTGATGCATGTGGTAATGATATTCATCTTGGACCTTCTGAAGAAAAGAAATGTCCAAACCCTGCTTGCAAATCTGCTATTTAGATTTGTGTTTTATTGCAGCATCTTCTAATGCTTTAATCATTGGTAGTTTTTCCCCAGTAAGATAAAGCACCAATGCTCCTCCCGCTGTACTGATATGATTAATTTTATCTGCTAACCCTTGTTGCTTCAATGCTGTAGTAAGATGTCCTCCACTTACAATTGTAGTTGCCATAGAGTTTGCAACTGAATTCAATAACGCTTTAGTTCCATAACTGAAATTTTCTTTTTCAAAAAATCCTGCGGGTCCACTGATAAAGACCGTTCCTGCACCGGCAATTAGTTTTGAATAATATTCAATCGTCTTTGGACCTAGATCATAAATTTTATCACCTTTGCCCATTTCTCTGACATCCATCTCTACTCTTTCACCATCTTTGTCAATTGCAATATCTACTGGAGTTGCAAAAACATCTGGATATTCTCCAATTAGTGTATGGGCTTTTGCAACCACTTCTTCTTCTCTTTTAATTCCCAGAGATGATTTGATTCGAGCCTGTGCTCGCATGAACACATTTCCAATTAATCCTGTTAATAGAACGTGATCTGCACGTCCATTCTGAATCAATAATTTTATTGCCTCTAGTCTATCTGGGACTTTTGAGCCCCCTAGTACAATGACATGAGGTGCTTTGGCAACTGTCATAATTTCATCGAGATTTCTTACTTCTCTCTCTACAATTCTTCCTGCACAAGCGGGAAGAACTTGTGGGAATCCTACAATTGATGGATGTGATCTGTGAGCACTAGGAAATGAATCCAATACAACAAGATCAAATAATTTCGATAAGCGAGAAACCATGATTGTTTTAGCTGCATTTTCTGGAGTAAACTCATAATTTTCTTCTGCACATAATCGGAGATTATCTAAAAGTAAAATTTCTCCTTCTTCTAAATTTTTGATTGCATTCTGTGCAGCTTCCCCAATTGTGTCCTCTACATATTTTATTTCTCTACCCATTAATTTTTCAAGAACTTTTGCATGTTTGTCCATTCCAGTATATTCATTATTTCCAACTCTACCTTGATGTGAACCGATAACCACTTTGGCTTCTTTTAATGAATCTAGAGTTTCAATTGCTTCTTCAATTCTTTTGGTTCCTGAAATCTCTAATGTTTCAGGATCTATTGGGCAGTTCATATCGACTCTCAAAAAAATGGTCTTACCTTTTAGGTCAAAATCATCTAGTGTGAGTACCTTCACGACATGTCTATTGCCCACTTGGTTAAATTCTTTAAGCCGATCAGAAATCTTTTCCATACCTTTTTTTCAAAACTTATCTATTGACAAAAATTAAAAGACACGTGCTTGAGGTTTCATTAATTGCAAAATTGGCTTTTTGACATTAGGTCACGTTCCTTTGTTTTACTTACAATTTTATTTCTAATTCTTACTGCACTAGTAATTTCTGGAATTACTGAAAGTTTTGATCAAGGTGTGATCCTATTTTTTTCCGAACATGTCGGCAATCCTACAATTGATCTCATAATGCAATCCATCACAGAAAGTGGTGAGGCCTTGTGGATGCTAGGATTTGCAATCTTGGTATTGATTATTCCCAAAACACGTAGAGTAGGAGTTACCCTTATGATTTTGATTGTAATTTCTACATTGCTTACTGGATATGTCAAATGTGGGGTTGATAGAGATAGGCCTGATTTTGATTATGATGCAGTCCAATTCCCCGTACCTGTCAGCAAAGATACCTTTGCCTTGTTTTGTGAGGGTGGATTTGATGCCTCATATCCATCTGGGCACGCTGCAAGATCAATGGTTTTTGCAATAATTTTGGGTTATGCCCTCTCTGAACGATTCCCACGTGGAGCATATCTGATGTTTTTGTATCCTATTTTGATTTCATTGAGCAGACTCTATGTTTTAGAACATTATCCTATGGATGTAATTGGTGGAACCGTAATTGGAGTGATGTTAGCTGGTGTTATGGCAAAAAGAACTAAACTCTACAAAATTTTTGATAAATCAAAATTCTAAATCTACCACGTTATCTCTATGAGTCAAAACTATTGCATAATGATCATCATCGTGATGATATGTCCAATATTTGACATCTCTTCCCTCGTTTTTTGCTCTGAGCCCTGTTGCAATCCCTGTTGTGACAGAATATCCAATTCTTTTTGCAAGTTTTGATTCTTTTGGCATTAAGACTTTGTAACCTTCCTTTTTCCCTTTAAATCCCAGTTTTACCATATCTTCAACGGCTGCCATTGCTTCTTTTTCATCTTTTAGATCATATGTTCTAAAAATTGGCAAATCTTTTGGGTGAAATTCCATGATATTGCTAACATCTCTTAACTAATATTTTTTAAAAAATCCTTTTTGGCGATCAAATTAAGTCAATTTTCTTTACATGAAAGTCAAATCATGATTATGTCAACCACTTAACCGGCCCATCTGTCTTGATTCAATCATTGGCATCATTAGAAAAACTAGTAATTCAATTACGACAAAAGAAACAAGAAGCAACAAAACTCCGTAAACAAGCAGAAGAGCAAGTTAAAGAATTTCGTTCTGCTGAAAAACGTTCAGCATCTGGTTTACAATCATTAGATAAAAAAATTGAATCTGAAAAAGAAGAATCTTCTGATGTTTCAACTGTCCTTACGAGGAAAAACTCTCAACTGGAAAGTATTGGAAGATTAATAGCTGCTGCAGAAGAGAGACTAACTAGGGAAAAAGAAGTCCTTGAACAAACTGAGCAAGAAATTGAATTTGCTGATAATCCTACTGAAAAGCAAAATGCCGAGGCTAGATTGCGCTCAATAAATGATAGAATAAATGAACTGGTCGAAGAAATCAAAAATAGACAAAAAACCGCAAAAAAGATTTCAGGTGATGTGACAAATTTCTCTGATATTAAATCAAAGATTGTTTCAAAAATACAAAAACAAACTAAATCAAAACCATCTTTGCGTGAAACAAAAAGTTCAAGTCATAAATCTTTACAAAAATTCCTTAAAGAATTGGAAAGAAGAGCTAAAGCAGAAGAATCTGCTCAAAAATCATTAGATAAAGCATATTCAAAATTAAAAGAACTATTGGCAAATAGAAGGAATGCTGCTGCAAAGAAAAAGACTTCAGCTAAAAAGAAACCTGCAAAGAAAAAGACTTCAGCTAAAAAGAAACCTGCAAAGAAAAAGACTTCAGCTAAAAAGAAATCTAGACGTTAATCTTTCACAGATCATTTTTCAAATTCACTTGATAACATAAAAGTGGGGTTTACTTTGCTATTTTAAAATGAAAAAGCGAGGTTTGATTATTTCTGTTGTCGGTTTATTCTTGATTGGACTTTCTATATCTATCACTATGTCTATTGTCCCATCAAATATTGCTGGTCCTAATGATCTTTCTATGGCCACTCTTTTTGATGAAATGTTTGATGAGGTAACAAATGAAATTAGAATTGAGCCTGGGGAATTGACATATGTATCATATGACACATCTGATTATGATGTTCCTTTGCTTTGGGGAATTCAGATAACTGATTATGTTTCTGGAGATGCATTATTAATCAACATTTCAAATATTTTTGGAGATGATTATGGTGAATTTGTAATATCTGAACCGATTTTATTTGAAGCCTTTGAAATTGTTGAATCTGACAGCCTAGATTTTGAAATAAAAAATATTGGATCTAGAACTGTAAATGTAGTTGTAATGTTTTCTGAAGATCCAGAAAATTCTGATGCTCTATCTAATCCTGATTCTCCTGTAATGAGCATGATAATGCCTCTACTAATTTCAGGATTTTTACTTATTTTGGGAATAATTGTTGCAGTTATTGGTGTACTTGTAATTTTAGTAGATATGAAAAATAATTTTGATAATAAAAGAAATTATTGAGGATTAATATCCATCTTACCAAATTTGCCTTTGGTTAGGGATACTTCACCTTTGAACTCGTTAGTATATCCATTTGTAATGACAACGGTATCTCCTACATTTACTGCTTTGATATCGTCACCCCACAATGTGAGTTTCATTTGGTCATCTTCAGTTTCACCGTTAGAAATTACAGCATCACAGACATCTACTGTTCCTCCACTTTTGAGATTTACAGTTCTAGCGTCTCCTTTGCTTTTTACAACAGCTTCAACATTAACTCCGCTTCGCATTTTTTTTGCTTCGGAAATTGGTATGAATTCTGACATATTTTTGAGACTCCTTGGCACGATTATAAGCTTTGTTAAAAAATAGGAAAAAACTTGGATCAGATTCAAAATTAACCAAAATAGTAATCGAGAAATATCGGTCTATTCTTCATCCCATTGCAGAGGTATCGAAGCCCGGTCAACCGAGAGGGACTCAAGATCCACAATATTGGAAATCCCTTCTCTCAGGAGTTCGTGGGTTCGAATCCCACCCTCTGCACTATATTTTAATTAAAATTGCAAATTTAGGGAAAATTTTTGAAATTATGCAACTATTGTCTTTACTTTAGTTACAGAATGATCTGAAATTTGCTTGTGCATTTCAGCCAATTGGTCGTCCTTGAATGATAAATTGCATCTAAAACACTTCCAAACCATCTCGGACATGGATAATATACGCATAAATTGCTTATAAGGATATTGCATGATTGATCCAATTTCTTACAAAACATGATCATCCTTTTCAAAAAGATGTAATTTTTATAATTTTTTAGATCAGAATAGAATTTTTTTCTGACTGGATAACAATCCAAGGGTTTAGAAACAAAAAATGTGGTATCTTTTTTGAAAGATGTTAGATATTTTTGAAATTTTTGGAGAATTTTCATATTTTGGAATTTTTCTTGTACTAATTGGAGTAAATGCATCGCCAATCCTGATGCCTCCAAGCTGGATTATTTTGACATCATTTTATCTTCTAGATCCTACCCTGAATGTTGTAATTCTTGCAATGGTTGGGGCTACGGGAGCAACTATTGGAAGATTTGTTTTAAAACGAATAAGTGTATTATTTAGACGATTTGTTGCTGAAGAACAAAAATCTAATCTTGACGTAATTGGGGATTATCTTAACAACAAAAAATATGGTTATGTTATTGCATCCTTTCTGTTCGGTGCAACCCCACTCCCAAGTAATATGTTGTTTATCGCTTATGGACTAATGCGTGCCAAAAGTTTAGGTATCTATATTGGATTTTGGTTCGGTAGAACCCTTTCATATATTGTTATGATTTATTCTGGTAATGCAGTCTTGAGACCATTTTTAGAATTGTTTGAAGACCGCCTAACTGCTATTTTATTAATTGATGGTGCTGGTATTGGCTTGATTGTTCTTTTTGCATCTGTAAATTGGACTTTATTAATTACACAAAGAAAACTAAAATTTGTAAAACCCAAAATTTGGAGAATCTAAATGAAAGTAATTAATGAAATAAAAAATCAAGTAGAAAAAATCATGGACAATGACTCTGCTCATGATTTTGAACATGTCATGAGAGTATACAAAAATGCTCAAAAAATATGTAAAAAAGAAAAAGCAAATGAAAAATTAGTTCTTATTGCTACATTACTACATGATATTGTATCCTATCCTAAATCTGACAAACGTTCAAAACTATCTTCCATTCATAGTGCAAAAAAGTCTAAACAAATTTTAAAAAAATATGATTTCTCAAACGAAGAAATCATAATAATTTCTAATGCTATACGTGATCATAGTTTTTCACAAAATAAAGTACCTGCTACTCTTGAAGGGAAAATTCTCCAGGATGCTGACAGACTAGATGCAATTGGTGCAATAGGAATTGCACGAGTTTTTGCAACAGGTGGTTCCCTTAAGAGACCTTTTTACAACACTGATGATCCTTTTTGTAAAACAAGAAAACCTGATGACAAAACCTGGACTGTGGACCATTTTTATGAAAAATTACTTAATTTAGAATCCCTCATGAATACAAAATCTGGTAAGATGGAAGCAAAAAAGAGAACCAAAATTCTAAAGAACTATCTAAAACAATTGAAGCAGGAAATTTGATAGTGCATTTATGGCTAAAATAGGTAGATTTTCATCATAATAAAAAAGGGATTAAGGATTAACCATTTTTAGCCTATCCTCAACCTTGTCATAGAATCCATTTTGTTCCATGGCTGGAATGTAAAATGTTGCAGAAACTATGTCTCCAACCTTTGCATCACATCCTGATACCACAACGGAGGTTCCAAAACTAGATTCTGCTACACAACCATCTTCAGTGACAGCAATAACTGCTACATCTTCAGTTACTAGAGTTGGAGTAATATTCCAAGGAGTTATTGTTAAAACTAGTATTACTGAAATTGCAGCAACTAAAATTGCTATAAACTTTAGCTGTGGGGTTTTTTGATTTGTTGTTTGTTGCATTTCTCCTCAATACTATTTACCATTTATAGAATATAACCTAGGGGTAATTTTTTGTCTGGTGCCAACTTTGATTGATTAAGAAATAATCCTATGTTGCATTTGATCCTCACCAAATAAATGGTTCCTACAAAGATGAGTTGGAGAAATGTCTCGGATTCTGATTTTATACAAACCAAAATTTTTTGCAGTTGTTGCATTCTTTTTTGGAAGCAATTATCTCAGATGCAGTTACATCTTTAACTTTTTTAGAACCACATGTAGGACATCTTGATTCTATCAAAATATCAGACATCCTTCATTCTTTTAGAATAATCATAATTGAAAATTTTTTCAGGAGTGATTTCAATTGCCACTTCAGTTTTTGCATTATTTTTTAAATACTCTGATAAAATAGATTTTTTCTCCCCAAGGTATTTTGCCATCAAAATTAAAAGAATTTTCTCCCCATCATCCGGTATTATTTTAGCAATACCGCTACCACGAGTTCCTTTATACGGAGGTTTATCAGTTGCAATCTCAAAACCACATTGAGGGTTATTTTGCAAGTATGAGACAATTTTTGAAGAACTTTTAGTGGCACAATATATTTTTCCATTAATTTGCTCGTACCATAGAGAAATGATATTCGGAGTTCCATCAGGTTTCAAAAAAGCTAATCTGATTGGAATTTTTTGATCAGAAATCAAGTGATCAAAATTGAGTTTATCCATTTTTTGCATAAATTATTCACCAAATTTCCCAAAGACTGATTTTGTATAACAATGATCACAAGACCATTCATGAAATGTCTTACCACATGATTTGCAAGTTGAAAATGCTGCTAATATCATATTCATATTTGTATTTAGTCATATATAACTAGTGTTAATTTTCTAAGCTGGTGCTAACTTAGCACTAGGAATAATATTTATCACTAGTTAAATACAATTAACGCTGATTATACCCATGGCAGAAGAACAGGAATGGGCAAATCTACTTGCTGAAGTTTTTGACAAGCTAACTGAAAAGCATGCCTCAATCACTTATGATTTTGACGATCTAGAGATGAAAGGCAAAGTTGAAAAAAATGGCAAAGTTGTTCCAACAGGTACAGTTTCTCTTAAAGGGAAATTGACAATTACAGCAAAATGAGGTTTGTGAGAATGGACAAAAATAATCTCCCAACCAATTTTTTATCTTACTTGCAAAATGGAAATCTCAAAATATCCACAGATGATAAGCCCTCAATTGATTTTAGTGTAAGTGGCAATCTCAAAGTAATTAACATAATTGATCTTCCAATAAAAATTCGTAGGAAACAGGGTATTATCAAAAAGCTTTCTGAAGCTAAAGAATTAGCTAAAAATATGAACAATAGAGGGATGACTTTGGAGATTCAACTACAAGGTAAGACGGTGTTAAAAATTGGCAAAGAGGCAAATCCCAAATTAGCTAAAATTGTCACATTAAGCAGTCACATCGAAATTACAGATTTAAAAAAATTAAAGAAATTAAGCGAAACCCTTTGAAAAAAATTATTTTCTTTGTAATCAGTCTTATGATTATTGTTTCAATCAGTCCTGCATTTGGTCATAAGCTCATTCCCCATGATGATTCCCATAGAGATTTTGATACTGCATTACAAATTCCTGATCATAAAATTTCATGGGCAATATATGAAAATCTAGGTCCAAACGAGGCCAAATTTTATTCATTTGACGGTAAACAAGGAGATTCATTTTATGCCAGCATTGTAATTCCCAAAATTCAAGGTTTAGAAAATTACGCCCCAACTATGGCATTAGTCAGTCCAGGCAACATGCAAAACAATGATGACTTTTTAAAATCAAAAGGCAATATTGAAAAATTCCTTTACGAGGGAAGTTTTCCATCTAAGGAATTCTATGAACCGTTTGGTCAAGTAACATACTGGGAAAGACAAGAAGTTAATACAGTACTTACTGAAGATGGAAAATATTTCATAGTTGTTTTAGATGAAAAAAACCAAAAAGGCAAATACAGTTTGGCAATTGGTACTATTGAAGATTTTTCAGGTGAAAATATGTTTTTAATTCTTCCACAGTCATGGTGGGATACAAAAATTTTCGTAAATGACTATGTATCAATTGGAATTTTATTTTTTATCATAATGATTTTAATTTTCATCATAACATTTGCAGTTAAAAGAAAAATTAAAAATAAAATCTCAAGATAATTATTTAGAAGTATATATCTAAAAAAATTTAATACTAGTAGATTTTTTCAGTGCCCTTAAAAAATAACTATTGTCGTTTTTTACTTCTTGGCTTTGTCCTTAACACTGCCTTGCAGCAAATACATCTTGTTTCATCAACTTTCAAAAAAATACCACAAAAAGTACATCTTTTTTGGCCAATTTCATACCTGATTTTATTTGGAACTGATTCTGCCTTGTGCATTTGACAAATGCCTCTACATGTCCTACCCATTAATTTCACCTCCTACTTTTTCTCTAATCTCTTTTGTTCTGTCTCTAATGGTTACGGCACTAATTCCTGATGCTGCAGAAATTTTCAACTGTGAAATTTTTTCTTTATTTATTACAGATGCTAAATTTATTGCCGCAGCTGCCATTGCCATGGGATTCTTACTTGTAGTTACACTTTTTTCAGCAGCCAGATTGAGAATCTTAAAAGCAAATCTTTCTGATTTCTCAGACAATCCAACTGATTTTGAAATCCTTGTAACGAATTCCTTTGGATTATATGTTTCAGGATGTAAATTTAATTCCTTAACAAGAAATCTATAAATTCGCTGTAATTGCTTTTTCTTAATGTTCCCTGCATCTGCAACATCTTGTAATGTCCTTGGTGTGTCTGTTAGTCTACATGAAATGTATACTGTTGCACAAAGCATCGATGTTGTGGATCTTCCTGCAAGTATTTTCTTTGCAGCAATTTTACGAAACAAATATGCAGTTTCTTCAACTACTGATTCCGGTAAGGCTAATTTTGAACTAATCCCGTCTAGCAGTGTAAATGCTTTTTGAAAAGATTTAACTGAAATTGCAGAACGACTATTTCTATCCCACATTCTTAATCGATAAAACATTCTTCGATTTTCATTTGACAATGATTTACCTGTCGAATCCTTATCTTGAGATTCCATTATCGTTGATAATCCTCTGTCTGCCATTTTCAAAGATGTTTTCATTCCTACTCTTGAATTATTTTGATAATTTTCACCAGTTAATCCGGTTGTCTCTGCAGTTACATCAACTGATTTTTCTAGTGAAACGGCTCCACAACTTCGACAAGCAATCTCTCCTGTATATGCATCAGTAATAATTTTGTTTTTTTTGCAATTCTCCTGATGAACTAATTCAACCATCATGCTATCACTAGGCTCTTAAATTATTTAAGGCGGGTAAATACTGCAATCTAGTGCTAAAATAAACGATATTTTACACAAAATATAATGGTTTTACCACTAGGCTGTTTTTTCTATTTTTTATAAATATGATAAACTGAGATCAATAATAAATGCCTCACGTTGTGGTTGATAGAAAAATTGATCTATTTGCCTTTTCAAAATCTTTTTGCCCTATATTTCAGAAATCTCCACTCATAAAAATTTCAACGATTTTTGTGGAAAAAAATGGATTAACTGCATTATTGCCAACTGTAGTAATTGATGAAAAACATCAAGAATTTTTCATTCAAATATCTACCACTTTGAAAAAAACAACAATACGTTTACTTCCTCTTACTGATCCTGTTAAAACTGATGCAGTAAAGGACTCTTTAGCTAAAATTTATTTTGAAATGAAAAAATTTAACGAGGACATCTCTGTTACAAAAACAAATTTGCAAGAATATTTGAAATTAGAGGTTATTTCTTGAAATCATTTA
>DATHYS010000008.1:0-5105 GCA_035458995.1 Candidatus Nitrosopumilus sp.
GCATCCGTGTTCACCGTCTCCACAAGAGCATCCGTGTTCACCGTCTCCACAAGAGCATCCGTGTTCACCGTCTCCACAAGAGCATCCTGGACAGTCACATCCGTCTGGACCACAATTACATCCTTGATGATATTTATCACCCATCATCTTTTTCATATGTTTCATGTGATCACCGAAATTCATTGACTGCATCTTCTCATACATTTTATCAAACATCTTCAACATGTGTGATTTTTCTGAATCAGACATTGAATCCCATGCTGATAAAAGTTGAACTCTATGAAGTTCGAAGAGACGTTCCATTTTGCTCATTGCAATATTAGAACTGATGGAAGATTTTCCAGTTGGAGTAATCTCTTTTTTTGTTCCTTCTTTTGTGAAATCCTCTGGAGTACAGAGTCTATCACCACAAACTTTGTTACTTGTTGCTTGTCCATACTGTTGATTTTTTACTCCTGTTGCCTTTGCGGCATCAGCTGATTGAGTCATATCAGATGGAACAATCATTACCATTGAAAAAATAATTGCAACAATCACCAAAGACAAGTACTTTGTTTTCATTGTAAATATTAGAGAAAAATCATATAAATTGACATTTATCTTTCTCAAGCTTGAAAATTAGATTATTTCTGAAATTGATTGAAAAGGTATTTGATTACCTATTCTTGCCAAATGGACCTTGATGATCAGTTAAACAGCAAGCACATTGTTTAGTATAGCATTCATCAATTTTTTCATGGCCACAAGAACCACAATGACAAAAATTATCGCCTACCATGAATCATATTACACAATCTTTGTAGATAAACAAATCTTGTATTGTCATTGGTGAGAATTAGAGAAATCTTTGAAATAATCTATGATGTATTTTTGGCATGGCAAAAAAACCTGTAAAAAAACTGTCATCAACACCAGCAAAATCAAGTTTTTCTGAATTTGATCGTGTTTTTGAGAATTTCAGAAATGATTTAGAAAAATCTTTTTCTTCTTTCCCAAGAATTGATTTTTCATCATTTCCAAAATTAGCTCAAAGTGGATGTGATGTAATTGATGAAGGAAAACAATTTCGAATGAAAATGAATATGCCAGGATTGAAGAAAAATGAGATCAATCTCAATGTAACAGACAATTCAATTGAAGTTACTGGAGAGCATAAAGAGGAAGAAAAGAAAAAAAATTACTTGAGGAAGGAAAGACACAGTATGTCATACTATCAGACCATACCATTGTCTGAAAAAGTAATTCCTGGAAAAGTAAAGGCAAAACTAACTGATGGAGTTCTAGATGTAACTCTTCCAAAGAATAAACCAACTTCTCCACAAAAGAAAAAATCTGTCAAAGTACAGTAATTTCTTTTTTAATTTTTTAACCTATCAAGAAACAAACTGAAAACGATCTTGTTTGTATCCTTCTTGTAACTTACCTTCTATAGGAATTCTATTACCACAAAATTCACAGCAATTGTTCTTATCAAGATGCCATTCTCTAATACTGAATCCATAACGATTTACAACTATTTTATTACATTCAGAACAATAGGTGTGTTCCCATTTATGGCCAGGAACATTTCCAAGATACACATACTTTAGTCCCACATCTTTTGCAACCTGGTAATGTTTTTCCAAAGTCTCAACAGGAGTACTAGGATACTCCATCATTTTGTAATCAGGATGAAATCTTAAAAAGTGAATTGGCATTTCAGAGCCAAATTCATCATAAACAAATTTTGAAAGTTTTTTAGCATGTTCTAAATCATCTCCTACTTTAGGGACGATCAAGTCAGTAATTTCTACGTGGATTTTTGTTTTATCTCTAATTTCTAATAGTGTATCAAAGATTGGTTGAGGATCAGGAACTCCAATAAATTTTCTAGTAAATTCTTTTTCTGCATTTCCTTTAAAATCAACTGTAATGCCATCAAGAAATTCATTCATCATTGAGACTGATTCAGGAGTATCATACCCATTTGAGACAAAAACATTGAACAGTCCTTTTTTTCTTGCAGCAATTCCACAATCACGGGCAAATTCAATGAAGATAGATGGTTCGTTGTAGGTGTATGCAATTCCATGTGCGCCATATTTGACTGCAGTATTTGCAACCTCATCAGGAGTCATATCAATTCCTTCAACTGTTCTGCGTTGACTGATATCAGAATTTTGGCAATATCTACAAAGCCAATTGCATCCTGTTGTTGCAATAGAGTAAACTTTGCTACCAGGATAGTAGTGAATCAGTGGTTTTTTCTCAATTGGGTCAACATGACCTGAAATTACTTTACCATATGCATATAGCTGTAGTTTACCATTTTCATTTCCACGAATTCCACATAAACCAATTTGGCCTTTGCCAATCTCGCAATAACGAGCACAAGCAGTACACTTTACCTTATCATTGGGCAATGTCTCATAGAGTTCTGCCTCTTTCCCAAGAATTTCCGTCAATGTTTTTTATTGTGTTTTAACATATTTAACAAGTATGAGGGAATCAAAGGAATTTTCTGATGATGATGGAAAAGAATTAGTAAAGATTGCCCGAAGAGCAGTTACAAAATTTTTAAAAACTAATTCAAAGATTGATGATGCTGAATTTAATTCCAAATTTGATTTTAGTTCAGGAGTTTTTGTGACATTAAACAAACAAAATTCGTTAAGAGGATGTATAGGATATCCAATTCCTGTAAAAAAGTTATCAGATGGGTTAATTGATGCTGCAATATCTGCTGCGACTCAAGATACAAGATTTAGTCCCGTAAGTTTTGATGAATTAGACAAGATTACTTTTGAGGTTACAGTTCTTACTCCACCTGTTGAAATCAAAGTAAAAGAATATGCAGATTATCTTAAAGAGATTCAAGTTGGTAGGGATGGATTGATTGTAGAGAATTCATACTCATCAGGTTTGTTGTTACCACAAGTTCCAATGGAATATGGTTGGAATGTTGAAGAATTTCTTGAATATACATGTCAGAAAGCAGGACTAGGAAAGGATGCATGGAAAGATAAGGATACTAAAATCTCAAGATTTGAAGGTGTGATTTTCAAAGAAGAGACACCCAATGGAAACATCATCAGAGAATCATCTGATGATTTTTTATAAAATAATAAACTAAACTAAACAATGATCAGAGAGCCAGTTGTAGCAGGGCAATTTTATCCGGGTACAGAAACAGAATTGAGAAATATGATAAGAGAATGTATAGATCATGAATATGGACCAGGTAACAAGCCTAGTATATTAAATGAAAAAATTTTTGGAATTGTCTGTCCTCATGCAGGCTATGTGTATTCAGGCCCTACTGCATGTCACTCTTACAAGTCAATCGCATCTCAAAGTCCAGAACTTGTAATCATTATTGGACCAAATCATTTTGGAGTAGGAGAGGATGTAGCCACAATGATTGATGCAGAGTGGAAAACTCCTTTGGGAATGGTTCAAGTAGATTCAGATTCGGCAAAACAGATAGCTGATATATCAAATTTTATTGAAATTGATGAGTACTCTCATTCTCAAGATCATAGTTTAGAAGTACAAGTTCCAATGCTGCAAGAAATTCTTTCAAATGATTTTCAGATTCTTCCCATAATTCTACGATCACAAAACATGAGTACTGCAATAGATGTCGGAAATGCAGTTTCAAAAATTGCAGAAAAGAAAAATGCAATAATTGTTGCATCGTCAGATTTTACACATTATGAAGAAAATTCTTTTGCACACCAACAAGATAAGGCATTGATAGAACCCATTTTAGAGATGAACTTAGAAAGATTCTACCATGTCTTAAACGAAAGAAGGGTGACTGCATGTGGATATGGTGCTATTGCATCAACAATGATTGCATGTAAAAATCTGGGTGCAAAGAAAGGGGAACTACTAAGTTATGCAACAAGTGGAGATGTATCAGGAGATACAGAATCAGTTGTAGGTTATGGTTCTATCAAATTTATTTAAAAAATGGTGTTTACTTTTTTCCAAATTTACCATGTAATGGAACAAAAACATATTTTGATTGCTTTTTAATTTCAACAATTCCTTTAGACGTCTTTTGTAACAAAACTAATGATTGAGAAGATTCACCAACAGGTGCAATTATGAGCCCATTTTCCTTTACTTGATCAAATAAGGGTAGAGGGATTTCAGAACATGCAGCAGTAATTATGATTCTATCATAAGGTGATTCCTTAGGATATCCAATACTGCCATCACCTAAAATTACATGAACGTTGTCAATGTTTAATTTCTTTAGATTTTCTTGTGCAAATTTAACTAGTTCTGAATGTCTCTCAACAGAATAAACATCTCCTTTTCCCACCAGATAGGAGAGAATTGCACTTTGCCATCCTGAGCCAGTGCCAATTTCTAGAATTTTTTGTCTATCTCTAACATCCAACCATTCTGTCATTCTTGTAACAACACCAGGTTGAGAAATGGTTTGGTTTTTCATAATTGGTAGAGGTTCGTTGTCATATGCATAATCTAATTCTGATTCTGGAACAAACTCATGCCTTGGAATATTTCTTAATGCAGATTCTACACGTTCATCTGTTAGAAATTTTGAATTTTTTAGATGAAGAATTAAATCATTTACTGCAGTTTGATATTTTTTTTCAATTGACAATTAGAATTATTTAGATTTTTTATGATTAAAAGCACTCGGTAATTTTCTTTTTCAAAAACTAGTGTTCTGCTTCTGGATTTTCATGTCTAATTAAATTCATGAAATCTTTATGTTCTAACATCAAGTCAATCATTTCTTGACGCAACTCTTCATCATCCATTACTGCATTAAGCATTGGTTCCATCATTTGGTTTGACATCATGGCCATATGAGAGGGATCTTTAAGCATTAAGGAATGAATATTTTGAATCATTTCAGGGTGTATCCAGATATGGTGAATCATATCCATCATTTTGCTAGAATTGGACATTGTCATTTTGTGAGAATTAGGCATGTCCATCTGATGATTCCCCATTGAGTGTTGACTGTAATTTGGACACCATGGACAATTTGTTGAATCGTTGTTATTGTCATGTTTCATAGCTGAATTATCATGATCCATACCAGTAGTCATGGGTTGATGAACTGAATCCATCCATGCAGAATG
>DATHYS010000009.1:0-13022 GCA_035458995.1 Candidatus Nitrosopumilus sp.
AAAAAGGTGGTAAAGAGAAAACCAGCTAGAAAGACTGCAGCAAAGAAAAAGATGGTAAAGAGAAAACCAGCTAGAAAGACTGCAGCAAAGAAAAAGGTGGTAAAGAGAAAACCAGCTAGAAAAGTTTCCAAGCCTAAAAGAAAGACATCTAGGCGTAGATAGGTAGCATGTATCCCAAATTATTTAACGAATTTATGTCCAGATCAGTATGATTATTCATGAATAAACTAGACCCTGTTTTATCCAAAGCTTGTAATGAGATTACTCAGAATCTGTTAACAATTCAAGAGCCTAGCAAAAAGCAGGTAAAAGAAGAAATCATAAAAATTTGTACAAAATATGCATTAGAAAGAATTCCAAGAAATTATGAAATTCTGTCAATGGCAAAGGAATCAGATTTTGATAAATTAAAAAAAGTACTTCTTAGAAAACCAGCAAAAACAGCTTCAGGAGTTTCAGTTGTTGCACTAATGCCAAAACCATATGCATGTCCACATGGACGTTGCACATATTGTCCAGGTGGAATTGAGTTTAACTCTCCAAATAGTTACACGGGAAAAGAACCATCATCACTTAATGCAATAGAAAACGAGTTTGACCCTAAATTACAAATCATATCAAAGATTGAAAAACTAATTGCGTTTGGACATGACCCATCTAAAATGGAAATTGTCATTGTTGGTGGAACGTTTCTGTTTATGCCAAAAGACTATCAAAGAGATTTCATAAAATCATGCTATGATGCACTTAATGGAACAGACTCTAAGGATTTGGAAGAGGCAAAATCAAACAATGAACATGCTGCAATTAGAAATGTAGGATTTACAATTGAAACAAAACCAGACTATTGTAAAAAAGAACATGTAGATTTGATGTTAAGCTATGGAATTACAAGAATAGAGATCGGGGTTCAGTCATTACAAGAACGAGTTTATGAAATTGTTAATCGAGGTCACAACTATAATGATGTAGTAGAGTCATTTCAGATTTCAAAAGATGCAGGATACAAAATTGTTGCACATATGATGCCAGGATTACCAACAATGACTCCAGAAGGAGACATTGCAGATTTTAAGAAATTGTTTGAAGATCCACAATTGCGTCCAGACATGTTGAAGATTTATCCCTCTCTAGTAATTGAGAACACCCCAATGTATGAAGAATACAAGCAAGGAAAATACACTCCATATTCAGATGAGGACATGATCAGGGTTCTAACTGAAGCCAAAAGAAATGTTCCAAAGTGGGTCAGAATTATGAGAGTCCAAAGAGAGATATCCCCTAAGGAAATCATCGCAGGTCCAAAATCAGGCAATTTGAGACAGATTGTACATCAAAATCTTGCAAAACAAGGCCTGTCATGCAAATGTATCAGGTGTAGAGAAGCAGGACTGGCCAATAACAAAGCAGACGGCGGAGATGTAAAACTAAACAGAATTGACTATGATTCATCAGGTGGAAAAGAAGTGTTCTTGTCATACGAGGACAAAAATGAATCAATTTATGGATTTTTGAGATTAAGAAAACCTAGTGTTGATGCACATAGAGATGAAATTGATCAAGACACATGTATTGTAAGAGAGATTCACGTGTATGGAAAATCATTGAAACTAGGGGAAAAAGGAGATGATGAAATTCAGCATTCAGGATTAGGAAAGAATTTGATGAAAGAAGCTGAAAAAATATCGAAGGAAGAATTTGATGCAAAGAAAATTCTAGTAATTAGTGCTGTAGGTACAAGAGAATATTATCAAAAATTAGGGTATTCGTTATATGGGCCATACATGTCCAAATCATTGAACTAGTGAAAAGAGATGGTAGAGCAAGAAATTATTGGTAAAGGAACTTGGATTGACAAATTAGCATCAGAGCTACTTGAACGTGAAAAGGCACTAGGGAGAAATACAGATCTACTCAGAGTAGAAAGCGGTCTTGGTGCATCAGGAATACCACACATAGGAAGTTTAGGGGATGCAGTTAGAGCATATGGAGTTAAACTAGCATTAGAAAATTTAGGATATAAATCAGAATTAATTGCATACTCTGATGATCTAGATGGGTTAAGGAAAATCCCAGAAGGAATGCAAGAGTTTGGTTTAGAAGAACATATTGCAAAACCAGTGTCACTCATTCCAGATCCTTATGGATGTCATGACTCTTACGGAATGCACATGAGCAGTATTTTGTTAGAAGGACTAGATAAAGTTGGAATCAAATATGAATTTAGAAGAGCAGTTGATACTTACAAACAAGGATTACTAAAAGATCAAATCCATACAATTTTACAAAACAGCACAAAGATTGGAGATAAAATTTCAGAGCTCGTGGGCCAAGAAAAATACCAGAAATTTTTGCCATATTTCCCAGTTTGTGCAAGTTGTAATCGTCTCTATACAGCAGAAGCTTCTGAA
Source organism: Candidatus Nitrosopumilus sp. (assembly GCA_035458995.1). Classification (GTDB taxonomy): domain Archaea; phylum Thermoproteota; class Nitrososphaeria; order Nitrososphaerales; family Nitrosopumilaceae; genus Nitrosopumilus. The sequence continues at coordinate 2,412 of DATHYS010000009.1, forward strand.
TACATTGCAGATGAAAGGAAAGTCAAATACAGTTGCCATGATACCGAAATAGGCTCCAACACGGTCAAAGGATGTGGCCATGTAGGCGAGGCAGATATTGGAAAAGACCTTGGAAAACTAGCCTGGAAAGTAGAATTTGCAGCAAGATGGACTGCATTTGACATTAGATTTGAAGCATATGGAAAAGACATTATGGATTCAGTCAAAGTAAATGACTGGGTTGCCGATGAGATTCTTGGATTCCCACATCCACACCATGTAAAATACGAAATGTTTCTAGACAAGGGAGGAAAAAAGATTTCAAAATCACTAGGCAATGTGATTACAGCTCAGAAATGGCTAGAGTTTGGAACTCCAAAATCAATTCTGTTATTACTGTACAAAAGAATTACAGGCGCAAGAGAATTAGGATTTGATGACATTCCATCTTTGATGGCAGAGTATAATGAGCTTGAAGACATTTACTTTGGACGAATCAAAGTAGACAACCAAGCAAAACTTACAAAATCTAAAGGACTGTACGAATACATCAATCTACTAAATCCACCAAAGCAATCAAGCACTCATGTAAACTATAGATTAGTAATTGAATTGGCAAAAATCTTCAAAGAAAACAGAAGTGAAAGAGTAATGAAGAAATTATTAGATTATGGTGTGATTAAAAATCCAGAACCAGAGATAGAGAAACTCATTGAACTAGCAGGTAATTATTCAGATGAGTTTGACGAACAGGAAAAAACACAAGTTGATTTAGATGATACTTCAAAAAAAGCATTAAAGTTACTTGTAGATGAATTGGGAGGAGAAAAAGAACTAGAAGATATTCAAAATACAATTTACCAAATTGCAAAAGCAAATGATGTGCAACCAAAAGATTTCTTTAAAATATTATATCAGATAATACTTGGAACTTCCAGAGGACCTAAAATAGGACCATTCATTTCAGACATTGGAAGAAAACAAGTAGCTAAAACACTTTCAGAGTATACGTAATCATGGTTCACGGCGAACATAACAGATCAAAGAATAGTGGGGGATTTGCATTAATCATTTTTGGGGCATTAATGTTATTTTTAGCCCCGCAAGAGGCTACAGTTGAGGCAGGTTTAGGCCCAATTGCATGGATTGCAGGAATTGCAGTTGGAAGCATTGGATTCTATCTGAAATTTTTCAGATGGAGAGTCAAGCGAGGATAAGAAAGGTTCATCTTTTGGAGAAAAACAGTCAGAGATATGGGATTTTTTGGTAAAAAGAAAGAAGAAGAATCAGGTTTTGAGGAAGAGAACACCCTAAAAACAGAACTTGAATCAGAAGTTGAGAAATTACAAAAAGAGTTCAGAGAAAAACAAGAGGAATTAGACAACATTACGCAAAAAATTGCAACTGTAAGGGAAGAATACGATTCAATGGTTGGCAGTTTGATGCTAGTAAAAAAAGAACTAAATCAAAAAAACATGGAATTAGACATTATCAAACGAGAATACAAAGAAACCAGAGAGAGAAATAAAAAATCACAAGTAATCAAAGACACAGAATCAATCAATCAATTTAAAAAAACACAAGGAGAGCACTCTAAAATTAAAGAAGAAGTAGATGAATTTACAAAAAAACATGATGAAATCAAGGAGCAAATTGAACAAGAACTGGCCACACTGCACAATATCAAAAAACAGCAAGTTGAAGTTGAAAAAGAACTAGAAGAGGCAAACTCTAGACTATATAATGCAAAAGATGAATTAGATAAAAAAGATACATTTGAAGATACAAGTATTCTTACTCCTTCTGAAAAAGAGTTTATCGGAATTAATAGTGGAAATCAAAAAAGTTCTGAAGGAATTATTGAAGCTGCAAGTGCAGTAGTAGGTTCATTAAAATCAAAACTCAATACAGTGCAAAAAGAATTAGATTCGGTTCAGAATTTGCTAGAAAAAGAAAGAGAAGAACACAAAAAGACAAGAAAAGAATTGGAAAAACTAAAACAAGATTCTACTTCAACAGACGAATCATAAACTTGCAAAATGCTTTTGCCATTTTGATTTGATTTCATCTTCAGAGATTCCCATGTCATATAATGGAGAAGTTACATCAGAGACATTAGAGACTGCAACAAGAACGATAGAGTTTATCGGACTTTTGATGCCATTTTTCCTGTAATGGTTCAAGATTTCATCATATAGAGTGCCATCTTGGATAAGTCTAGCCTGTCCTTCAAACAAAAACCCCTTACGTAAAAGAGGATCAATTACATTGAGTTCCACATTAGGATTCTCTTTTAGATTTTTCATAGTATCAGGTGAGCGAATATCTGCAAATGCCAGTGTTTGAGAATCCCATCCAATTATGGTGCCTTTTGGAGAAATGTTTGGTTTTCCTTCAGATGTAACCGTGGCAACATACCCAAGTTTTTGTAAATTTAGAAAATCCTTGATTTCTTGAGTAATCACAAATATCGTTTCAAAATAGAATGTATTTAGTTTTCACAACTATCGCATGAATTCAGCCATCTCTATTGAGAAGAAGAAAAAGGCAATACCACCACCAATAATTCCAATCCATGCAGCAATCTGTTTGATTTTAGACATTTAGGAAGATTTACCCCATCTCATTATTGAATCTAATTGCTCACCTCAGACTATTATAATTAGAAAGATCAAGAATATCTATTGGCAAGCATCAAAGATATTGGGAAATTATTTCTATTTGCAGTAACAGGAGTGGTTGCCATCATTGTAGGCTCATTTATGGTTAGAGGTACAATGCACATGTGGGACAATCCAGATGAAAGTAAGGAAGACAAAAAGGACTAAAAAGCAAGTTCATACAAAGAACATTTGAATTGCTACAAGATTCGTCGATTAGAAAATCACTTGATCAATACGTTCAGAGAAGAATTCAAGAAATTCCAACTGAAATTAAACAAACATTTCCTGGAATAAAGAAAATTTGGAAGTGTGAAAACGAATTAGATTTTCTTTATGGATATTATGTGGGAAAAATTGAGGAAGGATCATTGCATTATTTACTTAAGGCAACTCGTGCATCAGCTGGAGGATACATAGATACTTTTGAAATTAGGGGAATAATTGAAACATATAAGAAAGATTTGCAAGAGGCAATAAAATCGGCAATCAATTAGCGAAGTAAAAATAGAACCTCGATTCAATAAAGACATGGTAGGTCCACAAGATGGAGGATTTGGCTTTGATCAATCAAAAAAATACACTAGTGTTGATAACATTGAAGAGATATGTGTGCAATGCCAAGCAGGGCAGCACAAAAAATGCCTAAAGAAATCAAAAGAACAAGAAGTTTGTGAATGCGAACACTGTATGATTTACGGTTAAAATCTAAAGACGAGATAATTCGTTTTCTAATTCTATAATCTCTTTTTGATATGAATCAGAAGCGTTTTGTGCAAATTCTTTTTGTGCAGATATGATTGTAGTTAGTGCCGTTTTGTATTCAGGAGTTCCTTTCTTTAAAACATCACAAGATTCCAGTGATGTGACATGGCCGGTAACAGTTGCCATGGAATTTTTTTGATTAAACTTTACAATTCCTCCAAATGCCTCAATTAGCATAAATCCAGATTCTGCCTTGCACTTGTAAGTAACTCTACCAGTTTCAGTATTGAACAGTTGAGTAATTCCACCTGGCTTTCTAGTTACGGTAACTGTCATGGTAGGAGTGAAAATTATGCAGTATTAATTATTTTAGAAAAAGAATTTCTAAGCAGCAGGTTCAGGTGCTGCTGCATCTGCTGCAAGAATCTTGTCAATTTCATGTACTGCAAGTTTGTCTCGTCCTAAAAGATCAAACTTTTGCAATATTGTTTCAAACTTTGTTTCTTCTTGAACTTGTTCGTTTACAAACCATTCCAAGAATGCGTATGTTGAGTGATCTTTTTCTTTTTGGGTAATCTCTACCATTTTGTGAATTGCTTTTGTAACTGTTTGTTCGTTTTTCAAAGCAGTCTTGATTAATCCTTCAAGTGATTTGTAAGAACTTGCAGGTGCTTTTGTTGCAGGGATACTTGCAGTTGCACCCATATCATTTAGATAATGAACAATTTTTAGCATGTGAGTTCTCTCTTCATCGGATTGGGCATAGAAATAGTCTGCAGCGCCTTGATATCCAATTACCTCACACCATGATGCCATTGCCAAGTAACTGTTTGATGCAGAGGCTTCAAGTGCAACTTGATCATTGAGTGCTTTTTTCATTTTAGGGGAAATTTTCATGATTATCAAATAAGTATTGTTTTATTGTGTTAAAAAAACTTGCTAAGGTTAAGCTTATGGAGTTTCCAAATGAATGCCAACACAGGTAAAATTCACTCTATCTCTAATTTCAGAGTCCTGAATACCAGAAAATTGGTATACGAAAAGTACATCTTGAAGATATGTACCATAACTTGTAATTTCACATTTTTCAAACGCCCATGTTTGAATTTCAGCACCAGTTCCATCAAGGATAGATACATCAACATCAAAGGGATTTAGCAAATCACCCCTATCCATCCAATCTGCAACAAAGTCATAGAATGGTTTTTTTTCAGCACTTGGTAAAGATTCTAATAAAAATTTTGGAGTATCACGAAATTCATACATTCTTCCACGAGGATCATCTGCATCACCTGCAGATGAAGAAGTTAATTCAAATTTTTCAAAAAAGTGAACTGGTAATGGCTGTATGATATTAGAAATGGTAACTCTAAATGATTGAGCACGTTCTTCTTCAGAATACATTGTTTGAGCTGCAGTTACTTCAGTAATTGGAATAGGAACATCAATGATGCCATTGTTAATTAGATATTCCAAAGAAGCGACATAATCTGTTTCACTTATGGAACCCTCAGACCACCATTTTGCATTATTTTTTACCCATTCTGGAATTGAAGAATCTTCGGCAAAAACAGTAAGAGACAATCCAAAGCCGCTAATCAAAATTATTCCAAAGATCATAATTATTTTCATGATGTTTTTTCTCCTCTTTTCTCCATTATCTCTTTGACTGCTTCATCAACATCAATTGCTTGGTCTAATGCCCATTGTGGAATAACAGGTTTTTCATCACTTGTTTCTGCATGGGAACTTTCTTGAGGAATTATTGGCCATGGGGCATCATCAACTAATGCTTGTCTTACTATAATTGAATCAGAAGATATGTTAAAGACTGTAAAGTCTTGCGCTAAAGTAACAGGTCCCAAATAAAGAATTCTCAATTCATCAAAAAGAGGAGGAATTGTTTCGTTAGTGACCCAAGTATGATACATCACTCCCATTTTCGGTTGAGTCAATTCAAAAATTACACCTGCAGCCTTTGCTGGAGTATGAAATTCATTAGTTGCAGTTTTTGCAGCTTCTAATGCCATTCCAGTTTTTTCAGAAAAGATTTCAGCAGGCAAAAATGTTTCATGAATTAACACGTCAACGCCTTGAGCTTGCTCTACCATAAAGTTGTTAATTTTTGTATCACCAGAATAAACAATGGAGATATCATTCCAATCAATTCTATAACTTACTGCACCTGCCATTGCATGAACAGCAGGGAATGATGTAACAGTGATATCATTTTCTTCATAAACTATCTGAGTTTTTGTCCAATCAAATTCATGTGTAATGATTTCAGTTCCTGAAGTAGGAACAGTTCCTGTTCTAGATTTTAAATCCCAATAGTTTGCAGTAATAATACCATCAACAAAAGCTTCTACTCCTAATGCATGACCATCGCCATTGGGTCCCCATACTTGCATTGGTAAAATTCTGCCAAAGGGCATTCCTTGTGCCCAGAACATATCAAAATCTCCTTGATGATCAGTATGCAAATGAGTAATGAAAAATTTTGTCAAATCTGCTGGTGGAATTTTCAAACTGTTAAAATTTGCAACTGTGCCACTACCAACATCAAACATCAAAATTTCACCATTACCAAACTCCATTAGAATTCCAGCTGCAGCTTGATTTCTTGTTGGAAATGGCATCCCAGTTCCTAAAAAGGTTAAACGAATTTCATCTTCATCCAACTCTTCAGTTCCAGGAATATAGTTTTTGGAAAACTCCTTTTCAGAAGTTCCTAGGATTGGCGTTGAAGTAATAGGCAGTGTTCCACCTGAGACTACAGGAATGATTGATTTTTCATCAGAAATATCTTCATCAATTATTAATAGAGTTCCCCACCCACGCTCAACTAATTTTTCAGCAGTAGTTGGAGTTACACAAGCAATCTTGCCTTTAGAATTTTCAATCCAAACTTTGCCAATACAAATCTGAGCAGATTCAGAAGCATTACTAAATGGGATTACTGGAGCAAGTCCAATAGATAAAATCAAAGGAATTAATGCAAAAATAATTAATTTCACAATCAAAGGTAGAATTTAGTAATTAAAAAGAATAGTGCAAATCCACTTAGGAAAATAATTCCAGCAATGCTCAAAACTTTTAACAAAACAGGGGGCTGATGTTCCTTATCAAGGAATTTTCCTGTAACCAATCTAAAATTAAAAATTGCAATAACAGGTGCAATGACAAATGACAAAACAGTTGCAAAGTCAACTAGCTCTTTGAGATTATTACCAAATTGAAAAATAACTACTAGAGATCCAGTTGATATTACAAGTAAGAAAATTACGTAAAAAGTACGGAATTTTGTGCGTATTTTCTCTTCTTTTTTAGTAAAAATCAACTCTACAGTTCTCTGCAAGGAACGAGAGTATCCATCAAAGACTGCAATGATTGTTCCAAACATTACAGTAAATGCAGAAGCTGCAATAATCAGATAGCTCCAATCACCAATAGTTTGGGTGTATAATGTTACTATTTCATGTGCAAAAAGAGAATTGCTGTTAGGCAGTTCCTCTCCAGAGCCATAGAAAATAAACGCACCAAGTGTCACAAACATTATTGCAAGAATTCCTGTGATTAGATAAGCTAGCCGGAATTCAAACAGAGTTTCTTTGAGGGAGGGTTTGTATTTTGTTTGTTTCATTCTCTCCAATGTCCACAAGCTATTCCAGCTTGAAAGATCAACTGCAGTAGGCATCCAACCCATCAATGCAAGCAAGAAAAAGATTCCAGAGATTTCCCAAAGATCCTTTGGTTCAAATCCTGCAACAGGTTCTATTGGACCATTATACAGTGTAAGTAAGAATGCAGAAACAGTTGATACCACTAGAACAATTGTAATAATTTTGATTAAACTATCAAGGACATTGTATTTGCCAATTGCTAAAATTCCAACACATACTCCAAATAGAATAATTATTGTCCATTCTCCAAGAAAGTCTATTCCAAAAAGATTTTCAAAAAATCCAGCAGTTACAAACCCTACTGCACCAGTAACAAAAAACATTGAAGATATTGTTAACAAAAAGTACAACCATAAAGCAGGCTTTCCAATTTTTTTGTAACCGTCAATGATGCTTGTTTGTGTAGAATTTGCATAGCGAGAACCAAATTCAAAGAAAGGATACTTTAGTAAAGTTATCAAAATTACAAATCCCAAAATAAACAATCCATAATCAGCACCGGCCCTAGTTGATTGAACCAAGTGAGACACTCCAATAGCCGTACATGCAAACAAGATTCCAGGACCAGCAGTCTTGGAGAATTGGGATAATCTCTGATTCATGCTCAAAAAAATAAGCTAAGATCCTGCATATAACCTAAAATTCTCTGAATTCTAATATTGAGGCATGATTGTAAAGTTAATTCTTAGTATTTTGATTATTGGTTTTGCAGTAGGTCTTGTAGATTCTGCTGATGGTCTAATAGAGTTCAAAAAATACAAGGTCATCAACTCGCCAAAGGTCTGCGGGGACAAGTTATGTTCAGAAATAGATGAACAAATTGCAAAGAAAGGAGAATCATCTCGCAACATCAAAGTTTGCGGAGACAAATTGTGTTCAGATTTTTCAAAAAATCCAAAAACACTAAACAAATCTAGCCCGTTTGGACAGATGAAACTAGGCATTGATTTGGATTTGATTCAATGCAAAGAAGGGCAAGAAATGGTTATCAAAAAAACAAAACAAACTCCAGCTTGTGTAAACTCTGAAAATGTTGAAAAATTAAGAGAGAAAAACTGGGCAGTGTCTAAAGAATTTCAAGGAACAATATTTGCAGAATTTGCTTCAAAAAGAAGTGCAGAGATGAAAACTGCAAAAACTTTAGAGGATTTTGATGTATCAATTACAATCATTCCTGAAGAGATAGGAGGCAGTAGATATCTTTCATTTGATGGAAACGGTTGGCACAGATTGCACAATGTAGAGATTACAATTACAGGAGAAAATTTTGCAGAATCAATTAGAACTAAAACAGATGACAGAGGGCATTTGAATATGCCATGGCCTATTCCAGATAATATTTCAGGGGGAATGTACAATATTTTTGCAACAGATGGAATTCACGAATTTGAAATAACGATTCCAATTTCTCCTAGTTCAGCCAACTAGACAGTATTTACATTCCAAGAGCCATCAACCCAGACACCAACTACTTTGGCATTCAAGTTCCATGAAGAAATTACTTCAACTGCTTGTTTGATTTGAGAAATATGTTCTTCATCAGAGACAGGATTTGCAGCACAGTCATAATGGCCAGAGACTACAATTAGGTCTGATTTGTGTGCATTAATTGAGATTCCAACTTTTGTCTTAATTGATTCGACAACATTTGTAAGATTCTTGTCTACACCAGGTTCAGTTATGGTATCAATAAAATCTGCAGAATAATTTTCTTTAATCCACTTGTTTATTGGGATTTGAATTCGGCCATCCATACAAGATACAGATGTTGCAAATTTTCCTTCAGCCATACAAAAACAAAAACTATCTTCCTTAAAAATTATTTTCCATACAAAAAACAATCAGAGGTATGATCATTTACCATCCCTATAGATTGCATCAATGCATAGCATATGGTAGGTCCAACAAAGTTGAATCCACGTTTTTTGAGATCTTTGCTTAATTTCTCTGAAATCTCACTAGTTGCAGGCAAATCAGAGTGTTTCTTGAATTTATTTTTGATCGGTTTGTGATTAACAAATCCCCAAAGATATTTGTCAAATGAGCCAAATTCTTCCTGAATTTTTAGAAATGCCTTTGCATTGTTTATGGCAGAATTGATTTTGAGTTTATTTCGGATAATAGACTCGTCTCCTAGTAGTTTTTCCACACGTTTTTGAGTGTATTTTGAGACTAGATTAGCATCAAAATTAGAAAATGCCTTTCTATAGCCATCTCTGCGATTAAGAATAGTAGTCCAAGACAGACCTGCTTGTGCACCTTCTAGAATCAAGAATTCAAATAATTTCTGATCATCGTGTTGAGGTCTCCCCCATTCCTTGTCATGATATGTGAGGTTTGGTTCTTCTTTTGCCCATTGACATCTCTTCATGAGAATTATTTTGTACACATAGAATATTAGTTAACATATTTTAGAAAAATCATGAAGCTAAACCAACAGCTAGTACAAATCAATCGAAGTTTCCTGATTTGTTTTATTGTTTCAGCATCACTGTCTGCAGTATTTTCACAGATGTTATCAGAGTACGAGAGTTATCTTAACACAACATTTACAATAATTTTTGGATACATTGTTTATTTTGGAATTTTTTCAAGTTTGTTTTATCTTGATAACAAACAACGCTACAAAACCATGGAATCAAAAGCAATCAGAAAAGAGATTGTTTCTTTACTTTCATCATTTGGGGTAGGAGAGATTGTGTATCTTGGAATACGCTGGCCAAGTTTGTATTATTTTTTAGAAATAGGAATAGAGCCATTTATTGCATCATTGATATCAGAAGTTATTGCAACTGCATGTTACATGGTATCAGTAACTATATTTCTTAGAAAGACAAAAACATTCTAGTTATTTTGTCAGTTGAGTTACTAAATCAGTGGAAGTAATAATTCCAACCACTTTACCATTTTCAGTTACTGCAAGTTTTCTAATCTTTTTACTAGTCATTCTTTCAGCAGCTGCAGAAATTGGTTCATTGTGATTTATCGTAATCAATGGAGAGGACATTATTTTTTCTACAGGAGTATCATATGGCAAATTGTTTGCAGCAACTCTAGTTGCAAAATCTCTATCAGTAACAATACCAGTAGGATTATCATTGTTTTGGACCAAAATTGCTCCAATTCCTCCCTGCTCCATCATTTTTGCAACTTGTAAAGCAGTTGTAGATAGATTGACAGTAATCAAGGCTCTAGTCATAATATCCTGAACTAGGATTGATGAATAGTTGAAATCTTCACGACTCACTCTACAATTAAGAAATTATAATATTTAAGAAATTCATACCAAAACATCAGAAAATAGTCAACATGTATTAAAACTAGAAAAAAATATCCAGTTTGTGGGCATAAAAGAGAAATTCTCAAAGAAAGATAAATCAACTACAGACAAGGTCAAAGAAGAACTTCAAGAAGAGATTGCAGAAGACAAAAAACAAGCAATTGGACATGCAAAAAGAATTAAGAAATTATGGCGCAGCAAAGAAGTTCTTCAATTAAAAACAGATGCAATTGTAGTACTATGGAAAAAAAAGGGCTATGAAGAACAATTTTTTGCTGAATTTGATAAGACTACTAAAGAAGGG
>DATHYS010000010.1:0-2403 GCA_035458995.1 Candidatus Nitrosopumilus sp.
ACTGAACTATCTACAACACTAAAGACATTCATTGATTGATGCCTAAATTTTTCATCACACATAATATTTTTTGAGTAATTCATAGTGGTACATTCCTCATTAGTTGTCAACCCATCTGCAAATGAAGTCTCAAATCCAACAATTACAGACAAAATTAAGGATAGTGTCATCCAAATTGTTTTCATAGTGTATTGTTTTGATAATTTTTCACTTAATTAATTCTAGGTAAACTATTTCCAAAAGATAGTCTCCTAGCAAAAAATACCAATCCGACTATAGAAATTGCTAAAATCAAAGTCGCATAGGCTCCAAATTCAGGAATAACTCTCGTTCCAATGATTTCAATGTTTTTTGTATTATCATCAATTATGAATCCAATTACATGATCTGTGGGAAATTTCATCAAATCATATCGAGTATCAACGCCATCAACTAGAACTGTAAATTTTTCATTTTCTGCATAAATGACATCGTCAGGCATTCTAACCCAAAAATCAGTTTTCTTAGGGACAGATTCCATGACAATTTCAATGGATTTGTTTTCTTGGTTGATATCCATAGATGATAGAATTGGAAAAGAGGTGTTAGAGCTCATATCATCAAGACTGCCTTTATACCCATAGTAGATGTCATATGATTTCTCATCAAAAGTGAAAGTGACTTTGTCTGATTCCAGTTGAGAGATATCAAGATATTGAGCATAAGCTTCTGGATTAAAGATATGCTCAGCAAATGCATAGCTTGATGCAGGAATTATCAAAAGAAAAGATAGCATAAACAGTATTTTGATCATAAGTAATAGAGCAACATTCTCAAATATAATAAAAATGTAAATTCTCATTTATGATTATTTCATATCAGGGGATTTTACGATTAATTCATTCTTAATCTTTTTAAGAAAAAAATCCAACTAATAATGATGAAGTACGGTCAAAATATTATTTTCATTGTATTATTTTCAATTCTAGTTTTAGGGATAGGGTTTCCTGCAAGTGCTCAAATAGAATCTCCAAAAAAACAGTTGAAGCAAGGAGTATCCCCAGAAAACATTATTTGTAAAGCAGGATTAGAATTGGTAATTAGGACTAGTGGTTTTCCTGCCTGTGTAAAGCCAGAAACAGCAGAGAAGATGCAAAAAATAGGCATGTTGTTTATTGGAATCAAATTTACAGATTTGAACGAAGCAAAAAACACAATTCAAGCTACAGAAAAAGAAATCTCAACAGTCCCTGCATCAGATATGTCAATTGTGAATTTTTACATCACTGATCATGACTTGAATATTGCACATAGTGGAGTAGAAGTTGTTTCAACTGAAGGATTGTTTGAATATACAATAAATGGGATTCCAATAAAGGGACCAGAAAAAATGATTGAAACAGGTCCCAATACAGGACAATTTTACATCAAACTGGAATTACCTGAGACAATCAATGGACGACAGTTAAGTCAAGACGATATTGTCTTGATAAAATATTTAGATGAATCAGATTATTCAGGAGAACAAAGAGTTCTAACAAAGTCAGTGCCACTGACCAAAACATTTGCCAATATTGAATCATCAGGAGGCGGTTCCAGAATAGGCCACGAGTTTATTGTTAGAATTTATGAACCTGATGCAAACAGAGATTCAAAAAATGAGGATAAAATATCATTAGGTAAATTAGAGTTTCGTGGTGAAGGAGGAATTAGAACTACGCTTGCCAATCCAAAATTTGATGCAAACAGAGGATACCTTGTAGAAACAGGACCCAATACAAGCACGTTTGAAGTGATGATTAAAATTCCTAGAGAGATAGATGGGAAAACAATCCATATCGGAGACGAATATGAAATTCGATACATCGACAAATCCACACCATCTAACACAAATGAAAAAATCATTCTCAAAGGCAGAATAGGATAGAAGATTTGATGGATCAGTTTTGTCAAAGATCAGTATAACCTAAAGATTTTATTCAAACCAACGAAGTATTGTTGTGCTCAATACAGTCTACAAAGATGCAATCATCAACAGAGACAAGATGCTCTCAATTCTGAAGGGCCCAAAATATGAACAAATCCTACAAAAAGCACGGGATAATTGGATAGAATTTACGCCTACAAAAGAAGAGGTAGTTACTGCAGGAATTGATTCAAGTTTTAACAATACAAAATTTCAAGGAATTGAGCTTTGGGCAACTACGGCAGTTTCAATAAAATCAGATGGAGAATTACTGGTAGATTTGCACAAATCAGGACTAGGTGCAGCAGATGATATTTCAAGTATAGCTAGTAAAATGGAGATAGAGGCATGTGAGAAAACCATAGATGAAGTAGACATGGTTTTGATGGATGGGTCTTTGCATTCTCAATTAATGACAAGACAAGCAAATTTAGGATCACAAATTGTCAGAATTATGA
>DATHYS010000011.1:0-7719 GCA_035458995.1 Candidatus Nitrosopumilus sp.
CACAACTTACAGTAGCACAAGATGGTAGTTTCACAAAAACATTCCTTGCCGAAGGAACATTATGGAAAAAATCTGGGGAATATACTATCATAGCTTCATATCAAGAACACCAAATTGAAACAGGATTCTCATATACTCCAAAATCAGAAGCGGTTGTTACAACAGAGCCTTATGAAGTAGATGCAGGAAGTTATGGAACTTTTGATGTAGAATATACCATCAAAGGAGGCACTGTTAAAAACATGATAGTAGATTCCGATACCTTTGCAGTAATTGTACAAATTGATGCAACAGATGAGGGATCAATTACACTAGATTTACCTAGAGAATTCATCGGTGCAGAAAAACAAGATGGAAAAGATGACACATTCATCATACTAATTGATGGAATAGAAGTTGCATATCAAGAATCAGTAGTACTTGCAGACTCTAGAGTAATAACAATTGAGTTTGAACAGGGGGATTCAGATATTGAAATTATTGGAACATATGTTGTTCCTGAATTTGGAGCAATTGCCATGATGATTTTAATTGTCGGAATATTGATGACAATTTTAGTTACTAGAAATAAAGTTCAAATTAAGATTTAGAAGTAAAAGAATATTTTTCTTTGAAAGGGGAAAATGATCTTAGTTCTTCAACAATTTTTTTAAGAGAATCTACTGTTTCTTTAATTTCTTTTTCTTGATTGAACATGCCCAGGGTTAATCTTAAAGAACCGGTAATCTGTTCATGTGAAAACCCCATTGCTTCTAAAACATGAGATGCTTTTTGGGTATTTACTGAACACGCAGAACCTGTAGAAGCGGCAATTCCATACTCATCAAGCTTGATAATCAAGTCTTCTCCATTAACACCAAGAAATGTAAAATGTGCATTATTTGGCAATCTTGATTGAGGATCACCATTTAGAGTAACTTCAGGAATTTCACTTAATACTCTATCAACTAGCAAATCTCGGAGTTTTTTCACATATGACATATTTTCATTTAAATTATTTTTAGCAATTTCACATGCTTTTCCGAATCCAACAATATTAGCAACATTTTCAGTTCCAGACCTTAATCCATGCTCTTGACCACCTCCCAAAATTACAGGATCAATTTTGATTCCATTTTTAATGTATAATGCACCTATTCCTTTCGGACCATGAAGTTTATGAGATGAAATTGAGAGTAAATCTATGCCTAATTCTTTAACATCGATAGGAATCTTACCTACAGCCTGAACAGCATCAGTATGAAAGGGGATTTTTTTCTCATGACATATTTTTGTAATTTCAGAAATTTTTTGTACAGTACCAACTTCATTATTTCCAAACATTATTGATACAAGACAAGTATTCTCAGATAGACGATTTTGTAATTCTAAGGTATCAACAATTCCAAATTTATCTACAGATAAGTAATCAACAATCAACCCATCTTTTGCTAGTTGTTTACAGGGTTCTAAAATTGCATCATGTTCAATAGATGATGTTATAATATGATTACAAGTTTTATTCGCAGATATTCCTCTTAGAACTGTATTATTTGATTCAGTTCCTCCAGAAGTTATCAAAATTTCAGATGGATCTGCATTGATCAGAGATGCAATTTGTTTTCTAGCTTTTTCAATTGCCTTGTGAGCTAATCTACCATATCTATGAATGGATGATGCATTGCCATATTGCTCTTTAAGATAAGGTAGCATTGAATTTAATACATCTTCATGAATTTGAGTGGATGCAGCATTATCAAGATATATCAATCTGCAATCACATTAATTTTTCCTGGTCTATACCCTTCTTGATCAATTTCAACAGAAGTAAATCCAATCATTTTTAATTTTTCAGTAATTTGCTTTAAGATATCACCATCAAATTGAGATATCATTTGTTTCTCAACTTCAATTCTTGCAGAACCATCAATATCTCTTACTCTAACTTGTTTAACATTTGTGAGTTGTTTCACCATAGTTTCACCAAATTCAATACGAGTTAATTTTTCTGCAGTAACTCTTTGCCCCCAAGGAATTCTTGATGCAAGACAAGAATTGGAGGGTTTGTCATATACAGATAATCCAATCATTTGTGCAATTTCTCTAATTTTTGATTTTGAAAAATTGGTCTCTAGAAGAGGACTTTTAATCCCATACTGTTTCAAGGCCTCAATTCCAGGCCTGAAATCACCCAAATCATCAATATTTGTCCCATCAACAATTACATCCACATCATGCTTTTTTGCCAATTCAATTAGGTGATCACCTAATTCCATTCTACAGTGGAAGCATCGATTAGAGTCATTTTTTACAAAATCCTCATTTTCAAGTTCACTATAATCCAGTAGAATTTGTTGAATTCCAATCTCCGAGCAAATCTGTTTAGCAGTATCAAGCTCCTCTTTAGACAAAGTTTTGTAATCTGCAGTTACTGCAATTGCTGAATTTCCCAATTTTTTAAATGCCGCATATGCAACAAGTGCACTGTCAACTCCTCCAGAAAGTGCAATCATAACTTTATTTTTGTCCTCAAACCAATTTATGAGATTTTCAAGCGTTGTCATTAGTTATCTCCAATTTTTCAATTTCTTTTCGTAGCAATGTTTCTGTTTCTTTAATAGATTTATCAATAATATTAGAAATTTTCTTTAGATCATCAAACTCTATTTTGAAATCAGTTTTTCCTTTGAATGAAGATTGCTTGTAATTAACTTGAAAAGTGTGTCCATTCAAAGATAAGGATACTAGATGGTTTTTTCTAGGAACTGTAAATCGGTTAGAATCGGAAACTCTTATTCCCAAAGTTCCAGTTTCTAATACTAGAGTATCAACTATATCATCAACAGTTTCATCAGTACAAATTACACATACAAGATTTGTAGGTCTCCCTTTTTTTGTAATTCCATGATAAATAGATACATCACGAGCTCCTTTTTCCATAATTTTCTCAATCAGATTTCCTAAAATTTCTCCTGAGACATCATCTACGTTTGTTTCAAGGATTTTTACAGAGTCAATTTCAAAATTATTTTCAGATCCCCTAATAATTTTTAAAACATTAGAAAAAGATTCAAAATCTTTTTGGCCTGCTCCATATCCTATGGATTTTACTTTCATAGAAGGATAGTATTTTACAGATTCATGTGCCAAATTTACTAAAATACAGGCTCCAGTGGGGGTTGTAAGTTCTTCATTTGCATCATTTCCTTTAATAATTAAATCAGAATTTTTGAAAATCTCCAGAATTGCACTTGCAGGATTGGACATGGTTCCATGTGAAAATGTTACAGACCCACCACCTACAGAAACAGGTAAACAGACAATTTTTTCATCAAACAATCCTAAATCCTCTAAAGCAATAGTGATTCCAATAATATCTATCAAAGTATCAATGCTTGATGCTTCATGGAAATGAACAGATTCCTCTGGAATCCCATGAATTTTAGATTCTGATGAAATCAGGGTATTGATGCAAGATTGGGCAAATGAATTTGCTTTTTCAGAAAGATGAATTTCTTTAGAAGCATCAATTATTGCATTTTTAATTTCTGAGCCCTTTCTCTCATGAACTTTTTCATCAATATCTAAAACCAATTGTAAGGATTCAATCCCATGTTTTTGGATTTTTTCAAAATCAATTTTGTTTATTGTAGAGTTTGGAAGAAATTTTTCAGATTGTCGGATTCCCTCAATTATTTTATTTTTATTAGCTCCTAGATCCACTAATGAACAAAGAAGCATATCACCAGATATCCCAGCAATTTGGGGATCTATAACAAGAACCATGATTAAAAATTATCAAAAATGCTTATAAATTCGACTAATATTTCAGGAATTTCATTAGATTTAATTATTCAAAATTAACACCGATTTCCATGATTACAATTATTGGTTCAGGTAAAGTAGGCGGGGATGCAGCATTATTCTCAGCATTAAAACGATTAGATGATCAAATTTTGTTACTAGATGTTGCTGAAGGACTTCCACAAGGAGAGGCAATGGATATCAACCATATGCTTTCGGAGCAAGGAATTGATGTAGAAGTAAAGGGTTCAAATAATTTTGAAGATATGAGAGGTTCAAATGTTGTTGTGGTTGTAGCAGGCTCTGGAAGAAAACCAGGAATGACAAGAATGGATCTTTTGAAAATTAACGCCTCAATTGTAAAAAGCGTTGTTGAAAATGTAAAAAAATATGCAGATGATTCTATGATAATTCCAGTTACAAATCCACTTGATCCTATGGCCTATATCACATACAAAGTATCTGGATTCGATAGAAGTAGGGTATTTGGAATGGGAGGAATGCTTGATTTGTCAAGATTCAGACAGTTCATTCATGAAGCAACAGGTCATTCTCGTGATTCTATCAGAGCATTAGTAATTGGCGAACATGGAGAGAACATGTTACCATTGCCAAGATTTTCTTCAGTGTCGGGAATTCCATTATCATCATTTCTTCCAAAAGAAAAACTAGATGAATTAATCATCAACACAAAACAGGTAGCAGCCAAAGTCATTGAATTAAAGGGTGCTACAGTTCATGCTCCAGGCAATGCAATTTCTGCAATTATAGAATCAGTTGTCAGAGATAGAAAACAAGTAATTCCAGTTGCAACATATCTTGATGGAGAATATGGTCACTCAGATGTAACAATAGGAGTTCCAGCAATAATTGGTAAAAAAGGCGTTGAAAAGATAATCGAATTAGACCTAAATGATGAAGAAAAACAGGTCTTTGACAAGGCAGTTGAAAGTGTCAAAGGTGCCATCTCAGGTATTGAAATCTAAGCCTTTTTTTATACTAACAATGAAAACCCATCATTGGAAATTCAAGAAATTTTAGAGTCAGTAAAAGAAGGTAAAATTTCAATAAATAATGCAAAAAAGCTTCTATCACTTTATTCAATTGAAGAAGTAGAAGGTTTTGTAAAAATAGATATCAATAGAAGAAAAAGAAGAGGCATTCCAGAAGTTGTTTTTGCCGAAACAAAGGAATTAGAAGAGATTAAAAAAATAGCAAAAAAAACTCTAGAGAAAACAAATTCAGTAATTATTTCTAGAATTAAGAAAGAAGATTATCCAAAAATTTTAGCATTTGTAAAAAGATTAAAAGTTAAAGTAAAAACTGGAAAAAATTCATCATCATTACTGCTCTTTAAAAAGCCAATAAAATTTCATGGGGGTAAAGTTGGAATAATGACTGCAGGTACTTCAGATATAGGAGTAGCGGAGGAGGCCAGATTGATGTGTGAGGCAATGAATTGCAAATGCATTACAAGTTACGATGTAGGAGTTGCTGGAATTCAAAGAGTTTTTCCAATTTTGAAAAAAATGATAAATGAAGATGTGGATTGCATCATAGTTGCTGCAGGGATGGAAGGAGCTTTAGCTACTCTAGTTTCAACTTTGGTAGATATTCCAATCATAGGGATTCCAACATCAGTGGGATATGGATATGGAGAAAAAGGCATTGCAGCTTTGGCATCAATGCTTCAAAGTTGTTCTTTAGGGTTATCTGTAGTCAATATAGATAATGGAATTGCAGCAGGAGGAATTGCAGCAAATATTGCAAATAGGGCAATTAAGAAAAGCAAATCATAGAAGTTTAGGGCTAAATCACCTCGTAAATGATATATAGAATACTTTAACGAAATGGGGTAGTTGGCTGGCAAACGTGTTGTATTAACTGCTGATCGTAGTTTAATGACAAATTATAGGGGAAATTTTCTTTATGGATTTATTGCATGTGGACCATATGAAGTACTACCAGAATGGGTATTTGACAAAGTATTTTGTCCATCAGTAGAAACTGATCCAATCACAGGTGAAGTCAAAGTTGCGCAAGTGGGACTAAGAAGAATTGAGAGTTCATTGATTCAAGGAGGATACAAAAAAGAAGATGTTTTCATGGCACATCCAGAAATGTTGCAAAAATCAATTGGACCAGATACCAAGGTTGTAGGTATCAACGTAATGGATCCATTAGGGATGGCCCCAGTTACAACAACAATGTCTCCAGAAAAATTGTCCTATGTTGCAATGAAATTTAAAAAAATGTGTGCAAGTATTATTCAGCTCAAAAAGAAATATGATTTCAAAGTTGTAGTTGGTGGAAACGGTGCTTGGGAATTGGCTAAATCAGATAGAATGAAGATTCACGGAATTGACACAGTTGTTGTTGGAGAAGCTGATGAACTAGCAGTAGACTTGTTCCAAGATTTAGAAAAAAATGATGCACCGGAATTAATGCATTGTTTTGTAAGAAATCTAGAAAATATTCCAGTAATTGAAGGACCAACAATCAATTCATTAATTGAAGCAATGCGAGGATGTGGAAGAGGGTGTGATTTTTGTGACGTTAACAAAAGATCAAAGAAAGATCTTCCACTTGAGAGATTACAACATGAAGCAAAAACCAATTTAGATTATGGATTTGATTCAGTATGGCTGCATTCAGATGAAATGTTACTTTATGGATGTGATAATAGAGATTTTGTTCCAAACAGAGATGCCATAGTAGATTTATGGAAAGGACTCAAAGGACTGGGTGCAAACTTTATTGGTACAACACATATGACATTTTCAGCAGTTGCAGCAGATCCATTATTGATGCAACAAATTTCACAGGTTAATGAACAAGATAAAACGGGTAGATGGCTTGCAACTAATTTAGGAATAGAAACAGTTGCACCAGCCATGGTAAAGAAACACTTGGGAGTTAAAACAAAACCATTTGCACCTGAAGAATGGGGTAGTGTTGTAAGAGAAGGTGCAAAAATTCTAAATGAGAATCATTGGTTCCCAGCTGCAACAATCATTATTGGTTGGCCTGATGAAACACCTGACGATATTCAATATACCATAGATATGATGAGTGACTTTAGGGAGATGAACTTTAGAGGATTGGTAGCACCACTACTTTACCAAGACTTTAGTGAAAAGAATTCTATGCACTTTGGAAACTTGAATGAGGCACAATTTACATTATTTTGGAAATGTTGGGAAAATAACTTGCGTGTGATTAATGATATCATTCCAATTATTCTTAGAAATAAGACATATGGTCCTCCAATGAAGGTGTTCATGTATGGAATTCTCAAAGCAGGTACTTGGGCAATTATGAGATATCTTAGAGGATTGTGTAAAGATCTATTCAACGGAAGAACTCCAGATGAAATTATTGACAAATATGCCAGAAACAGATCAGTGTCTGCACCAAAAATTCAAACTAAGAAATTATAGATTTTGAATAGCAGTGTCTGCTATCGTATTTCGTTTTGGAGTTAAACAGATAAAGTAAACTTTGTCTGCTCTCTCAACACTTTCAACTTTTTTGTATGATTTTGATGTAACATCAAATTCATAAATTCCTGGTTCGAGTGAACCTTTTGCATAAAGCATAAGATAAGTTTCTCCAGTTGCAGGACTGAGTGGAATAAAGGACATTACATAATCTTTGTAAGAATTAATCGGCATTGTATTTTTCATTGGAGGAGCAGCAGATGCCATATACATTAGAAAATCTTCAATTGTTTCAAATTCTTCATACTCAACATGCATGAAGTATCATAATGTGTTTCAGTATAATAACCTAGAGTGAAGATAGACTATTTTCTAGATTTGATAATTCTATTAACTTTGAATCCAATTAATGCTGGTGCTGCGATGTACATTCCCAAGTTAAGTGCAATCACAGAAATTCCAAGTCCTAAAACTTCAACTTCTGAACCATTATCAG
>DATHYS010000012.1:0-5745 GCA_035458995.1 Candidatus Nitrosopumilus sp.
ATGAGTATAAAATATCTTGGAGAGAATTTTGACATTCATGGTGGTGGACGGGACTTGATTTTCCCACATCATGAAAATGAAATTGCGCAATCTGAATCATGTACAGGCAATCAGTTTGCAAAAATTTGGATGCATGTTGGAATGGTGACAATTGATGGGGAGAAAATGTCAAAATCCATAGGCAATGTAAAATCAATTAAACATGTTTTAGAAAACTGGGGACCGAACATCATTAGGTTATTTTGTTTATCAGGGCACTATTCAAAACCAATTGATTATTCTGAAGAATTGTTAAAGGAAAATTTCATCAAATGGAGACAAGTTGAAACCTGTCATTATGAGTTAATTCATGCCAATAATGAAAATGATGAAAAAATAGATGAATTTGTCAGTAAAGTAGGCACAGAATTTGATAATGCCCTAGATAGTGATTTTAATACACATTTGGCATTATCCGCTTTTTTTCAGATAGTAAAAGAAACAAACAGATTAGCTGCAGAGGAGAAACTAGGAAAAGAAAATACCAACTTGATCAAAAAAGAATTAAAAAGAATGCTAGAAATTTTAGGACTATCGATTCCAGAAATTACAGAAGATAAGAAAGAAGAAATCAATCAGATGATCATAAAAAGAGAAGAAGCAAGAAAAGAAAAACAGTTTGAGGAAGCAGACAAAATACGAGATAGATTAAACGAAATGAATATTGAGTTAATTGATCATAAAGAAAAGACAATCTGGATGATCAAAGAAAAAATTAATGCTGAAAATTAAAACTTCGTTCATACTTAGTACACACTAATTATTTTTATGCCTAAAAAAATTAGGACAGTCTAATTAGGAGAATCTAATTTTCGAGGTGTTTAATAGAATAGAAAAATAATGTGATTCATGAATGCATGGAACAAATTTTGGCAATGGTATGAAAATAAAATTTTAGGTAGTGTAATTTTAATTGCAATTATACAATTCATTCAAGTTCCGCATATGATTTGGAATGCAGACATTATGCTGGAAGCAGGAATTGTATCAAGAGTTCATCCAGTAATTGATTGGTTCTTGTACGGTGTAGATCTAATTGAAATTATTTCAATCATCAATGTTGGAATGATAATGTACAGTCTGATCAAAAAGAAAAGATCACAGAAAAAACAAATTGATAAAACTGCATAAACTAATCTTTTGCATCCCAAATGACACGCTGGGGGAATGGAATTTCAATTCCATTATCATCAAGAGCTTTTTTTACTACTTTCAATAACTTAGGAGATACTTCTCCCCAATCATCTCTAGGATGCCAAACCAGAATCTCAATATTTACACTAGAGTCGGCTAATTCTTTTATTCTAAAATCAGGTTTTGGGATAGATAGCACAAAAGGCATAGATGAATGAATTTCTTTTCGAATCACAGAAATGGCATTGTCAAGATCTTCTTTGTAAGCAATTCCCACCACGGTCTCAACTCGTCTTACGGTTGTGGATGAAAGGGATCGGATATTTGCAGTAAAAACAGATTCGTTAGGAACACGAATTATAGTTCCATCAAATTGTCTAATTCGTACAGAAAATGTACTGATATCCAGCAGAGATCCCGAGATATTCATGTCAGGAAGCTCAATAGAATCTCCTTGTTTGGCAGGCTTTTCAATCATCAAGAATACCCCAGATATTAAATTAGATACAACAGATTGTGTTGCAAATCCAATCACGATTCCAAATATTCCTCCGGCAACAACTAAACCAGATAAATCAACCCCAGTAGAAGATGTAAAAACTAAAAATGCAAGAATAATTATTCCAAAATAGAGTAACTTACCGAAATTTTTTGCAGTATCCTGAGATAATTTTGGGGCATAATATTTTGTAAATAGGGTTCGGACAATTCTGGCAACAATAACACCCACCGCCATTATTAGACCGCCAATCAATAAAGAAAGAAGTGTCAATCCACCAGTAATTTCAGAGTCAGCAAGACTTTGCAAGAAATCCAAGACCATCAATCTACACC
The DNA here is from genome assembly GCA_035458995.1 of Candidatus Nitrosopumilus sp. Taxonomy (GTDB): domain Archaea; phylum Thermoproteota; class Nitrososphaeria; order Nitrososphaerales; family Nitrosopumilaceae; genus Nitrosopumilus. The sequence goes on from DATHYS010000012.1 coordinate 2,008, forward strand.
CATATTCAATCGCTTAGAAGGTTGAATGCGCTCATATGACGGAGCTGCGGTCCAATCAGTATCAATTTTCAAGGAAGAAACATCTGTAGATTCCACAAGTGCCTTTTTTTTCAAAATAATATTTGCAGTGTCAAATATAACCAAGTTATTTTTGTAATAGAGAGAATAATCAGACAGAGGGAAAACAGATTTAGAAACAGATTTTCCAGATTCTAATTCATTTTTAAGATTAATTTTCATTACACCGTTAATGAAAGGAGTTGAATCATCATATGATTGAACAATATCAGATTGCACATATTTACATAGTGTTCCTAATTCAGGCGTTCCGTAAAGACCAAACCTAGAATCAACAGGATTACAAGTAAACCAATCTAACGAATCCTTGTGTCCATCATGAATTATAAAAATACCAATCTCAATAGGGCAAGTCACAAAAATCGTAGCAGACACAAATTCACTAAGAAAAATTGGAGAAGTAAAATCAAGATACATGTAATTTGTTCTTTTTGCAGGATGGTTTAATGGCCGGATGGGAGATAATTCAATGGTAAGACTATTGGATAGGGTAGGGATAATTTTTTCAGAAAGATTGCCCTCAGAATCCTCTCTAGAATATGAAAATACATTTTCTCCAATTCTTTCAAATTTTACCATGGTTTCAGGTAAAATCAATTCAAGATTTTCATTTACCGTATATACTCCATATTTTGAAAAATTAGATTTTTCAGGATCATTGCTCATCTCTTTAATTTTTAATTCAAAATCAAGAATTTATTCTATTCTAATTAACATAGACGATAAAATTAGAAGAAATCAGAAATTGTTTTTTGTCTCATCAACTCAAGGATTTTGCCGTGTGAAAGCCATTCAGATTTACTGATACTCATCTTATTTGATGCTAAAAGTAAAGCATGTTCAAAATCATCAGCAATTTGGGAAGGCTGATTCATTGCCTCACGTATGCCCTCTCTAACTTGCCACACGCCTACAGGGATAGCATATTCGGGTCGGATTTCTCGTAAAATTACAACACCTGCCTGAATTTTCTCCCTATTCAGATATTCCAAAACACCTAATTTTGCCGCAAAATATGCACCAGCAATTGCAGGCGGATGATCAATTCCACGAGCATCTTCATAATCCGAACCAAAACCCATTACACCATTAGAATACCAAGCTTCAATCATTTCATAGACCCATCTATGTGGAAATAATACAATGGTGAAAATATTTCCTAAATGTTCATATGAAAAAACTCTGTGTGAATCAATTAAACTATAATTCAAAACTTCGTCAGTAATGGATTTACAGATGATATCGTCTGTTGCAGTTATACTCCATTTTGTAGGGACCAGTTTTCTTTTCTGACCCAACATTCCAATACTAAAACATTTTTGGATTTTAGAAATTTCAATTCCAGAGTTATACAAATTTAAAACTGCATCCTGAGCTTTCAAATCTTTGTCATAGTATGTTTTTTCAATAGATTTTACGGATGAGGTTCCAGAAAATTTTGCAGATTTAATCTCACCAATGGGACCAAACGGAGCACTTTCCCCATCAAGGGAAACATTAGGAGAAGTAGGTTTTTGGAAAATTAGATCAGAGTCAATAGGTTTTGAAGACATTGCAACTTCTTGAAGATTTTCAATGTAACGACCTTCAGTTTGATCTATTGAAATTTTTTGTATTCCTCTTACTAAATTGAGTCTAAAGTTAACAATATCTTCTAGAGATTGTCCTTTCCATTTTTCAGGGCTGTCAAGTAAACTAGTATCACCATGTATTGGGGGAACCATGGGACCAACAAACACTTTTGGATAATCATAAGAACCAACAAAGACAGAAGGAGGACTAGTGCCACTTACAGAATCAGATGAAAACAAATTGCCATGTTTTGAAAGAGTTTCATGCCATTTAGATAAAATAGCACGACGAATATCCTCAGAGTCAGAAGACATGATTTTTGTGCCTAAAATATGCCTATTAACTTGCCTAATAAGAAAAATTGATGACTAGTGAACGCATGGTGTTTAAGTGATTATTGATAAGAAAAATAGTGACAGTGAATAGAATTGTTTCATTTTTGCCTAGTGCGACTGAATTAATTTATGAATTAGGAAAACAGGATAAACTCTTCGGAGTAACGCATGAATGTAAATATCCAAAAGAGGCAAATTACAAACCCAAAGTAATCAACACAGTAATTGAATCTGAAAAATTAACCAGTAAAGAAATTGATTCTACTACTTGTAAGTTGCTAAATGAAGGAAAAGATATTTTTGTATTAGATGAAGATAATTTAAAAAAAGCAAATCCAGATTTGATAATATCACAAGAAACTTGTGAAGTATGTGCTGCATATACTAATCAGGTCAACAAGGCAGTGAAGATTTTAGAAACAAAACCGATTATTCATTCAATGGATCCTCATAACATGAAAGAAATCATAGATTCAGTTACAAAAATAGGAGAAATTCTAGAATGCAATCAAAAAGCAAAAGAGATTACAGATTCGCTTGAAAAAAGAATTTCCAACATCAAAAAATTTACTAGTACAAAAAAACCAAAAGTTCTAGCAATAGAATGGATTGAACCATTCTTTACTGCAGGGCATTGGGTTCCAGAAATGATTGAAATTGCAGGAGGGGAAAATATGATTAGTAAAACAGGAGAACATTCAAGACGATTAGAAATTAAAGAGATAAAAGAATCAAACCCAGATATCATAATCTTAATGCCATGTGGTTTTGATACAAAAAGAACAATCTCAGAATACAATCAAATTTTAAAAAATGATCATATTTGGAATGCACTAAATGCAGTAAAAAATAACAAAGTTTTTGCAGTAGATGCAAATTCATTTTTTAGTAAACCAAGCATTAGAACAGTTGAAGGTGTAGAGATACTTGCTAAAATTATCCAACCAGAAAAATCTGTCAATTTGAGAGTGTCAGAAAATTCATTTGTACATATCAATTAGTAATGAAAAGTAGGCTCAGAAAATTGACTGTCATATAAAATAACATACAATCGGTTATCTCCAATTTTGGAAATAGTCTAGCATGACAAGAAATTTTGCAGGAGACAATAGTATCGATAGTTTGTTAAAAATGACAAATGAACTAATGATGAAATTAAAGAAAGAAGTGTCTTAAATTGATAAAACAGGATGTATTTGTTTACGGTACAGTATTAGGATAAAACAAAGAGACCTACTTTTTTGCTGCACTTACAAGAGACACAACATCTCTATCTCTTAGTTGGTAATCGGTAGGCAATCTCAAGTTATATCGTAAATCTTTTCCATAAAGAAGTCCTTTTGTCAAATCAGTGTGGATTTCTTTTGCAAGATCACTAATTGTTGCGCCATCTTTTAATAAAATCAGATCAGGCAAGATTCTGCCTTTCTTATCAGCCATATTTTCCTCATCAGCCACAGGATAAATCGAGTTCATTTTAAGGAGTTTGAATACTGCAACATTGATTGCAAATTGAACACCAGTTCTCATGTATTCCCCCATGATTCCACGTTTAATGAAATCTAATGCATTGTTTTGTTTTTCATTTAATTCATCAGATTTTATTATTTCAAAAGTTTCAGAACCAGGAGAATATTTTATCAATCCCTTTTGCTCTGCGCGTCTAAGAACAAATTCGCTGTCACCACTTACAGGAATTACAATAGAGTCATTGTATCGTTCTCTTAATCTTGCAAAGTTTTTGTCTGCACCC
>DATHYS010000013.1:0-31576 GCA_035458995.1 Candidatus Nitrosopumilus sp.
CGTTTAACTGCAAGGCCATAGATTCCAATGCCGAGTAAGGCAACAGATACTAAAGTAAAATCAACTAGCTCGTTGGTCATTCTCCACATCCTCTCGTTTAGCTAAAACTAGTGCACCAGTAACAGAACCTGCCAAAAGTAATCCCATCAGAATTAATGCAGGCCAATAGTATGTTACAAAGTCAGTTCCTATGTCTCTAAAGTCAGTAGCAGGCTCATCAGTAGTTATCGTCTTGATTCCAGAATCCAAGAATACTGCACCTAGGGACACCATAACTACAAGCATTAAACCAATACCCGCAAACTTTCTTCTCTTGTCTTCTATTTTTTTGAAGATCAATTCTCTTTTTACTAACATCACGGTAAACAAAATCAAAACGGCAATAGAACCAACGTAAACTGCTATTTGGAATAATGCAACAAATGGTGCATCAAGCAAGAAAAAGAATCCAGCTATTCCACCCAAAGTTCCCATCAATGCAATTGAACCATAAATCAATGATCTCATTTCAAGTGCTGCAATTGCTGAACCAATTGTAATTACTGCTAAAGCAAGAAATGCAGCATCAGCCATGTGTTGCACCTCTATCAGAAATTTGGATTTCACTGTCTTGTGCAACGTATGGTTTTACCTGAAGTTGTGCAGGAGTGTAAATCAATCCTTCTTTTGAAAAGGAAGATAATTCATAATCGTTAGTCATGTAAAGTGCATAAAATGGACATGCATCAACACAAAGACCACAGAAAACACATTTTCCATAGTCAATTTGTGGCATGATTGATTTTTTATTTTGTTTTTGTTCTTCTGGAACTTTTACCATTGCAATAGCTTCTGCAACACCTTCACATGCAATTGAACATAATTGGCAACCAGTACAGTGATCATGGAATAACATATGTCGTCCTTTCAATCCTGCAATTCCAACACCTGTAGATGGATCAAATTGATATCCATCACCTACAAACTTTAGTTTCTCTTCAGGATAACGAAGTGTAAATCGCTTCATTGCAATGTGTTTAATTCCTGAATTTAATGCGCGAATAATACCAGTTGCAGTTCCCATTATTGTAATCCTCCTGGTCCGAGCACTCCAGCGTAAAGCAAACCCAGTGCAATAAAGATGTTAACGAAAGCTAGTCCAATTAATTTGCTCCATCCAAGATTCAATAACATATCAACTCTGATTCTTGGGAAAACACCTCGAGGTAATAATATGAAGAAGATTACAGCAACTGTTTTTAGAACAAACCAAAGTGTACCATTAAGCATTGCTTGATCAAATAATGGCAATCCAGGGAATGGACCTGCAGTGATAGGACCTAGTTCAATACCTTCTGTAAGAAGTTCTTCTGGGAATGGAGGCACTACCATTGGGCCATTCCATCCACCCAAGAAAAGTACAACGAATAATCCTGCAAACGCATAGAGTTTGAGATAAGTTCCTAATTGAACAAGTCCATACAACATTCCAGATAATTCAGTTAGCCATCCTGCTACAATCTCACTTTCTGCCTCTGGTAAATCAAATGGAATTCTTTCCAACTCTGCAAGCATTGTGATAAAGAATACAATTGCACCAACTGGCAAAAATACAATCCATGGGAAACTAGATTGACTAGCAGCAATTTCAGACAAATTAAGAGAACCAGTTAACATTACAACTCCCAATAACGACAAAATTAATGGAATCTCAAATGAGACCATTTGGAATAATGCTCTGATACCACCAATGAATGGGAATTTACTATTTGCAGACCATGCAGAAAGAATTGTAATAATTGGGAAGAATCCAATTACTGCAAAGACTCCAAGTAATCCCATCTCAACATCTGCAACAACCCAACCTGGTGCTACTGGAATGAATGCAACAAATGCTGCGGCAGTTGCAACAAACAATACAGGTGCAGCCCAGAAAATTGGCTTATCAGCTTTTGCTGGAATGATAATTTCTTTTGAGATTAATTTTAGACCATCACCCATTAATTGTAAAATACCTTCTAACTTTCCACAGTAGAAAGGACCTACTCTTAATTGTAATTTTGCAAGCATTTTTCTTTCAACAAAGATTGTTCCTGCTGCAATTAATGCTGCAAATCCAAATCCAGGAAATGCCATTACTCTAAAAATATCAGTTGCCATAAATGCTTGAACAATAGGAAGCACACGTGATGGATCCGCCAGCCATGTTAATGCAAGGAATGGTGTAAGTAATTCTCCATCGATTACAGGCATTTCGATAACAAACAAAACCATCATAATTGCTGGAATACCAATTAGAACTACCATGAAGATAATCCAAAATACATTATCAAGTAATGATTTGATAAACTCACTTAATTTGAAATTTGGTGCAATAACGGACATTTATCGGTCTGCCTCCACTGGCCAATAGTTAAGACTCCAATAAACGGATGGCATGTTACCAAGTTTTTCACCTCTTAAGAGATTAGGTAATGCAATCAAGTTTCTAAATGAAGGAACACTCAACTTTACTCTATACGGTTCTGTTTTAGCATCAGATACAATATAGCAACCTAATGAACCTCTACCTGATTCTACACGCTTGTAGACAGATTCAAGACCTTTAGTTTTTGGATTTGGTTTTAGTTTAACTCGAACAGAGCCAGACTTTGGCATTTTTTGTAATGCTTGTCTAATGATGTTACAGCTTTCCATCATATCAAGCCATGGAATTCTAGATCTTGCATAAGAGTCACCTTCTTTCATTACATTGGTATGAACATCTAATTCATCATAGACATCATATGGTTCCTTTACTCTAAGATCATAATCAACACCACTTGCACGAAGTACAGAACCGGTTGTTCCATATCTTATAGCATCTTGTCTTGATAGAACTCCCGTATCTCTAGTTCTAGAAATTAGAATAGGATTATCATAAAAGACTGCAGCATATTCTTTGATACGTTTTTCAAAATAGTTAACTTGACGTAAACAAACATCTTCAAAGTTTGGTGGCAAATCATTTCGAACTCCACCTGGAACAAAGTGTGCATGTGTAACTCTAGCACCAGTCATTTTTTCCATAAGATCAATTAGTAATTCACGATCTCCTGCAGGCCACATGAACATTGTAGAATGACCCAAAAAGATTCCATAAATCGCAAGCCAGTACATGATGTAGATACATCGGTTTAGTTCAGATGCAATTACTCGAACATATTTTGCACGTTCAGGAACTTCAATTCCAAGTAATTCTTCTGCACCCAAAACATATGGATACAAGACATTACATGAATCATGAATTACAGGTCTTTCTAAGTGAGGAATGTTTGTAATGTAATTTCTATACTCTGCCATTTTTTCTTCTCCACGATGAACATATCCTGGATCAGGGTCACATGCAACAATATAGTCACCATCAATTTGCACAACAATTCTCATATGGCCTGAACCTGGGTGTTGTGGTCCTACATTGAGAGTCATTATTCTCTCGTCAACTTTTTGGAGTGCTAATCCTGGTGGTAATTCTGCAGTCATCTCTATCTTCCTTTTATTGCAAAGTCCTTTCTAAGTGGTGGTAAATCTGCCCAATCTTCTGGCAAAAGTAATCGTCTATTATCAGGATGTCCTTCAAAGTAAACCCCAAACATTTCAAAAACTTCTCTTTCATGAAATTCAACGCTGTAAAATACATCTCTAAGAGTTGGAAGTTTAGTTGCATCATTTCCAGGAATTGGATTTGTTTCTCTTTGAGCTCTTGTAGCTAAGACTAGAATTTGTCTTGCCAATGAAGACTCTGTATAAGATCCAATATGATAAACAACTTCAATTTCATTATCTTGAGGGTAATCTACGCCTGAAACAGATTCAACATGATCATAATTTAGTCCATCACGAATGAATTCTGCAACCTCATGAACATTTTCTCGTCCAACATTAATTCTAACTCGATCTTCTTTTACAAATCCAACTTCGACTTTGTCACCAAACTTTTCAACAATTTTGTCTGAAATACTCTTTTCAAATGCAGGTAGCTCTACTGGTGCTGCTTCAGGTTTCTTTGGTGCAGGTTTTGGTGGTGGAGATTTAGCTTCAGGCTTAGCATCTGCAGGAGGATTTTCAGTTTCAGTACTCATTATACAAACTTCCTAGCCTTCATTCTCTTGATTTTTTCTTGTAATAACATACATCCTTGAATTAGAGTTTCAGGTCTAGGTGGGCAACCTGGAACATAGACATCAACAGGGATAACTCCATCAATTCCGGGAAGTACATTGTATGAATCAAAATACAAACCTCCAGTAATGGCACAAGCTCCCATAGCAATTACATATTTTGGTTCTGGCATCTGATCATAAACTAATCTAAGACGTGGTGCCATTTTTCTTGTGATTGTTCCTTGAACAACTACAAGATCACATTGTCTCAGTGAACCAAATGCTTCAATGATTCCAAATCTTTCAACATCATATCTTGGACTAGATGCTGCACCAAATTCTACACTACAACAAGCTGTTTCAATGTGGACAGGCCAAAGTGACCAAATTCTACCCCAATTAATGGCATAGCCCAGTGGTTTATCAATTGCTTTTTCTAAAATATCTCCTAGCTTTCCGACAAAAACATTTGCATTTTCTGGTGTTACTAAGTCTTTAAGCAATTTTATCCCCTATCCTCGTAAATGTGATTTGTATAAAAAACTACCATATTCTTCTTCTCCCTGATTGATATAATGCAAATGCCATTGCACCAAACATGATTGCTAAAAATCCCATCATCGGCAAAGTTGCAACTTTTGGAATTTCTAAAAGTGCACTTCCCCATGCATACAAGAAAATTGCCATCACGTCAAATACTACAAACATCAGAATATACGGATAATATTGCATCATGAAATGAGTTCTTCCTTCACCTGAAGGTACCTGACCACATTCCATTGGCAAAAATTTTACTGGATTACTTTTTTTTCGAGGAGAAACCATTCTCGAGATTATTAAAGCTGGAGCCATTGCTACTATACCAAACGCAAACATCAATACAACGGTACTATAATTGCCCGCTAATTCCCCGACCAATTTAGCTTTTCACCCTAATTTTTGTATAAAAAGGTATGTTTCGATTTTGAGATCAAAATTATGAAAAAGTAATTTTTGTAAAGAACTTAATAGGATAACAACAGATTGCGATCATGTCATTGAATGTAGGAGATATTGCTCCAGATTTTGAACTTGCAGACACAGAATTGAAGATGCGGACTTTGGATGAATTTAAAGGCGGAAAAATAGTCATATCATTTATCGTAGCAGCAAGCTCTCCAGTTTGTGAAGTAGAACTTTGTACATTTAGAGACTCTTGGAAGGAAATTTCAGATACAGGTGCCAGAGTTATAGCGATCAGCAATGACGGTCCATTTGCAAACAAAGCATTTGCAGAAAAACACAACTTTAGCTTTCCACTATTAGCTGACTATACAAGTAAAACAATTAGAGATTATGATGTTTTGATGCCAGATTTACTTCACATTAAAGATTACAATGCTGCTAAACGTTCTGTTTTCATTATTAATGAAGATGGAAAGATTGGTTACAAGTGGGTTTCAGAAGATCCATTAAAAGAACCAAACTATGAAGAAATTAAAAATTTCTTAAAATAAGGAAAAATTTTTTATTCTAAATCTGCGATAAAGTCACCTTTAGCAACAGTTGCACCTTCTTTGACTTTGAGATTTTTAACAACACCATCTTTGTGAGCTTTTACTGCAACTTGCATCTTCATTGATTCTAGTGTACATACAACATCTCCTTTCTTAACTGAATCATCTTCAGTAACTGCAATAGATACAACTTTACCTGGAATTTGACTTTTTAATGCTAATTGAGTACCGCCAGAACCGCCGCCACCAGAATTTTTGAAAACAACTTCATCGAAATGAGTGTTCATGTTTAGTGTAATTGGGACATTATCAATTACAAGACTTATTTCATTGGTTAAAGTTTCAAGATATTTTGCATTATGGAATTGTTGATCTAAGATAAATTCAATTCCTTTTGCATCCATGTTGATAATTCTTAATTGGTGTTCTTTGTCATTTATCTTAATTACATAATCATTGTTCCCCAAATTTTCAACAATTCTTCCATCAAATGATTTTTCAACATCAGAAATTTTATAGTCCATCAATCATCAATCCAATTTGTTTTTCCATGCTGTACTACTAGTACTATTATTTTGAACTCTATTTTTGAAATATTCAGAATGAATAATGGCTGCAGCCAAAGCAGCTTCACTCTTCTCTTCTTTTTCTTTCTTAAGGTCTTCAGATAATTTATCAATCATATCATAACGTTTCAAAAAGTCAGTTGATAGTTCACCATTTTTGTATTCTTCAGAGTTTAGAATTGTTTTGTAAAGAGGAATAGATGTTTCAACACCTTGAACATACATGTCTTTTAATGCAGTAAGCATTCTTGTTCTAGATTCTTCAAATGTTGGGCCCCATGTACAGAGTTTTGCCATTAATGAATCATAAAATGGAGAGACAGTACATCCAGGATAAAGATAAGTATCACATCTAACATTTGGTCCTGCAGGAATTGTTACGTCTGGAACAGGTCCCGTTGAAGGTGCAAAGTCCAAAAATGTATCTTCTGCATTGATTCTACATTCAATAGCATATCCATTCATCTTTAGATCTTTTTGTTTGAAAGGAAGAGGTTCTCCGTTTGCAATATCAATTTGTAATTTAACAAAGTCTAATCCTGAAACCATTTCACTAATTGGATGTTCTACCTGAAGTCTTGCATTAATCTCAATAAAATAAAACTCACCATTATCTGCTCTTAAAAATTCGGCTGTACCAAGATTGGTATAATCAACTGCTTCTGCTGCCCTAACAACTATTTCACCAATTTCTTCTCTTTTTGCATCATCCACTACAGGGGATGGTGTTTGTTCAATTAGTTTTTGATTACGCCTTTGAATCGAGCATTCTCTCTCAAAGAGATGCACTGCATTTCCATGATGATCTCTACACATTTGATATTCAATATGTCTTGTTTTTTCTAGAAATTTTTCAACAATGATTGCAGATTTTCCAACAGCAGCAATAGATTCAGATGTTACTGTGTCAAAACCTTCTTCTAATTCTTTATCATTAGTTACTATTCTAATTCCTCGACCACCACCACCATAAACTGATTTTAACATAACAGGATATCCAATGTCATTTGCAATTTTTGCTGCTTCGTCTGAATCCTTTACTAATCCTGGACTTCCAGGAACAGTTGGAACTTTAGCCTTTAACATTGCAGATTTACATTCCATTTTATCACCACATAAATTCATAGAATCTGCAGAAGGACCAATGAAAGTAATTTTATTTTTTTCACATAATCTTGCAAAATCATCATTTTCAGATAGAAAACCATAACCAGGATGTACTGCATTAGCACCTGAAGCTAACATAACTTCAAGGATTTTTTCTTGATTTAGATAAGATTTTGCAGGGGCTGCTTCTCCAATGTGATAAGATTCATCTGCTTTCTTAACATGCAATGAATTGTAATCTTCATCAGAATATACTGCAACAGTTTTAATTCCTAATGCATTACATGTTCTAATAACTCTAAGTGCAATTTCTCCTCTATTAGCAATTAGTACTTTTTCAATCATCATTAATCACAAATTGATATTCCCATGTTTTCTTGGAAGTTGTTTTTCTCTCTTGTTTACAAGCATTTTGAGTGCTTTAATCAACATAGGTCTTGTTTCAGCAGGATCAATTACATTATCAACAGTTCCATGAGATGCAGCAACGTAAGGATTTTCAAATTTTTCTGCAAATTCATCGATTAATTGTTTCTTTAGTGCCTCAGGATCTTCAGCAGTCTGTAATTCTTTTCTATACATGATTTTTACAGCTGCTTCTCCTCCCAAAACAGCACAACGAGCAGTTGGCCATGCATAATTCATATCAGTTCTAAGATTCTTGCTTCCCATTGCAATGTATGCACCACCATATGCTTTTCCGATTACCAAAGTAATTCTTGGAACAGTTGCTTCACAGTAAGCATACAGCAATTTACTTCCATGTCTAATGATACCATTATGCTCTTGGTTAGAGCCAGGCATGTATCCAGGAGTATCTACCAAAGTAATTATTGGTATGTTAAATGAATCACAAAATCTAATGAAACGTGCTGCTTTATTTGAAGAATCAATATCAAGTGCACCTGCAAGATGCATTGGATTATTTGCAATAATTCCAACTACTTGCCCATCCATTCTTCCATAACCTACAACAACATTTGGTGCAAAGAGTTCATGCACCTCAAAGAATTCATGATTATCTACAATTGAGTTTATGATATCTTTCATATCATATGGTTGTAATGGATTTTCAGGGATTACATTGATAAGATTATGATCTAATCTATTTGGATCGTCATCTGTTTTTATTTTAGGTGGTTCTTCAGTATTATTTTGTGGAAGAAATGAAATTAATTTTTTAATATAATCCATACATTGGTATTCATTATCTGCAACAAAATGTGCAACACCACTTTTTGAGCCATGTGTCATTGCACCACCTAGATCATCAAAGGATATTTCTTCGCCCAATACGGTCTTTACAACATCAGGGCCTGTTACAAACATAGTTCCCGCTTTTTCTACCATAATTACAAAGTCAGTCATTGCTGGAGAATAAACAGAACCTCCTGCAGATGGACCAATACTTGCAGTAATTTGAGGAATCACACCAGATGCAAGTTGGTTGTGATAAAATATATCAGCAAATCCATCAAGACTCATAATTCCTTCTTGAATTCTAGCTCCGCCAGAATCCATAATTCCAATAATTGGACATCCAGTTCTAACTGCATGGTCCATTAGTTTACAGATTTTTTTAGCTCCCATCTGACTCAGTGTTCCACCAAGTACGGTGAAATCATATGCAAAGACAAAGATTTGTCTACCATTAACATTTCCATAACCTCCAACTACACCATCTGTAAAGAATTTCTTTTTCTGCATATCATATTCATGATAATGATGTGTGGTTAATGGATCAATTTCAGTAAAAGTACCCTCATCTAGTAAAAGATCAATTCTTTCACGTGCAGTTAATTTTCCCTTGTCATGTTGGGCCTTAATTCTATCTTGGCCCCCTCCCTGTTGTGAAATATTGTTCTTTTTAGTATAATCTTCAATCTTTTCAGAATGCAAGGTATTCTAAAGCACAAGGTTTTCCTATATTAATTTAATTTGAGAAAAAAAGAATGTGAAATTTTTACAAAAATTCAATGATACCTCTCTTTTTTAGAAAATCAGGAGTTAAGAATTGGGAATTTCTTGTTTACAGATTTTTGATATGAACTAAAAGTGCCCTGATCTTCACTGCATTTCTTACAGATACAAAGTTGAGATACATTTGGAATATCACAATTTTCCTGAAATTCGCACTGTGGACAACCAGCAGGACCTCCACATACAATACATTGTAGTTCATTGATTTGAGCACATTTTTCATGCTTTACGCCCAATCCTTTTGCCCAAAGTCCAATTTCATTTACAGGGATTTTTTCATTACAAACTATACAGGTCCCAGGGAATTTCATGGGGATTTTTCTCCAGCTCATCGTATTAATTCAATCTCCTTTTCAATAATATCACCATAGGTTTCTTCCAATTCCAATTCTAGAGTTTTATTTTTTATACAAAGTAAAACAAATGGTAAACATAATGTTACAAAAGAACTTGAAGACAAATGTAACTTTCTTGCCATTATAGATGACAGCGATTTTATTTTTGCACCATCCCAACGAATTCTATTTAGTAAGGGCCATGATAAATTGTATTTTGTATATCTGATTCTATCATCATTTTGATATAATTTAATTAAAATATCATTAAGATATCGAAGTAATCTCCAATTTTGAGTATTCATTATTTTACCAAAAAGCATATCAGCTTCAGACATTGTTTCTAAATATTTTGCAAGTGTAGAATTATCCAAATCACTTGTTACAATACTTGAATAAAATGCATTAATTTTTTCTCTAGGATCAATTTGCATTGAATAAAGAACAATTCTAGCTTCTTCAATTGAGTTTGCTTTAAAGAAAGCATTTACTCCATCTTCAACATTAATGCTTTCAAAAGTTTTTTCAGTTTGAGGATTAAACCCCGTCACTAAAGATTGTGTAAGGTTGATCATTGAACGAATATCTCCTTTTGATTTATCAATTACTTTGATTAATGCACCAGGAGTTAGTTTTGCTCCTTGTTTTTTCAAAATATTTTCAAGATAGACTCGTAATAATCGTGGAGGAATTTTTTTGAATTGAATTGTTTTTACAACTTTTTTGATACTTTTCATTTTATCAGAATCGTCACTATTTGCAGCAAGAATAATTGGTACAGTGGGTTCTTTTAGAATATCAACAAGTGCTGATGCACCACCATAGTCACCACGGCCATGAATTCCATCAACTTCATCAACGAAAATCATCGGAGTACCCATTACACTCACATTTGCCAATACAGGCGTAAGAATTTCATTGATTCTTGATTTGCTTCTCACGTCACTCGCATTGAGTCCAATCATATCATATCCAAATTGTTTGGCAACTAGATATGCAATGGTAGTTTTTCCTATTCCAGGAGGGCCAACTAAAAGTAATGGCTTTGTGCCTTTTTTCCATTTAACAAACCATTCAGTAATTGCTGCTCGTGCTTCTTCATTTCCAACCATATCAGAAATTATCTGAGGTCGATATTTTTCAGACCACATCAATGTAATCACTTGGGAAGTTTAGAATGATACTCTGACCATTTATTGGCTTTTTGTAATTTATTGTACCAAAATTGATTGTAATGTTCTACAGTCAAAAATAAAAATTCAAGGAATTCTTTGTGAGAAAAGTTTTCAGGTAATAATTCTAGTGTAAGTCTTGCATCTTGTAAGTACAAATTACTTTTTTCTAAAGTGACTTCAAATCCTTTTTTTACATTATCTGCTAATAGTGAATAATAAAGTGGCCAAGAAGGAATTTTTACAAATCCATTTTTAATAGAATCTTCAATTTCATTTCCACAGCCTACACCTTCTGCAGCTCTAGCCATACCTAAATAGAAAATTTCACCCAATGGTCTTTCAGCTAAAGCCATATTTCGCCCAGCAGTTCCCATCACTGCACGATATTTTTTGTAAGATAGAGTCATTTCTTCTTCAGTAATTTCTGTTGGTTTTGATTTTAGTTTTTCATCTAAATATTGACCAATTCTTGCATCTTCAAATCCTGCTTCAAATTCTTTTAGAACTTGTTCACCGCCTTTTGAAATTTTATCTCGAGCTAATTTCAAAATATATGGATTCATTAGTTTGTAATCATCAAGAAATTCTAAATCTTCATCTTTATCTACAATTCTATCCATAGGTTCACTTAGATCAATTGCTAGAATATGTCCTTCAACCATGTCTTGTTTTAATTGTGGGTCATCTCGTCCAGAATATTCTGCTGCTGCATCAAATAATCCATTAAAAACAGGAAACGTCATTTTCACAAAATTTGAATTCAAAATTCGATTTACTCTATCTTGCATTACTTCAAGACTGTCTAATTTTGATTTGATAGGCTCAATTTCAGATGCATTTAGTATTATTTCAGTAGAGCCTACTTCATCACCAAATGCCTGTTGGGTAGCACTAGGATTTGTATCAGATTGAATTTCATGTAATAATCCCTTGGCAAATCTTTCGGCAAAGTTTGGAAATTGATTTTCAGTTTCTTCTTTGTATTTGTTAAATAATTTGTAACCTTTTGACTTGAAGAGAGCTTGTTTCATAATCTGTTTTCCAGGTTTTGTGCTCATCAAAGCTTCTTTACTAATTACAGATTGATCTTTGCCACTCACAAACGTTAAGCTTTTTTATTGTTATTTATGCTTTCAAACTAAATATTTTCTTCACTTAAATTACGAGCGACTAGTTTCACAACATGGAAGTTATAGAAATACTTCGTGAAGCTTCAAACAGAATTTATCACAATGTAAAAGATCTTGCTGGAACTGATGATGCGGCTGGTGATAATGGTGTAGGGGCAGGTGGAGATATTTCAAGAAACATAGACATAGTTGCTGAAAAAACTGTTTTAGATTATCTTAAGGAAATTAATTTTGAATGTATAGTGTTAGGTGAAGAATGTGGACAAGTTGAATTATCAGATAAACCAAAAGGATTTGTAATCATGGATGCGATTGATGGTTCTGCAAATGCAGTACGCGGGATTCCTTTCTTCTGTAGTTCATTAGCTTTTGCAACTGAAAACAAACTCAGTTCAATAACAGATGGTGTAATTACAAATCTCTCAAACGGAGAAATGTATTGGGCATCAGAAAACAAGGGTGCATTTTTTGATAACAAGCAAATCAAGGTTCATAAAACAGATCCAGTTTACAAGATAATAGGAATCAATACATCAGGTTCATCTATCGAATTGATGAATAAATTACATCCAATTTTTGAAAACCATAATCATACTAGACATTTTGGAGCAAATGCACTTGAAATGGCAATGTTTGCAAGAGGGTTAATGGATATTTTTATTGATTTGAGAAATAAAATTAGGATTCAAGATATTGCAGCAGGATATGTAATTGTAAAAGAGGCTGGTGGAATGCTATTGGATGCAGATTTGAATCCTCTTGATGCAGATCTAAGTTATGAAACAAGGATTTCTTTTATTGCAGCTGCAAATCAAGAGATTCTTGATGAAATAATGTCACAAATCAATAATTGAATTTTTAGAATGAAAAATTCTTAATTGTTTGAGAATTTGTTTCACATTTTTAGTTTTCAATAGATCTTTTGAGCAGTTACTAAGAGAAATATATTTAACCAAAGTCGGGAAAAAACTTCTTGTATGGTATCTGAAACTAAAGCAAAAGTCATCTATAGAGAATTACTCAAAGAAGACCTAGTAATTATCAGATTAGTTCCAGAAGGCGGAATGCCAAAATACCAAACCGGTCAATTTTTGACGATTGGTCTCCCAATCCCTGCAGAAAAAAAAATTGTTAGAAGAGCATATTCAATTGCATCGCATGCAGAAAATAGAGATTATTTTGAATTCGTTATTAGATGGGTAAGAAAACCACTTCCAGGTCGTGTAACAACAGAGTTATTCTATGCAAGTGTTGGAGATGAAGTGTGGTTAGGAGATCCTAGTGGAACTGCATTACAAATTAGTGACACGTTACCAAATGGAAAACCAGATAAAAGACGAGTAATTTGTGTTGGAGGAGGAACAGGTTTAGCACCATTTATTGCATTTGCAAAACATTTCCACGACACTAACGATAAAAGAGAAGTTGTTGTTTTACACGGTGCAAGTTATGTTGATGAATTAAGTTACAAACGTCTTTTGACAGATTTAGAATTGGAAAGTGAAAAAAGAGGAAGAGACAAATGGAATTTTCGATATAGAGCCGCAATAAGTAGACCTAAAGAATTCTACAATAGATCTTGGAATGGTCATGTTGGCAGAGTTGAATCATTTTTTGCTCCAGATAAAAAAACAGGCCTATCACCAGTTGAAGAGATGGTGGGTGAAGAAATTACTCCAGATAATACAATCATCTACATTTGTGGCTATCAAGGAACAATTGACGGAGTGATTGATTCACTGGGTCCAAAAGGCTTTGTGACAGAACATGAAAAGAAGCCAGATGGCAGTTTTGGAATCAAGTTTGAGTCCTACGGATAAAAAAATTTCAAAAAGGGATTTAAAACACAATTTTCGATCTTCTAATATTTAATTTAAGAATACATACATGTGGATTTTTATATTGAGAGTTTTTTTGCAAGAATATGGCAGAACTAAAGTGTGGAGATTATGGTTTTGAATGTGATTTTGTAGCAAGCGGTGAAATGGAAGAAGTTGTAAATAATTTTAGAAACCACACTGAAGAAGAACATGGAATAGACTATTCAAAAGAAGCCATTATGCAATTTCTCTTAAGAAAACAAGGACTTTAAAATTAAGCGTCCAATCTATGCATTCTAACTGATAATACAGGTAGTTCTTTGTCTATAATTTTCTCTACTGCAGGAGCAATTCCTTTTCTAGCTTTTTCACTTTCTTCAAAAATTTCTGCTATTTGATCTCTGAACAGTAATTTGATTCCTGGAAGTTGGGTAATATCTTCTGCAACAGTTCTAGGTTCAGACAAATCTAGAATCAAAGTACCTTTTTTCTTTTCTTCCATTACCAATCTTATTCTCTCATAAGTTATCAAGAAATAATCAGCAGTAGTTGCAACAAATACAATATCATATTTATCTAAACCAGATAATGCAGTCTCAAATTCTACAGGAGTTCCACCTACAACTTGTGAAAAACCAGTTGCCCTATCAAGAGTTCTACTTGCTACATCGTATGAGATTTCTTTTTTATTCAAAGTTTTTGCAATCATTGCTGCAGGTTCACCTGTTCCTAAAATCAACACTTTTTTCTTTGAATCAAGTCCTGCTTTTTCATCAACTAATTTGACTGCTACATCACCAAGAGATATAACATCTTTTGAAATTCCTGTGGTTTCCCTCATTCTTGAGGCTAATCTAATTACGTTATCAAACAATTTATTGAGAATTTTACCTGAAGTACCAGCTTCTTTTGCTTTTGACAACGATTGAACGATTTCATCATAGACTTCTTGTTTCCCTACAACAAATGAGTCCAAACCAGATGCCAAACGCAATAGATTTTGATAAACAACATCTCCTTTGTATACTTCAATAGTTTGATCAAAATGATCAATGTCAATTTGTTCTAAAGCAGATAATGATACCCATGTATCTTTGATTTGATTTAGTACAAGACCTTTTGCCTCATCTCTTCTTGCATCAGGGGAATCTTCTTCTTCTACATTACTTACTGTAAATATTTCAACTCTACTTGCTGTTTGAATAATAATACATTCATCAACACCAGGAATTTTTTTGAAAGTTTCACATGCTGCAGGTACATCTTTGAAAGAGAATTTTGATAATGTATGAATAGGAATATTTTTGAAAGTTACTCGAGCATTCATTACATCAAATTTTACATTACCCATATCATTCACCTATTTAGCTTTGATTTTATCCCTTCCGCCATGGGCTGTTCTGAAAACGTTCATTCCAATGTAATAATTTTCACGTAATGATTCTAGATAAATAATTTCATCTTTAGCATTCTGAATTTCTTTTTCAGTTGCATCAGGATTATGTTTTAATGTTTCAAGATTTAGTTTAGCCACGTCTAAAAAGTCATCTACTCCTCTCTCATAATTTGAGAGACCACCAAATTCTGGACTCAAAACATGTTGAGGAATATATTCAGGAGTTTGATCTGCAGGCATTTCTGCTTTTCTTGTAAGAGATTCTTGTTGATCTGCAGTGAGAATCGGTCTTGGGAAACGATCTTCTTTTTCTAACCAAAATTCAGGTTCTCCCATTTCTCGTCTAAAGATTTCTTCGCCTTGACGTTTGAAAGTGTAATCAGGAGTCTTTGCAGCTTCTGCCTTTACTTCAGCCGTAATTGCTTTGTATTCTTCTTCAGCTGCGGCTTCTGCTTTTGCTTTTGCATCTTGGGCTTTTTCAAGAGCTTCTTTTACTGCAGCTTCTGCTTCCTCTACAGCTTTTGCCGCAGCTTCAGCTTTTGCAGATGCTTCTGATGCAGCTTTGGCTTCTGCTTCAGCCTTTGCAACTTCTGCTTTTGCAGTTTCTTCAGCTGATGATTCTTCAGATTTTGATTCTTCAATAGATTTTGATTCTACTTCAGATTCTTTTTTCTCTTCAGACAACAAATTTTACTAAAATTCCCTGAATTTTAATATTCTTGTGAGATTCATCTAGAATCTATCTTAATTGAAGAATATTTTTTGAAAATTTTATTCTGATCGGATATAATGCAATTATCTTTCATGAGATGGAAATAATGGCGCCCTCGGCGGGATTTGAACACGCGTCTCAGCCGTGACAGGGCCGAATTCTAGACCGGGCTATACTACAAGGGCACAATTTCTTTGAGTCAAATTGCCAGATTAAAAGTTTCTGTCATGACATTGCATTTTGTAAAAGACTAAATTATACAGTTAAAGCATTTTTTACGAGGGTCTATGGCGCAGCCAGGTAGCGCACCGGACTTTTAATCCGGTTGTCAAGGGTCCGAATCCCTTTAGACCCGCTCTCTTTTACTTTATTGATTAAATGATTTCGTTGATTTGTTTTGTTAAATCATCAATTGACGCATTAATTTTATTTTCTCTTTTTGAAACATCAGTTCTATATTGATTAATTTTTTTGATTCTATCAGATATCATTCGTTTTTGTTCATCATAACCTGATGAGCCAAAAGAGGTTCTATCTTTTAATGAAGAAACAACTGTTGTAGAAGAAATAATTTTTGAAACGATTTTAGGATCAACCTTAGTACCAGCCACAGATTTTTTAATTTCTGATAAGGTTAGTTTTGAGATAGGCTTTTTGGAAATATGAGCTAATTGAACCAAAGTTCCAGAAATTTTATGAGTTACTCTAAAGGGGATTCCTTCTTGTACTAATTTCTCAGCAATGTCTAAAGCTATGAGATTACTTGATTCAGTTACTTTTTTCATTTGTTTTTCATTTACTTTCAAAGTAAGAAGAATTGATTTTAAAATCATTAAAGCACTGATGGAGATTTTAGATGTAGACCAAATAGAAGATTTGACTTGTTGTAAATCGCGTCCATATCCAGATGCTAAACCTTTGACAGTAGTTAGTATTGCAGTTAGATTTCCAATTATTTCTGCAGTTTTACCTCTTGTTAATTCTAAAATATCAGGATTCTTTTTTTGAGGCATTACACTTGAAGGAGATGTGAATTCATCTGAAAGTTCGATAAAAGAAAATTCCGATGTAGACCAAATTACAAAGTCTTCAGATATTTTACTGAGATTTGTCATTAAAATTGAAATCATTGCAACATACTCTGCTACAAAATCACGCGTACTGGTAGCATCAATAGAGTTTTCAACAAGACCGTCAAAGCCCAACATTTTTGCTGTACTATGTCTATCAATTGGAATACTTGTTCCACCAACAGGTCCTGCACCAAGAGGACTTTGATTAATTCGTTCAAATGTTCCATACAATCTTTCAAAATCTCTTGTTAAAACATCAGCGTGAGCTAATAGATAATGTGAAAACAGACCAGCTTGAGCTTGTTGAAGATGGGTATACAGTGGCATGATGGTTTTTTGGTGATTTTTAGCCACAGATACCAAGGCTTCAATGGTATCTAAAAGACAATTACATATGATATTGATATCATCTCTAATTTTCATTCGAATATCTAAAACAACTTGGTCATTACGTGAACGTGCTGTATGCATTTTCCCACCACTTGCCATTCCAGCTTTCTTGATCACTAATGTTTCAATTAATTCGTGAATATCCTCTGCTCCAGAAGAAGCATCAAATTTTTCATTTTTTAAATTCTCAAGTGCAGTTAAAATTTTCTTTGCATCATTTTTTGTTATAATATTTTTTTGAAACAACATCAGGGCATGAGCTTGACTGCCTAGAATATCATAAAGTGCAATTTCAGCATCATCATTAATTGATGAAACATAATCCAAAGTAATATCACTCAAATCAGTACCAAGACGAGAACGATACATTACCTAAGGTTCTATAATGGTTATATATAGCAACGATGGTTTTCACGACATGAGCCAAGATATCAAACAGATGCGAGTCAAAATTTTTGATGAGCTATCAAAGATTGTGGATCCAGAAATCAACACATCAATTGTAGAATTAGAATTAATTGATGAAGTAGATATCAACGATAGTAATGTAAAAGTTGATTTGCATCTTACAAGTCCATTCTGTCCAGCAGTGTTTGGTTTTAAGATTTGTCAAGATGTTCATGACAATCTATTGAAGGTAGATGGTGTTGATGACGTTAAAGTTAATGTTTCAAATCACTTTATGGCAGAACAGATTAACAATCAAGTAAACAATAGTCCAAAGCCAAAAAAATGAGGTTAACCTCTAAAACCTAGCAAATAACCTCTAAGTAGTTGAATTCCCATTGCAGGGTCAACTCCTTTTGGACATACCTGACTACAAGAGCCAGCAAAATGACATCTCCAGATTCCATGAGAGTCATCAATAATTTTTAATCTAGAATCTTTTCCTTTATCTCTACTGTCGGCAACATAACGATAGGCTTGAGCTAATGCCTGAGGTCCAACAAAAGATGAATCAGTGGCCATTGTAGGACATGCAGAATTACACAAACCACATTTGATACAATTTGCAAATTGGATGTATTGCTCTACTTCTTCTGGTGATTGCAGGAATTCTTTTTGATCAGATTCTAGTTCAGTATCATCACGAATTAGATATGGTTTAATTTTTTGATGGGTCTCAAATAATCTTTCAAACTTTACAGCTAGATCACGGATAATTGGGAAGTTATTCATTGGTTCAACAGTAACCACGTTAGAATCAAGTTCACTAATTTTTGTGAAACATGCTAATCTAGGTTTTCCATTAATTATCATTCCACATGAACCACATGTTGCTTGTCTACAAGAATATCTCACAGCAACTGAATGATCAAAGTGTTTTTTGACATCTAGAATTGCTTCAAGAACAGTTGTCCATTTTTCATATTGGATTGGAAACTCCATGAATCCACTAGACTCATCATGCTCTGGATTAAATCTTGAAATTCTAAGTGTGATAGTTTTTGAAGTTGCGGATGCATTTTTGCCAGTAACACTAGAAACTTGTGCCATTTCTATACCATCCCCATGTTAGTCATAATAATTGTTCTTGAGCCATAGGCTATTAATCCAATCATTGCTGCAAAACAACCATAAGAAACTGCTTTCTCATACATTCTTCCTTGTTTTAGTTCAAGTAAGATTACTCGAAGACCATTAAATCCGTGAACAGATAGTAGAATTAGAATCAATTCCAACATGATAGCATATGGAAGAAATTTGTAATTTGCAAGTACATTCTCATATTCTAGAGACTCAGCATAATTCATTGTAAGACGCATCAAAATATGAACTGCGACTAAAGCCACAGCTGCCAAAGCAGTCCCATAGTGGATTTTCATTATTGTGCTTTCTCTCATCTTATTCACCAAACATTACCGCTAAACCATACATCATTGCAACCGCTGCAAGAACCATTGCAGAGTAAATTCCTATTTTGTGTCTATAATTTTGTGATGCTGGATCATATGGATAATCAGGTCTTGCAGGTTTTCCTACACCAACTCCACCATGGCCTAACATCACTCTAACACCGTTTACAGTATGAAAAACACACATTGCAATTATTATTGACATTATGATATGTCCTTCAGTGGTAGAGATCATTTCCAAAAATTCATTCCAACCAACTTTCCCTCTTAGGATATTACTTGTTTCATAAATATGACCGATAAAATATGCTAATAATCCCAACCCACTAATTCGCATTAACAAATATGCTACACGCTCAATTCCATATCTACGAGGATTGATCATTCCTCCAATGCCTTCTCTGTGTTCGTCTTCAGACATCTAGTATTTCCTCTCC
Source organism: Candidatus Nitrosopumilus sp. (assembly GCA_035458995.1). Lineage (GTDB taxonomy): Archaea > Thermoproteota > Nitrososphaeria > Nitrososphaerales > Nitrosopumilaceae > Nitrosopumilus. The sequence continues at coordinate 19,595 of DATHYS010000013.1, forward strand.
ACTGGCTGATATTTAGTAATTGTAACTGGATATGTTTTCATTATTGGTTCATTTGGATCATAGTAAGCAAGAGTATGATGTAAAAAGTTGGCATCATCACGTTTTGGATAATCAGTTCTTGCATGAGCACCACGAGATTCTTTTCTATTAATTGCACCAAGTAAAACAATCTCTGCCACTCTAAACATAGAATCAAGTTCCATTACATTTGCAAAATTAGTATTGTATTCCTTTGCTTTATCATCAACGTGTTTCCAAGTTTGTTGTTTTAGTTCTCGGATTTTCTTTAGACCTTCTATGAGATTTGTTTCATTTTTGTAAACGTATGCTTTTTCATTCATGGTATCAGTTAGTTGCTGTCTAACTTCATATGGATTAACATCTCCATTTCCTCTAAAGATCCCATCATAGATTCTCTTCTCTTCTGCTGCAACCAAATGATGAGGCCAAGGATTAGAAGATTCGTTCTTTTGAATATAATCAATTGCCAATTCACCTGTAATTTTACCCCAAACAATACATTCAGAGGTAGAATTTGCGCCTAGACGATTTGAGCCGTGAACACTATTACATGCAGCCTCACCAGCAGCCCAAACTCCTTGAATTTCAGTTGCTCCATCAATATCAGTATGAAGACCTCCCATCATGTAATGGCATACAGGTCTAATGTCAAGCAAATCCTTTGCAGGATCTTGGCCTGAAAATTTAATTGAGATTTCTCGAATTCCACCTAATTTTTCTTTGATTTTTTCATCTCCAAGATGTCGTAAATCAAGTTTCATACAATCAACACCTGTTTCATGTTTGAATCCACGACCTTCCTGAATTTCTGTCATAATTGATCTGGATACAATATCACGTGGTGCTAATTCCATTTTACCAGCTGCATATGTTTTCATAAATCTCTCACCCTTGTTGTTAAGAAGATAACCACCTTCTCCTCTTGCACCTTCTGTAATTAAAATTCCAGAAGGTAAGATTCCCGTAGGATGGAATTGAACAAACTCCATATCTTTGAGTGCCATGCCGGCACGCAATCCCATATCCAAACCATCAGGAGTTGATGAAAGTGCATAAGTTGAAAAGCTGTATAATCTTCCCGCACCACCAGTTGCAATAATGAGAGCCTTTCCTTTGATTGTGTAAAAGGTTCCAGAACCTAATTCAATTGCAGTAACTCCCATGAATCGTTTTCCATCATGAACAATTGATGTTACAAACCATTCGTTAAGATATTCAATATTTTCAAATTTTTGACATGTATCATACAGTGTTTGCATTTCAAAGAAACCAACTTTATCTGATGCATATGTTGCTCTAGGAAAACTATAACCTCCAAAATTTCTTTGATCAATTCTACCATCATCTCTTCTAGACCAAGGCATTCCCCAATGGTCTAACTGGCGAATCTCCTGAGGCATTTCAACACATAGTCTTTCAGCAACATCTTGGTCTGCAAGAAAATCACTTCCTTTTACGGTATCATACACGTGAGATTCAATTGTATCACCTTCATCCTCAAAAAGAACTGCAGCAGTTCCACCTTCTGCTGAAACAGAATGAGAACGCATTACCTGGACTTTGGAGACAATTCCAATTTTCAGATTTGGTCCTTTTTTGGCGGCTGCAATAGCAGCCCTTAATCCTGCAAGGCCAGAACCACAAATAATTAAATCAAATTCAAGAGAATCTACCATTTCTCACTCCAACTTGCTTTGGGCGGGATAAATATGTAGTAATTGTTAGGCACGATCAAAATATTAAAATATATCACTAGTGATATCACTAGTGATGATATCTGAATGGTTTCAAAGAGTTGGAAGTTCAGTACCTAGAGGATTTTCAAGATACTTCATTTTAGAATTATTGAAGAAAACACCTCATACAGGAAAGGAGATTATCGATTATGCAGTTAAACAAAGTAATGGCATTTGGAAACCATCACCAGGATTAATCTATCCATTACTAGGGAGATTACTAGATGAAGGATTAATTGAAGAAACTAAAGATGGAAAATATCAATTAACCAAAGTAGGCAAAGATACAGCTGATGATGTTGACAAGGTAAATGATATCGTCAAAAAACAACTAGAGGTATTGTTCAGACTAGGTAATGTAGGACGATTTGTTGCAATGGATTTATTAGAAAAAATTTCTGCAATGGGATCTATTCTCAGTTCAAATTTTGCCAATATGACTGATGATGAGACAAAAAAATACAGAGAATTCCTTGAATCAGAATTGAAAAAAATTCAAGAGAAAGATGGAAAGAAGAAAGGTAAAGAAATCAAAATAGAGTAATAAAAAATATTTTCATTAAAAACAGTATTAAAATCATAAATAATTCAGGAAAAGAATACAATTATGAAAAATTTGAAAAGTATGTTAAAATCAAAAAAACCGCTCGTTATTCCAGGTGTTTATGATGCACTCGGTGCAAAAATTGCTCAAAAAGTAGGATTTGATGCAATGTTCCAAACAGGTTATGGAACATCTGCAACATTATTTGGAATGCCAGATTATGGATTTATCGGAGCTACAGAAACAGTAGATAATGCTAGAAGAATTTGTAGAGCAGTATCAGTTCCAGTTATTGTTGATTCAGATACAGGGTATGGTAATGCGTTAAGTGTTTGGAAATTAGTAAAAGAATTAGAATCAGCAGGAGCATCAGGTATTTTCCTAGAGGATCAAAAATGGCCTAAGCGATGTGGACACATGCAAGGTAAAGATGTGGTTGCCCAAGAAGAATATACAGAAAAATTATCAGCAGCAATTGATGCACGGGAAAATAAAGATTTCATTATTGTTGCAAGGACCGATGCAAGAGCAACCAAAGGGCTTGATGAAGCAATTGAGCGTGGAAAACAAAATAAGAAAACGGGTGCTGATGCAGTATTTGTTGAAGCACCAAGATCAATAGATGAAATGAAAAGAATAGGTAAAGAAATCAATGCGCCACTTGTTGCAAATATGATTGAGGGGGGAGCCACCCCACTAAGTTCTGCTGAAACATTAAGCAAAATGGGATTCAACATAATTCTATATCCATTGTCAGTTTTGTATGCAAATACATTTGCAACAATGAATATTTTACAAGAATTAAAGAAAACTGGAAACACATCAAAGTATAAGCAAAAAGTTGTGAATTTTGATCAATTCAATGATTTGGTTGAGCTTCCAAAATTTAGAAAGATGGAGAAAAAGTACGAAAAATCAAAGAAATAATAAAATAAAAAATTTCAAGTAAAGTACATCTAGTTTGTATTTCTCTTTACTTCAATTTCTATTGTTGAAACGTTTCTAGTTCTACCGTCTTGTGACTCTAATGATTCTGAGCCAATTTTAATTTCTCCGATAGAGTAGCCTGCATTTTCAGTCTTTCTTGCGATGATTTGAGCTACATCCACAGCACGTCCAATGCTGAGTCCTCTAGCTTTGATGTTGACGGATGGTAAGTTTGCCAATTGAATTAGCGTTGATGTTACATATGCCATCAATGGTTTCTTACCAATGAATACGGTGTCTCGGGTTTCATTTGACATGCAAAAATTGGTATTTAAGGATAATTTAAAGCTAGAAGGATATTTTCAAATTAAATGAAAAAAATTTGAAAAATTTGAACCATTATTAAGTAGAAAGAAGGAATTTGATTAGAACTTGGAAAATATTTCGAAAGTTTTAGAATTGGGAAGTAGTAAAGAAAAAATCAAAATTTTAGAAACTCTGGATAATGTAGATAATCCAGAAATTTTAGAAAAAATAATCTCACAGTTAGATGATGATGATATTCAAGTAAGAGGTGAAGCTTTTAGTTCACTTGTATTAAATAAAAAAAAGATTTCAAATTTTTTAATTAATAATCTAAATGCTGCAAACAAAAACATTAGAGGTTTTGCATCACTAGTACTTGCAAACAGAAATGAAACTTCAGCCATCCCAGAAATAATTAAACTAACAAAAGACGAGCGCTCTATGGTAAGATCATGTGCACTTGGTGCATTAGGATATCTAAAAGCTAAAGAAGCTAAAGATGCTTTCATAGGGGCATTATCAGATTCCAACATAGAAGTCAAGAAAAGTGCTTTACAAGCAATAATTGATTTAGAAATTCCAATTTCAGAAACCATCATCAATGAGAATTTTGAAGAAAGAGATAATGAAATTGAAAAGATGATTTCATTGATTAAAAAAATAAGTGGACCGGAAGGGATTTGAACCCTCGATCCGATGCATGCCATGCACCTATCCTACCGGACTAGACGACCGGCCCAATAATCAGAATTCTGATTGAACTACGTTTTTCAAATTGGTTATTAACGTTTAGCGGTCTAAAATATAATCGAGTTATGAAATTAACACAATATATTTAAAGTCGCAAATCTTGATTGAATCGTTATGGTAGTAGATAACAAAGCAACTGTCACTTATGTACAATTATTGAAAGAAGATCTTGTAATTATTAGATTAGTTCCAAAGGAGGGACCAGTTCCAGATTACAAAGCAGGTCAATTTATCACATTAGGTTTACCAAATCCTGCAGAAAATGGAAAAATTGTAAGACGAGCTTATTCAATTGCATCTCATCCAGAAAATAGAGATTATGTGGAACTAGTAATTAGATGGGTAAGAAAACCACTTCCAGGTAGATTAACGACTCAAATATTCAACATTAAAGAAGGAGATGAAATTCTTTGGCTAAAACCAACAGGTAGAGCATTGTTGATTAATGAAGAATTAGCTAATGGGGAGAAAGATAATCGTAGAATTATTTGTATTGGTGGTGGAACAGGACTTGCACCATTTGTGAGCTTTGCACAACATCTTCATGACTCGGGGGATAAAAGAGAGATCGTGGTTTTACATGGAGCAAGTTATGTTGATGAATTAAGTTACAAGGATTTACTGACTGAACTTGAAAATGAGAGTATAGCAAAAGGTAAGGAACAATGGAATTTCAAATACAGAGCTGCAATCAGTAGACCTCAAGAATGGTTTAACAGATCATGGGCAGGACAAGTTGGAAGAGTTGAAACATTCCTTAGACCTAGAGACGGAGGACTATCACCATTAGAGGAATTAATTGGTGATAAAATTACTAAAGAAAATACAATATTCTATGTTTGTGGATGGCAAGGAACCATCGATGGCGTAATGGACTTCTTGAATCCTAAAGGTTTTGTTACAGAACACGATAAACGTGAAGATGGAAGCTTTGAAGTCAAATACGAATCATACGGATAATAGTTTTTTAAAATTCAATCATTGAAATATGAGAATTATTTACGTGATGTAATTGATTACCGCACTTTATCTTGCACATCTAAATCCAGTGACAAATGCACATGTGGAAATAATAAAGGAATTAAAAAAACAAGCAGATGTTGTCAAAGTTATGCCAGTTGTCTTCAAAGATGATGGTAGAGAAATAAACAGCAAGAGTTTTCCATTTAATTTTGAAACTAGAAAAAAGATGCTTGAAGCAATTTTTGGGGATTCTATTAAAATTACTGATGATTATGCATTTCTATCACCATTCAAAAAATATCTTCCACCTCTAGTAAGAAGAAAATCATGGAGGCTAAGAAAACAAATCCTTGATGGAGTTGAAGGTGATTATTTTTCTTATACTGGAGACAAGGCAGAAGGGTACATGTTGAAAATGTACAGACTGAGACCAAAAATTGGTGAACGAAAATCATTGTCTGCTACGTCAGTTAAAGAGAAACTCTATGATGCAGCATTAGAAAAAAATTCTGCTTGGAAAGAAGATGTTCCAGAAGAAATAGTCAAAATTATTGAAGATGAATGGGAAACTGTTAAAAAATTTGCAAATCAAGAAGATCAAACCACAAGAATTGTAGGAATGAAATTTCCCAAAGAAGGATATTCAAAATAATAATTACTTTTTAGAAAGTTCTTTTAATTCCAATTGTAATTTAAGGAAATGAATAACACTATTCATCTCATATGGTTTATGAACTATAGCAGTAGGTTTCAGCAAGTTGTAAACACATCATCAAAGCCCATAAAGGTGAAATTTACGCGCAGAATTCCTCTAACGGAGGAGTAATTTTTACAATTTTACTCCCAGGTCTAAAAGAATAAAGATTGAAAATAGATTAATACACTTCCGATAAAAGTTTCCTATGAAACTCCCACTCTCAAAATATGTATGGTTTGATGGAAAGTATGTTCCTGCAGAAAAAGCACAAGTTCCAATAACAACACATGCAATTCATTATGGAACATCAATTTTTGAGGGAATTAGAGCATATTGGAATGGGAAAAACCTCAGTGTGTTTAGATTAGATGAACACGTAAAGCGATTTAGGAGATCCGGGCAATTTTACAACATTTCATTGAATTTTTCTGATGAAGAAATATCTAATGCAATTATTGGCATTTGTAAAAAAAATAAAATAAAAAAATCTTGTTACATAAGACCATTTTATTTTGTAGGAGATTATGGAATAAATCTACATGTAACTGAAAAAGCACCAACAAGTGTTGCAATCTTTACTTTTCCATTTGGAGATTTATTTAACAAAAATGGAATTACTGCAGGAGTTGTATCTTGGAGAAAATTCTCTGACATGTCTACACCACCGCAGGCAAAAATGGGCGGAAATTATCTAAATTCAATCATTGCAACCCAAGAGGCAAAAAGAAATGGGTTTGATGAAGCTATATTGCTTGATCATAATGGAAATGTAAGTGAAGCACCAGGAGAGAACATCTTCATTGTAAGAAATGGTCAACTAGTTACACCATCACTTGCATCATCAGCTTTAGAAGGAATTACACGTGATGCAATAATCAAAATTGGTAAAGATTTGGATTTGGATGTTATTGAGCGAGACATTACAAGAAGTGAATTGATAATATCTGAAGAAATCTTCCTTACAGGTACAGCAGCAGAGATTACACCTATCATCAAGATGGATTCAAAGAAGATAGGAAATGGAAAACCGGGAGATATAACAAAAAAGATGATGGAAGAGTACTATGAAATAGTAATGAACAAAAATGAAGACTATTCTCATTGGTTAACTAAGGTGTATTAGATGAAAATTGTTCAAATTGGAACTGGTGGATGGGGCAAAAATCACACCAGAATTTTATCAGAATTAGGAGTACTAGTAGCTATATGCGATGCAGATTCTCAGAAAAGTAAGGAATATGGAGAAAAATATTCGGTGAATCATTATGAATCACTAGATGAATTACTAAGTAATGAAGAATTTGATGGAGCCTTTGTAGTAACTCCTACATCAACACATACAGAAATTGCAAAAAAATTACTAGAAGCAAAAAAACATGTATTTGTAGAAAAACCAATGACTTATCAATCTCAAGATGGTCAAAGTCTTGCAAAACTAGCAGAGAAAAATAAAGTAATTCTTACTTGCGGATATATTGAGAGATTCAATCCAGCAGTAGATGTTGTTAAGAAAATGGTCAAAGATAGAAAATATGGAGATTTGGTAATGCTTGAATTTCATAGAGAAAACAGAATGCCTTTGCATATCAAAGATGTTGGAATTATCTATGATACGTCAGTTCACGATATTGATACTGCAAATTGGCTATTTGACGATATGCCACAAGTAGTATTTGCAAGAGCTGGAAAGATAAAACATGAGCATGAAGATTTTACCAGTATTATGCTGGGATACAAAAATGACAAGGTGGCAATTATTTCCTCAAATTGGATAACACCAAAAAAACAAAGAAAATTCAACGCTGTATGCACTGATGCAATAATTTCATCTGATTTTATCACCCAAGAAATCATTGTAGAAAAAGATGAAGAATCTGAAATAATTCAAAAAGAAAAACAAGAGCCACTTTCACTTGAAATTCAAAGTTTTCTTGGTGCAATTGAAGGCAAAAATGAACACATCGTTACAGCACAAGAGGCAGTAAATGTTACAAAGATTGCAGAAGCTGCACTTTTATCTAGTCAAAAGGGAATTCCCATCTATCTGGATCTAAAATGAACAAAACAATGATGGATATTTTAGCATGTCCAATAGACAAAAATCATCCTTTGGAATTATTTGAGATAAAGGAAAAAGATGATGTAGTATCAGAAGGTGTAATTTTTTGTCCAAAATGTTCTAGATTTTATCCAATTATTGAGGAAATCCCAATTATGCTTCCTGATGAGCTACGAGATAAAAAGCAAGAAATGGAATTTCTAAAAAATTTTAAGGACAAATTGCCTGAAAAAATTATTACAAAGGCAAACCCATGGCATTTGTAGGATAATGGTTACTAATTTTATTTCAGAGAAAGCAAAAATTGGCGAGAATGTTAAGATTTGGCATTTTTCATATGTTGGCGACAATGCAGAGATTGGAGATAATGTCAGTATTGGTTCTTTAGCACATATTGATTATGATGTAAAAATAGGTCAAAACACAAGAATCGAAGGTCAAGCGTACATTCCACCACTTTCTAGAATTGGAAAAAATGTATTCATTGGACCAGCAGCTGTTTTAACAAATGATCCTTATCCAATGTGTGATAAAATGATTGGAGTTATAATTGAAGATGGTGTAATAATTGGTGCACGTGCAGTTATCAAAGCAGGTGTTACTGTTGGAAAAAATAGTGTGGTTGCAATGGGGGCAATTGTTACAAGAGATGTTCCTGAAAATTCAGTTGTTATGGGTTCTCCAGCTTCAATTAGATATACACGAGAAGAATACGACAAAAAACAAAGGCAGTGGAAAGAAAGTTAAAGTTTAATTTCTTTTTTGAAAATCCAGTTCTTTATTTTAGATAAAATTAAAATCCAAAGTACAACTAGAACTAGTGCAATTATTGCTTTAATCACAGATGCAATAAACCAATTAAGATCTCCAAATCCTGAAATTGAAATGGGTCCAAGTATAGTTACTACAATTCCACCTCCAACTATGATTAGAGTCCACATTGCAAACAAAAATCCAAAGAGTCCAGGCTTCAAAATGAAACTCCCATCATAAATGCAGTAATTATTGCTAAAACTCCTGAAAATAACGCCAGTTTAAAAATTGCATATCCCACTTGTTTTTCAGTCATTGGGCCTCCTGCAAGAATTAGTCTGACCAAGGTAACTGGTGCTTTCTTGTCATCAGTTGCCTTTAATCGAAAATCTTCCGTATGCTCTACAGGTTTTCCTTTGATTTGCCTATGTTCAACTACTCGTTTTACACTTGACAGGAACAAAAATGAGTTGATTACTGCAGGTAACAAAGCAACTGCTGCAATAATTTCTACACCACCTACAATTGCAATTGCACCATACATTGCACCCAAAGTTAATGCTCCAGAATCTCCAGGAAAAATTCTACTGGGGATTTTATGATATTTGTAAAATGCGAGTGATACAAATCCAAGCGGTAAACTGATTATTGCAATTTCATAGTTTTGTACTATAAACAAACAAATGGATAATGAGAAACTTGCAATTACCATAAACCCACTTGCAACTCCGTTTAGAACATCAATTGAATTGATTGTATTACCAGTGATTGGAATCATAAAAATAATTAATGCAAGGTACAATGCAGGAATTTGCACTGTTCCAAATAATGGGAAAGCAAGATCACTATCATATGCACCTAATGCAATAATTGGAGGCGCAGCTATTGCAAGTGTTGCCGGCTTGAACCATCCACCCATTACTTTTCTGTCATCTACATATCCAATGAGAAATGCAGCAGATGTTGTAATCATAATAGCCAAAATTTCATTCATTTGTAAAAATGCATAAAGAACAATTTCTGATGCAATAATTCCTGTAATTATTGCTGGTCCTCCGGGTCTTACCACCATAACATCTTCTTTTTTATTCATATCTTTTACTGCAAAATTTCTTTTTTCTAAAATTTTGATTAATGGTGGCGTCATGACAAATACCACAACAAATGCTACAATGCATGAAATTATAGCTGGAATCATTAAATCAATCAATTATCTAACCTTTCGTAACTCTGCCTTTATGTTATCCGCAATGGTTGAACCAATTTTATCAATTTCTGCTAATTTATTCACTGGAATTTTTCTCAGATCGTCAAGATTCTTTATTCCATGTTTGAATAGAATTCGTGCCCTAACCCTTCCAATTCCTTTTACTCGTACCAAATCAAGTAATTCTTCCTTAATTCCATAAACTATTCTATTTCTCAAATCTCCTAGTTCTTCTAGCAAATCTGCTCTCTCTACATGCTTTGAAATTTCTCTGAGACAATATGACAACCAGTTAGCATTCTCAGTCATCCTGTGCATGTCGCCAGACTCAATTCCAAGGCTATCAGAAAGGGATAATTCAGTGGATTCAGTAATCCAGGATTGCAAGGCCAAAAGACTTCGTGAACAATCATACTCTGAGATTGGCTCTAGTAATTGAGATGAATTATTCTCTATCATTAAACTAGCAGTCTCATAGTCTTTTTGTCGCAGGGAGAATTTTGGGAAAAACTCTTCAGAGTTTGTAATTAAGTGTAGAAACCCAAAAGTATGTTTTCTTTCCTCAGATACATTTTCAATTGAATCTCTAAAGTATGTTGCAGTTAATGGATCAATGTAAAGCATTGATGTTTTTTTTCCAAATTCAGTTGCAGCATATCTTTCACCTTTTTTTATAATGAGGAACTTACTTGAAAGAAAACGCAATGAAATATCTATTGCAAATTTCAATGTAGGTTTTCTTGATTGCAATCCCCCAAGTGTTTGTAAAAAGAATTCCAAGATTTCTTCTTTTTTAATTCCAGGATGTGTAACTATAACACTAAGAATATGAGTTCGTAGAGATTTATCGTCAGTGATTTTTGATTCAATTGGTTCAGGTTCTCCATTGATGTAATATTCAATTAGATCATCAGTATTTCCTTTTCCGACAATAATTGATTCTCCAAAATCATCGTATTGGGGCCTTCCAGCTCTTCCACAAAGTTGTTTGTATTCTAAAATACTAATTGGTCTGTTTGCTCCAACTTTGGCGTTGTATCGATTTACATTAGATATTACAACTCGTCTTGCAGGAAGATTTACACCGGCAGCTAGAGTTGGAGTTGATGATAATAGTTTGATTGTGCCTTTACGGAATTCTGTTTCAATTGTTTCTCTGCACTTTTGATTTAGTCCTGCATGATGAAATGCAACTCCTTTCTTTACCAGTGTTGCCAAGGTCTTGACTATTTCAGTATGTTCATTTTCAGATAGAAGTTTTTTTGATGTTTTTTCTAGTTCGGTTATTTCTTTTTTTTCTAAAATTTTTGCTATTGCATCAGATGCTTTTGTTGCAAGTGATTTTGAGCGGGTTCTAGTCTCTGCAAATACTAGTGATTGGCCACCTTCTTTTACTGATTGCACGCCTAAATCTATCGGCGTACCCATTAAACTACGCTCAATTTCAAAGGTTTTACCATCACTCATTGTAACTTGTCCTTCATCGCATACTCCTTCAGAAAGCGGTACAGGTCTCCAGTCATTTTTTACCAGTTTGCATTCAAGCCAGTCTGCAATCTCATCTGAATTTGTTATTGTTGCACTAAGACCCACAATCTGTGGTTTTGTTTGTAATAATTTGAGTTGTGTAAGAATCATCTCAAGTGTTGGCCCCCTACTTTCATCTCCAATCAAATGTACTTCATCAGAAATTACAAGACCGATATCATCAACCCATTCAGCACCATGTCTAATTATAGAATCCATTTTTTCATTTGTTAAAATCAACACGTTACTTTTCTCTAGATTTTTTTCAATGTTTTCAAAATCACCAGTAGATATGGCAACCTTGACTTTATTTCCTAGTACAACTTTTTCTAATTTTTTAAACTCTGTAAACTTTTCAGCAGCTAGTGCTCTTAATGGACTAAGATAAATTACCTTCCCTTTGTTTTTTGATAAATAACTCAACATAGCAAGCATTGCAATCAGAGTTTTTCCACTTGCAGTAGGAGCTGATACCAGAATGCTCTGTCCATC
>DATHYS010000014.1:0-7434 GCA_035458995.1 Candidatus Nitrosopumilus sp.
GATGCTCCACCTTAGGATTGCTCCCTCCCGGACCTCATCCCTTTCGATGGTTCGGTCTTAGAAGTTATCCCTTCGGATATTTCTAGTCCTGCAACCACCCGCCTCGGCGTGATTTCATTTCCGCACACCAAGCGGGAATTACCCATCTAGAGATTTACCCAACAGTTGCTGATCTCTGCATATAGCCGGTTTCAGAATAGGGCACGGCTGGCACCCTGATCCTACCTACTACCATTTTTCCTAAGAAAGTATGTTATATTTGCATTAGGTTTGATTTTCTTTTAGTTTTAAAACCATACTACAAACTGAGCATACATTACCTGTACAATCGCTTCCACATTTTTCACACTTTATCTTTTCTTTTGAATTAGAATTCTTTACAGTCTGTGAAATTTTGAGAATTGATTGATAAAAATTATTTTTAATTCCATTATGTTGATTTTCTAATGAATTAAGAAATTCACGAATTTCTGTTCTTATTCCCTCATGCATGTGTGGGCATGGTTCTGATTGAAATGGCATGTCATTTGTAAAAGCATAAAATACAATTTCTGATTCATAAATCTCACAAAATGGTTTTATTTTTCTTAAATCATTTTCAGATGTATCGGGATCCATCCAACCAACCTTTGTGGTATCCCCTGAAAGCATATTAATCACAAACGTTTGTAATGTATCATCTAAATTATGTCCTGTAGCAATTACATCTGCACCTATATCTTTAGCTGCATGATCAATTGCCCTTCTTCTTAATGTTCCGCAAATTGAACATGATGATGTTTTTTCATTTTTTCTTAAATCTAATGCCTCATCAAGCGTTAATTCAAAGAGATCTTTGTAAGAGTAAACTTTGTGTTCTACATTAAGTTCCGTACAAAATTTTTCAACTATCTCTAATGCTTCATTTCTATATCCTGGAATACCTTCATCAATAGTTATTGCAATAATTCTAAAACTATGAGTTAATGCCATTTCATTAATAATTTTTAATAATGCTAGGGAATCTTTTCCTCCTGACACTGCAACAGCCACCAATTCATTATGTTTGATCATGTTATATTTTGAAATAGTTTTTGCAGTTTTTCTTACTATTGACTTTGAGAAACATTGTGAACAAAGTTTTTCACCAGAATATTTCCTTGTATATGCTGGAGGGTTCTCACATCTGTCACATTTCATGAAATTATCTAGTTTTTTTCATTAATGATTCTTTAGGTATTTTAGATTGTAAACCATCCAGATTTCAAATATGACAAGGCAATATTGAGACCAAATAGTGCAAAGGTGAATGCATAGATTCCCCACATTACAATATTGACTGACTTGTCTGAGATTCTTTTATCAATAATTGTATGAATGAATTTACCTCCATCTAAAATTGGTAAAGGAAGCATGTTGATAATCCCGATGAAAAACGAAATCATCCAAAGCCATAACAAGAACATTGAGATGTTAAAATCTACATTTGTCCAATCGATGAAATTCATTACAGGTTTGTATGGAATTGAATTATCTCTCATAATTCCTATTAATCCTCTTTCAGGATTATTTGGATCGGCCATTACTTCTAATCCAAATTCTAATTCTTGGCCATCTCTAATTACAGAAACACTAGCTGTTTCTCCTGGATTTAGGATAGGGAAATCCGCCGGACCATGAATCGGTACATCATTAATTGTAGTGATCATGTCATTTGCAAGCAATCCTGCTTGTTCAGCACCTGAATTTTCTATAATTGAAAGTATCAAAACTCCTTTTGATAATTCATAAAATGTGTTCAAGATAGAATCACCAAATAATGGAATACTTTCTAAAACCATTCCAAAAATTGGATTTGTTAGCATAATTGCACCTAACACAATTGCAAATAATACATTCGATGTGGCTCCTGCGCCAATAACTCTTAATTTTGAAATCTTTTTAGCTTTATCAAATTCCTCTTCATCTGGTTCTACAAATCCTGCAAATAATGCAATGAATACTGCAAATCCGCCAGTTTTTATTTTTATTTTTTCTAATGCAGCAACGATACCATGTGCTCCTTCATGCATAACTAGTACAATCGGAATTGAAAGCAGGAAATATGTAATAGCTGGAGCTGAAGTTAATGTAACTCCTGGAATTAAGACAGTTAATTCTGAAAATGCTTCCTTTTCTACAAAAAAGTTTGAAACATTATTTAATAAAAAGTAAAATGCAAATCCCATCATAACAAAACCTGCAATCACACTTAGATCTGCAAAAACTTTGATTCCTCTTTTTGTCCGTCCAAGTAATCTGATTAATACATCATTGACACTTTTATTCTTGTATACAAGACTATACGCCTTTAATTCAAAACCATATTTTTCTAATTTGAGAGCTTTTGCGATTACTATAATGACTACCCAAGCCATTAAGACATAGATTATTGCATTCTGAGTAATAAAATCAAGTTCCAAACTAATTGTTAATTTTTTATGGCACGGCCATTTATCGTTTACTATGAAACCCGTAGTAATTGTCTCGACATATCCAAACAAAAAATCTATCTCTAAAATTGCAAATGAACTTGTAAAAAGTAGGATAGCTGCTTGTGTCAATATTTCTAAAATTTCATCAATTTATTCTTGGAAGGGAAAGGTGGAAAATTCATCAGAATATCTAGCTATTTTCAAGACAACTACAAAAAACAAGACTTTGTTGAAAAAGAAAATTAAAGAATCTCATCCTTATGATGTTCCAGAAATTGCTGAAATTGATGTGACCTCAATTGATAAATCATATCTAAAATGGTTAGTTGAATCTACTAACTAAGATTCCACTGCATATCGCAATAAAGAAATGATTCCACCCAAACCTGTTACTCTAAGACCAATATCTGTAGATGAATCCACACTGTAAATTGAAACTCCTTTATTTTCAGCATCATTTAGAAAATCCATGATTTCCTGCTCGTCATTATCTTGTATTACTTTATCAGAAAATACAAGTGATTCAACTGCCCCCATTTGGTTTGCATTTAATGTTTCATTATACCCCATTGTGAATTTTCTACTTTTTTTATTTGCAAGAATCATAACCTCATCAATAATCGATGATGCTTTGGCTAATTTACTATCTGACATTATTTCTTGCATTGTTTGTGATTTTGTGAACGTGTAAATTCCATCTTCTCCACCAGAATCTATTCCATCAACAACCTGAATTTTGTATTTTTGAAGTTTTTGTGTTTTTTCTATAAAATTTGCAAATCTCTTCTTTGTTTCACCTGGACCAAAAATTACTATTGCATCTCCTTCTCTAAAAATAGTCGATAATGCTTGCTGTACTTGTTCAAAGAATTTTTCTATGTTGAAATTAGTTTTGTATCTCTTTCCTCCAGAGCCTGAATAGATATTTGGCATAAATTCTAAATGTGTGCCTCTTAACCTTGCAATCCCACTATCACTTGTATCAATTGCAACTAAAACAAAACTGACTTGATTATTACTTGATTCTAAAAGTTTTTTTTCGATTGGTAGCCATTTCTTCTTTGAAATTGTAATTCCATCGTTTAGTTTTATAATAAATGAATGGTGCGATCCATGTGGTACTGATTCATTACTTGATTCAGAAATTGTACCTCCAACTCTTAATCTATCCAAGACACCATCAAGTGAAATTTTTTCTACGGTTAATGCAATTCTGACTTTGATTCTTTCTCCTTTGTCTGGTCTAGAGTAATCTTTGTCTTGTTTTAGTACTCTTGTTGTATCCCCAATTACTTTATCATTTTCTTTGATTATTCGGCGTAAATTCAAAAGATCTTCAGAGTCTTCAGGTATGACTGATATTGAATTCTCATCAATTGGCTTTGTAATCATGATATTATTCTAATTTACAGAAAGAAAAGAGTTTAACTTGTTGGTTCTTCAGTTTTTGTTTCTTGAGATTTCTTTTTTAGATAATTTTCAACCCATTCTAAAGTAAGAACACCTGATTCCGACAAATTTGTTAAAGAATTTGCAGATGCTTCCCCAGTAACTTTACCACTGTTTCTTCTAATTTGTCTCCACTTTAGAGATGTATTTCCACTTTTTGAATTATAGATTATTCCCAAAACATCTTTTCCATTTACAAATGTAATATCTCTAATTTTTTTCAAAGTAACTTTATCGGCTGCTTCAACATAGATAGCGCCTAAACTGTCTTCTCTTTCTGCAAAAACTTCAGAATCCTCCAAATATGCTCTTGGTGCGTATGATTTGCATGTACTTGAAATGACAAATCTTCTGAAACTTTCCAATGAAGCAGGAGTATCTATTGTAACCATTTTGAATGAATAAACTATTGGCCATTTATCAAGCTTCTTGAAAGACTCAATAGGAATCTTCTTGAAATATGGCTTGCAGGCAGTGATGTACCTATCCCTTTGATTGATGATGAGGATCTTGAGTTCTGAGCCTGCATTAGGATTTTAATGGATGGCATTTAATAAAAAATCATGAAATCTCTGACTGAATATTTGACATTTGAAGTTAAAACAAGAAGAGCTTTTGTCAACATTACATCTGATGTAAAAAAATTGGTAACTGAAAGCAAAGTTCAGGAAGGACTTTGTCTTGTAAATGCAATGCATATCACAGCAAGTGTTTTCATTAATGATAATGAGGGTGGATTGCTTCATGATTATGAAAAATGGTTAGAGGGATTGGCTCCTCATGCCCCAACCACGCAATATGATCATAACAAAACAGGTGAAGACAATGCAGATGCACATCTAAAACGTCAAGTTATGGGACGAGAAGTTGTTATCGCTATAACAAATGGCGAACTAGATTTTGGACCATGGGAGGAAATCTTCTATGGTGAATTTGATGGAAAAAGACCCAAAAGAGTTTTAGTTAAAATTATTGGAGAATAATTATCCAAAGTCAGCATCACGTTTTTGACTCTGTGATTCATTCTTTCTTGCTGCATCTCTGAATTCGTCATTATGATTTTGAGGTCCATGTCCACATTTTACACATGCAATTTTGAAACCATCATCATTTTTTTCATATGTCTCACAGCCACAGAAGCATGCCATGATTAAATATAATTTCTGAGATGATATATCTTTTGGGTTGTAATTTCAGTTATGCTGATTTACAGCATTCACCCATTGGAATTTCATGATCATGTGGACATTTTCTTGGATGCTTTAACATCACACAAAGAGCATTTGTAAATTGTTTATTCATGTGATGCTCAATTCCACAAACCATCTCTTCATCAATTTCAACTTTTAGTGCACTATCCATTAGAACTTCTAGCAATCTGCTGTTTCTCATCATGCTTGCACCTATTCTCTCGCCGTCTTCAGTCAATCTTACACCTGCTTTGTTGTAATTTACAAGATTTTTACCATTCAATTTTTTTAGCATCTGAACAACACTTGGCTGTCTTACATTGAGCATCTTTGCAATTGTACTAATTTTAACATCCTCCCCTCGTTCTTTGATGTGCCAAATTGCCTTAAGATACATCTCTACATGTTCTGCTTCTGCAGTTCCTACAAATAGTACTTCTTCATCTAATGCTTCCATGTTATACCTTCTTTGAATCTTTTAATAAATATTCAAAATATTGACGTGCAAATCCTGCCAATCCCGCATGATCTGCCCAAATTGCAACAACCTCTGAAGAATTTACTCCTCCTATTTCTGGGCCTAGTAGAATTACAACATATCTTTTATCTGAAATTATACCTCCTCCAAAGAGCCCTTTCTTGATTGTTACAGTAGCAACTCTTTTGATTGCTTTAATTGATTCTTTATCCATCTTATCTGATGTTAGAATTGTAATATCTACTCCTTTGTCATGAAGTGATCTTAATTTTGGTAATGCCTGCTTTACTAAATCTACTCCAGCTTCAGGTAATGCAATCATTACCTCATTCCTGCAAGTCTCTACCATCTCTAAAATTTTTGCTGCAATGTTTACTGCACCTGATAGTACCCAAATATCTGGTCTTTCGCTAGTTCCACTTTTCTCATACAATGGTACTAATTCATTTAAGATAACATTTTGATTCTGTGAAAAATCAGTCTCCATTTTTTGTTTTGTAGTTTCCAAACCTGTAGATGGTGATTTTGCAAAATATTTTGTTGGTCTTGAATCATCTGAGCCAATCCAACCTTTTTCTTCCAATGTTCCTAACACTTCGTAAATTTTTGAGTATGGCACTCCTGATTTTTGGCTAAGATCAGATGCCGTTAGTTCGCCTGATTTGAGCAATGCTGAAAATGTTCTAATCTCATAACTAGTAAGACCAATCTTTTCTAATGCTTTTCTTGTTTTGTCTGATATACTCATATGCGATCTAGTCGATCAGTTTTGGTATTTAAATCAGGTATGCCTACCTCCTAAATTCCACACGGGGGCAAGTAGGAAATGCATTATATACCATCTCAGAAAAACGAATCTTGTAGGTATGGCACTAATTCAGATATCCAATCAATCAACTAAAAATTTAGGAAAGAAATCAACTATTAGATTCACTCAAAGTATCTGTCCAGACTGTAACATGATTCTCGATGCTGAAGTCTTTGAGAGAGACAATCAGGTATTCATGTCAAAAGTTTGTCCAACTCACGGTGAGTGTGAGGAATTATACTTTGGCTCTTATGAAATGTACAAAAAATTCAGTACATACTGGATGGATGGTAAAGGTGCTCATTCTCCAAACGTAATGATTGACAAATGCTCATGTCCAAACAACTGTGGATTGTGCTCAAACCATTTGTCACATAGTGGATTGGCAAACATGATTGTAACGAATAGATGTGATTTAACATGTTGGTACTGTTTCTTTTATGTAAAGAAAGGCCTTGAAGGCGCTTACATGTACGAGCCAGACCATACTCAAATTAGAGGTATGATGAAAACTCTCAGAGCTGAGAGACCAATTCCAGGAAATTCTATGCAAATTACTGGCGGTGAACCAATGCTTAGAGAAGACATTGCTGATGTTATCAAAATTATGAAAGAAGAAGGTGTTGACCATATTCAAATGAATACCAATGGTATTAGACATGCAATGGATCCTGAAGCTGCAAGAGAAGTAAGACTAGCTGGATGTAACAACTTGTATCTTTCATTTGACGGTGTAACTGCAAGAACAAACCCAAAAAACCACTGGGAGATTCCATATGCACTTGACAGTTGCAGAAAAACAGGTACTACAGTAGTATTTGTCCCAACAGTAATCAAATCAATTAACGACCATGAATTAGGTGGAATTATCAGATATGCACAAAAGAACATGGATGTAGTTCACGCAGTAAACTTCCAACCAGTATCATTAACTGGTAGAATTGGTAAATCTGAACGTGAAAAATACAGAATCACAGTACCTGATTGTGTTCAAAGAATTGAAGAACAAACAAATGGTGAAGTAACTGTTGATGATTGGTTCCCAGTCCCAAGTTG
>DATHYS010000015.1:0-6395 GCA_035458995.1 Candidatus Nitrosopumilus sp.
ACTTGCAGCAATTGGTCTTCGTTTAGTTTTGTATGTTGGAATTCATAGAATAATCCATGTGATCACATCTTTCTTACAAGATTCAAATGAAGGTAAACCACGATATCTAAACTATGTTTCAACAATTGAAGGAATTATAGGAATTGGTATAATTTGGGCAGGAATTAATCTCTTCTTTACAGATCAAATTGATTATAATACAAGATATGTAATTGGTGGTACACTTGTAGTAGGTGCAGCATTACTTGGATTTTCACTAGTTGATAGAATAAGAGCACGTGTACTAACTCATATGTTTAAGAGAGATGTATACATTAGAATTTTAACAATAATTGCAATTGCAATAATTATTGCAGGAGTAGTTTCTGTAAACAATAGTATTGCTGATGCAAAAAAGATTGAATATTTAGGACCATATACTGCTCAGCAAATTGGAGTAAATCGATATCTAGGAGAACTAAATAATGTACAAGAAAATATTCATGACGTTCAACTAACATCAGTTTCACCAAATAACATCAAAAACTATGTAAATCAAAACAGTGATGTTCTTGATGTTATTCGAGTTTGGGATTGGGAAGCAGCTTTTGCTAAATTAAAGCCTGAAATTGGACTTATTCCATATGTTGACTTTGAAGATAATGATATTCTTCGATTTAACAATACTTTGTACTGGACTGCCTCTATGAAGCCAATTCTACCAACCTCTGTTAGTCTTGAAAATAGATGGTACAATGAACATTTGGTATATACTCACGTACCTGATGGATTCCTTACTCTAGAAGCAACGGATGGTCAGATTGTAGATAGTAGTGAATTCTTCAAGCAAAGAGAAATTTACTATGGTGAAGGTGGATTATTTGAGCAAACCTGGTCTGGTTATCCTAATTCAAGAGGTGATACAAGTGCAGAACTTGGAGGAGTATCTTATTCAGGACTAGGAGGATTGGATGTTCCACCCCCATTGAGCTGGATATTTGAGCCAAACTTTTTGCTTTCATTTCCAGGTGAACCTGTACACATTATGAGATACAAAGATGTTCACGATAGAATGGAACTTCTATACCCATACTTCCTTTATGATTTATTTGGAAAAGAGCTTGATTCACTTCCTGTAACTGATGGGGAGAATTCCTATTGGTTAATTCCATTAATCATTGGATTTGATACAGGTGATGTCCCATGGTCAGTTGGAAATCCATACTTGCGTCTAGTAGGATATGCACTAGTTGATTCTTACAATGGTGATATTCAATTATTAAAAACTGGAGATGATTTCTTTACTGAAATGTTTGCTAGTCAGTACTCTGAACAATTCCAGCCTATGCCAGCTTGGTTAGAAGAACAAATTAGATATCCTGTTGAATTATTTAATTGGAAAACAGAGATGTATAACATCTACCATGTCACAAATGTAGAGACATTTATCCAAGCCAATGAATTTTATGAAATTCCTCGTGGTCTTGACACATATTACGTTGAAGCAAAACCACCTGGATTTGAACAAACAGAATTCTTGGGATTGCTTTCATTAGAATTACGAGGTTCTCAAGGCAGAAATCTTGCAGGATATATGGTAGTAGAAAATGATCTTACGAATCTAGGAAACTTGCAGTTTTATGAAGTCCCATTAAATTCCACAACTAAATTAATTGGACCTACTGCAGTAAGAGAAGCACTAGACAGAGATCCAGAATTTGCTCAACTAAAGACATTGTTGAGAAATCCAAGAATTGGTGATAATATTTTGTATCGTGTAGGTGATCATGATATCTACTTTATTCCTGTATACACTGCAGGAGCTGGTGGTGTTGTTGCACAACTAGGAACAATAGCAGCAGTAGGTGCTGCATTTAATGGCGAATATTTCGTTGGATTAGGTGAAACACAAGAAGAAGCATTTGAAGCCTACTTGAAGAAAGTCTCAGGTGTAGCATCAACTACAACTACAGCAGATGATAATTATGTTGAATTGATAAGAAGTGATAGAATTGATATCATAAAGTCTGTATTTGAAGAAAATGGTATTTCTGTTTCCGAACCAACAACTATTCAGATACCATTGTCATTTAACGAAGGGGAATTGTTCTTCTTTACTGAAAGTGATCGTGCAGATGCTGAAGAATTCTTATCTGAATTCATTGATGACTTTGTAAAACCACGTAGTGATAGAGTCTTCATGTGGCAAGAGGATGGAAATCTCAACATTGGAACTGTATTTGTAAAAGATGGGCTTCCTGAGATACATTATGTCTCAATTGAGGTCGGCAACTAATTGCTTCTTGTTGTTGATAACGGTTCTATCTATACAAAACAATTGATTGATTTTTTAAACAAAAAAAATATTTTATTTGAAAAAGAATCACCACAATTTCTTAACTTGAGTTCTCTTTCAAATTATGATTCTTTCATTCTTTCTGGAAGACGAAAAAATGAAAAAAAGATTAACGAAATCAATTCTAAAATTATTACACATTGTATTAAAAATGATAATAAACTGCTTGGAATTTGCTATGGAGCAGAAATTTTAGCCCTTACTTTGGGTGGCACAATTAGAAAATCTTCTTTACAAAAAGGAAATGAATCCATATTGACTCTAAGAGATAATCCTCTATGTGATGGATCTTTTGATGTATTTGAAAGTCATAGCTTTGAAATATCCAAATTACCTGATCCCTTAATTCCACTTGCCAAGTCAAATAATTGTAAATATGAAATCATTCAATATGAGAAAAAACTAATTTTTGGAACTCAATTCCATCCAGAAATGAGTCAAGATGGTAATAATTTAATTGAAAAGTTCTGCTCCCTCTGATTGATTTTAATAACTCTCAAAATTTCTTTGATTTATGGAAGAAGAAAATCATGAATTACTCTTACCATTAGTTGAGGAAGAAAATATTTGCTTACCTTTACCCATTAATGTTGTATCAAAATATTGGAATATTGATTTACCAATGGCTGAAGCCATAGAATCTGCTAAAAAATATTCTGGATTCAATGGTAGTATTCTGATTGAGGGAATAGAGACTGCAGAAAGACATGGATTATCATGTAAAATAGTTCATTCATCGTTAAATGAATTAAAAAAAGTAATTGATCTTGGAATTCCTCCAATTGTTATTCTTCCAGGAATTCCTGAAATTACACAACATGCTTCTATAATCACCGGTTATGATGAAGTAGAAAAAACAATTCTGCATTATATTCAAAAGGGTAATCAAGAAGGTGAACAACAAGAAGGTGCAATTCCTCAAGATATTTTTGAAAAAGAATGGTCTGAAGAAGGAAAATTACTAATAATTTTGGCTCCATCTGATATTCTATCTTCAATTGATTTGAAGAATGATTCCAATGAAAAATCAAATAGACTATGTCTCATTTATGAAAAACAAAATATCTTAAAAAATGGTACAGAAGCACTTGAATCATTAAAGCAAGCAATAGAACTTGATGAAAACAATTCTACTGCACTAAATCTATTTGCAGGAATGCTTAATGCTCAAAAATCTCCTGAATGTGTAAAGTATTATGAAAAATGTATAAAAATTAATGACAAATCATATCTAGCATTTAATGGTCTGGGAAATTTCTATCTAAAAACTGAAGAATTTAAAAAAGCAGAAAGTTATTACACTAAAGCAATTGAAATTAACCCAAAACGATCTGCAAAAATTTACAAAAATCGTGCATATCTTAGGCAACAACAAAATAATGATTCTGGAGCAAAAGATGATCTCAAAAATTATTTGAAATATTATCCAAAAGCTCCTGATAGAGGAATAATAGAGCAAGCAATTAGAGAATTATAATGCGGAGTGCGGGATTTGAACCCGCGGCCTTCAGCTTGGGAAGCTGACATCTTACCAGACTAGACAAACTCCGCCTAGAGGAAATTCATTGACTATGATTAAATATCTTAATTGGTAAACTAATCCATGGATGCAAGATGTCCTGAATGTGAAAAAGTTGCAGTGTTAGATGATGACATTACCAATGTAAAGTGCCCTCATTGTAACTTTCAAGCAGACTATGAAACCTACCTTGAAATTATGAAAGATCAAGCAATCAACATGTCATCTGATTACATTCCAGATCGACCAGGAATTTAATTACCAATAATTTCCTTTATCTGAACAATCTAAATGAGATCCACAATTTGGACAAAACATATGGCATGCTTGCATGTCCACCATCTTATTGTCACACCTTGGACATTTGATCTCTTCGGCCATGCCTATCTTTGTCAATCGTGATTTAAAAATAATGTCCAAAGGTTAATTAGTCCTTCAACTTTTTTTTGGAATAATTGGCAAACTTCAAACTTACAGTATCAGACATTAAAGGAAAATCTATTTCAAAAGAACTCAAAGATAGCGATGCTAATCCATTATTGGGATTACAACTAGGAAATGAAACTGATGCATCAATTGTTGGATTAACTGGAAAATTAAAACTCACAGGAGGCAGTGACAAATCTGGTGTTCCAATGAGAAATGATGTTCATGGTGCTGCAAGAAAACAAGTTTTACTTTCAAAAGGTGTTGGTTTACAAGATGCAGAATCTGGACAAAGAAAAAGAAAATTAATGCGTGGAAACACTGTATCAGAAGAAATCTATCAAGTAAATTGTAAATTTGATGGAGAATTACCAGTTGAAGCTCCTGCTGAAGAAGCTACAGAAGAAAAAACTGAAGATAAAAAAGAATAAGTTAACATATACCGATTTTACTTTTTGACTCATGCATTGGCGAGAAACTCTTCCTGATTGGTACATTAAAAAATATGGCTATCAACCATGTGTTAACATTGGTACTGCTGGTCACGTAGATCATGGAAAAACTACTCTTATTCAGGCTTTAACTGGTTCATGGACTAGTGTACACAGTCAAGAACTAAAACGTGGAATTACTATCCGTGTTGGTTATTCTGATGCAGCTTTTTACAAATGTAAAAAATGTGAAGAACCTTTGGGATATTCTACAACTCCAAAATGTAACAACTGTGGAAAAGAAAGTGAATTATCTAGAGTTGTAAGTTTTGTAGATAGTCCTGGACACGAAAGTTTGATGGCAAATATGCTTTCAGGTTCCGCATTAATGGATGGTGCATTACTATTAGCTGCAGCAAATGAAAAAGTTCCTAAACCTCAAACAAAAGAACATCTTTTAGCACTTCAAACTCTTGGAATTCAACAAATAGTTGTTGTACAAAATAAAGTAGATCTGCTTTCTTACAAGGAAGCACTTGCAAATTATCAAGAAATTACAAAATTTGTTAAAGGAACACATGCTGCGAAAGCACCAGTGATTCCAATCTCTGCTCAATCTGGATTAAACATTGATGCATTAATTGGTGCAATTGAATCTACAATTAAAACACCTGAAAGAGATGAAAAAGCAGATACTGTAATGCATGTTTTACGTTCATTTGATGTAAACAAACCTGGAATTAAATTAAAAGACATCAAAGGTGGTGTGATAGGTGGAAGTCTTACTCAAGGTATCTTTAATGTTGGTGATGAAATTGAAATTAAACCTGGAATTATGAATGAAAAGAAAAAGACTTACGAACCACTAATGACTGAAATTACTTCATTAGGTACTGCTGCAGGAATTGTTGAATCTGTTAAACCTGGAGGTCTGGTTGCAATTGGAACAAAATTAGATCCTGCAATGACTAGAAGTGATTCATTTATTGGTTCAGTAATAGGCAAACCTGGTACACTACCGGAAAATTCTACTACTCTAAAATTAAATGTAAATCTATTTGATTCTGCAGTTGGAATCACAGAGGATATTAAAGTTCAACCAATTTCAATGGGAGAATTGCTTAGACTAAACATAGGAACTGCACCTGTATTAGGTAAAGTAACTACAGTTAAATCAAAAAGCGTTGAGATTGAACTAAGAAGACCTGCATGTATTTTTGAAGGTGGTAATGTTGCAATTAGTAGAAGAATTGCTGAGAGATGGAGATTAATTGGTGCAGGAATAGTTGGTTGAAGTAATCTGTGACACTAATTTTTTAATTCATCTAGCAACTAATAGAATCAAAAATCTTGATAATTTGGATGTTGAAATAGGTCAAATCACTTTTGTTGTACCTCAAGTTGTTAAAAATGAATTAATTGAGTTAGAAAAAAAACCTGAAAAAAAACAGGAAATTAAATTAACTCTAGATTATATCAAAAATTTCAAAATAATTCCAATTCTAGGTTCATTTGCTGACAAAGAATTGATAGATTATGTCTCAAAAAATCGAGTAATTATAGCTACGATGGATAGAGAATTAAAAAAACAAATTAAAAATAATGGAAGTTCAATAATGTCTATTCATAATGATAAGATTATTCTTGAAAATTAGGAAACTTTATTTTTTAATCTAATTAACAA
>DATHYS010000016.1:0-17412 GCA_035458995.1 Candidatus Nitrosopumilus sp.
AACTAAAACAACTAGTGCAAGCTTCTACATTGCAAAAGCAATAGAGTCAATCCAAAAAATAGAGAACCTCAGATATGAAATTAATCCAATGGGGACAATTTTAGAGTCAGATGACATGGATGTGATAAACTCTGCAACAAAGCAAATGACTGAAACAGTTCATAATTTGGGAATTGCAAGAGTCGAGGTGATAATCAAAATAGATTCAAGAAGAGACAAACATCTCAAAATGGAAGAAAAATTAGAATCTATTAAAAAACAAATGAATTAGAATTTTTTCAAAATATCAAAATGAGTATTTCTTTGAGCAGGAGTACGGCCAATTTCTTTCACCATTGTTGCTAGCTCTTCAACAGAGGAAGATGTGGACTTTCCAGCAGCTTTGTAAATTTCTTCAGAGAATGCAGTTCCAACTAAATCATTTCCACCGTTAGACAATGCAACTTGTGCAAGTTTTTTTCCATATGCAACCCAATATACTGAGATATTGTTAAGAGAATTGGCTAACATCAATCTAGAAAGGGCAATAATTCTCAAATCATAAACAGATGAACATTCATTGCTTACCAAATGTTCTTGTTCTAATTCAGTATTATCTAAACTGAATTTCAAAGGTATCAAAGTAAGAAAGCCATTTGTTTTCTTTTGTAGTTCACGAATCTTGATTAGATGATCAACGATATGTTCAGGTTTTTCAATATGACCATAAAGCATTGTTACATTACTTTTGATGCCCATATTATGAGCCTCTTCTATTACATCAAGCCATTGTTGACCAGTACATTTTCCTCTAACAATTTTTCCTCTTATCTCAGGATGAAACAATTCAGCCCCTCCGCCAGGCATTGAATCAAGACCAGCATCCTTTAGACGAGATAAAATTTCTTTTGTAGAATTTTTAGTTAATTTTGATAAATAGTAAATTTCAGCTGCAGTCAATGCTTTGATGTTTAATTGAGGATGACTTTTTTTGATGGCCTTCATCATGTCTTCATAATACTCTAAAGGAAGTTTAGGATGAAATCCACCTACAATGTGTACTTCGGTTGCACCCATTTGTTCTGCAATACCGACTCTTTGCTCAATTTCTTGAGGAGTTAGGGTGTATGCATCATCTGCACCATCTTTACGATAAAATGCACACATCTGACAGCTAGCTGCGCAAACATTTGTGTAATTCATGTAATAAGAGGCTGCAAAAGTTACAGTGTCTCCTGCCAATTTTTTCCGGGCATTATCTGCAACTGCACCAAGCAAATGTAAATTATCATAATTCATCAATTCAAGACCATCATTGTATGAGAGTTCCTCTCCAGCTAAAGCACGATCTAAAGCTTGAGAATCCCCAACAAGTTGTTCTAGCATGTTAAGCCTTTTTTCCATCATGATATATTCCTTATAGTCTCAAGAAATAAGTAGGCAGTCATACAATACTTTTCATGGTACTTCCTCTAGTAGACGAACACAAACCAAAGTGTTACTTGTGTCATGAAGGTTTTGAAAATATTGAAGAGCTACGAAAGCATCAAAAATCCGCTCATAGTGACTTTTTTGAAGAAAATGAAAAACAAACTAATCGAGAGCCAGCACCTGGTGACGTTACTGTGTTTTAGGTTTTTTTTCTTTAATCGATTTTAATAATTCTTGAGCCATATCTTTTGAAATAATTGCCAAATCATAATCCTTGTCAATAGATAATGCTTTTTTGAAATGTTTGAGTGCATCTTTAAGATCTCCCAATTCTCCTAAAGAAAGCCCTTTGTAGGCAAGAGCCATGGCACATTTTTTATCAATCCTTAATGCCACATCATAGCAATCAATGGCGTCATGGTATTTTTCCTCAGAATGCAATACAGCCCCTTTGTTCAATAGTGCATCGATATTACCAGGAGAAATTTCAAGTGCTTTGTCATAGGATTTTTTTGCAAGTTTGAGTTTGCCCATATTTTGTAGTGTTACACCCTTGTCAACTAAGGCACTAGCATTTTCAGGTTCTTCTTTTAGAGCCAAATCATATAGTTTCAAGGCATCAGAATAATTTCCATCCTCAACACACTCAAAAGCTTGCACAAGCATCTTCTCTATTTTATTATTCACTGTATTTGATAATATTTTGGGAATAATATAGATTGACTTGCAGTTAACTAGAATTAGATTTTTAAAAATGGATTAAAAAATTCAAGAAGCAAATTTGTCTCTAGGTTCAATTTCAAGGGATTTGTTAAAGCAATCCATAGATTCTTCGTAACGACCTAGACTTCGTAATGCAACTCCTTTGTAATTCCAAAGGTCAGGATCATTCTGATTCAAAAGAAGGGCTTGCTCAAAAAAACCAAGAGCATCATCATATTTACCATCATCCATCAAAGATTGGCCTTTTTCAACAAGGTCCTCAATTTCGCCCATACACCAACATGAATTTCATTTCTATTAAATTTGAGCAGAAATCATGGAAAACAAATCCAAATAATCAAACAAATTTACACAAATTACATGAAATTTTAAATATATTTTTCACTATCACATAATATGAATATAGATGAGACAGATGAGAAAATTCTCAATCATCTGTTAGTTGATGCCAGACAATCAGCCAGACAATTAGCACTAAAACTTGGCATGTCCACAGTTACGGTTCTATCTAGAATCAAAAAATTAGAAAAAGAGAAAGTCATTCACAGATATTCAGCAATAATTGACCATGAAAAAATAGGATATTCCTTGACTGCAATAATTGAAATCATTGCAAAAAATGACAAGGTTGTGGGAATTGAAGATGAAATATCAAAATTTGAAAATGTTTGTGGGGTATATGACATTACAGGCTCAACAGATACCATAATTATTGCAAAATTCAAGGGAAGAAATGAATTAAGCAAGTTTGTAAAGAGTCTAGCATCTATTCCAAATGTGGAAAATACAATCACACACGTAGTTCTAAATACAGCAAAAGAAGATTTTAGATTATCATAGGGAAAAAGATGAAACAATTCAGTATTTTTGTAATTTTACTAATTATTTTTGGGACAGACCAAGTAGCAAATGCCCAAACCAGTAACCTAGATATGGAATTAGAAGTAACAGATGAGGAAAAAATCATTCTGTTTTCAGGTTTTAGCATTGCTGTAATTGGTCTCTTTTTGTTTCTTGCAAGAGACATTATTTTACGAAGAAAGACATCTTATGATAAGGAGGAAAAATTGGAATCTAAAAAAGACAAAACGTTTGAAAAATATCATTCAGATTGGGGAGACGATTATGAGGAATTAGGACATAGAAGTAATACAAAAGAAGACAAAGAGTTCAGAGAAGCGCTAAACAATGATGAATTACCAAATTATTATGAAATAATCGGAGTAGAAAATGATGCAACTCCAGAAGAAATAAAAAAGAAATTCAGGGAACTTGCAAAAAAAATACATCCAGATAAAACAAAGGAAGATTCTGAGAAAGAGATGGCAGAGTTAAACAAAGCATATGAGATTTTGTCAGACAAAGAAAGTAGAGAAAAATATGACAGATATTTCAGAGTCGATTAAAGAGACTCTATTTTAACAATAATCATACTGAGTTCAATGGATGTGGGAGTTTGAACGCTGTTTATCAAGTTAGTAAAAAGTTCAACAGGAATTAATTTACCATCAGATTCAATCTGAGTCGTAATTTTGAGTTCGCCAAATTCAGTATTTGGACCGAGCATTTTGTTTGTCAATAATGGAACTACAGAAAGATCTTCTACAACACATTTGATTTTGTAGGCAAATTTGTCTGAAAAATATACACCTCCACGTGTGGTCGGTTCATTGACTGGGATTGAAGAATTAGCGATGGTTGTTTTAGAGATGGGGTAAACTTGATTATTCACATGAAGCGTGAATTTTGGGGAGTTTTTTTCATTAAATTCAATCAAAGTTTCCAATAAATTCATGTTAAATGACATACAAAAATTTGCAAACAATAATTCTATTGAATCTTTCTAAGGCAGTCAGAAAAAGTACTTGAGAAGCAAATCTCAGAGATCATCTTTAAAAACTGTAATTTAGATAAAATGTTATTGCAACAATTTGCAAATACGCATTCAATGAGAAATGAAATTCTCAGTTTGATGGTGCAAAATAGAATCGATGAGGACAGTTATGTCGAAATGTTAGATTATACTATTGACTTGTTTGAAAGTCAAGGACTGGGAACCGATTATTACGGATACCACAACATTAACCATGAGTTAGAAGTCACGTATGTATCACTTTTAGCTGCCAATCAAAATAAGATCAAATTCACTGATGAAGATATAAAATATCTATATGTTGCAGCATTGTTTCATGATTTTGATCCTCAAAAAAGTGTAGACAAACCACACGAAGAAAGTGTACTGAAATTTATTTCATTGGATAAAAAACTTCAAGGGCTAATTGATGCAGCAGGGTTAGATTTAGAGATCATCAAAGTGCTAATTTTGAGAACTACATATCCATGGAGTGGAAAGTTAAAAGAAAATGCAGAGATGCAAATCAAAGAAGCTTTCAATAATTCTGATTTAACTAGAAACAACTTACAATATCAAGAGCACATTATGAGTATGGGATGGTATCTCTCAGTTGTAGATAGAGTCAGTGGTTATGCATTAGGAGACTTTGGAAAAGCCATGGAGATGGCAAAGATGAATGCTCATGCATTAGCATGGAGACCATCATTAATTGTAAGAAGTGCAGTTGCATATTTTGAAGAGTTACTAAACAAAGAAACAGATATGATTAAACCAATTCTCAAAGTACTTCCAAAAGAAATGAGAAAGAACTTTTTTGACACTGTTCTATCATTTATGAAAATTAGGCAACAAGAAGTTACAATACAAGCAGACTATTCATATGAAAATCTAAAATTGATTCCGACAATAGAAACAATGAGTACAAGAAAAGATCCTAAATTTATCAAAGCATTAAATGAAATATTTTTGGAATTACCAAGACCATTACAATTTGAAAAAGAGAATTTTGAAAAATCAGTCAAAGATCCCCAAGTAATTATTAACACGCTAAGATTGAATGACAAACATGGCGAAATTGTAGGATTTTCAAAAGGAGGACCATTAGAGAATTATAGATTACGTGAGGAAATCAGAGATGAAAATTATGGTTTGGGAAATACAATATTTTTGGAACCATTGGCACTGAAAATAGGCTATTGGGGATTAAAGGGAGGAAGTGAAATGCGTCATATGTTTGTCATGCAATCACATTCCATGAAATTCAAATATTTGACTAGTTTTGCATTACGAGATGTCATTAGAGCAAGAATAGAAAGAGAGGAGGCAGAATTTGTTACACAGTTTGATCCTGAAAGATGGGACTACTATAGAATCAAAGTATAGATTCAACATATGAAAAACACAATTTTAGAAAAATTAGAATTAAAAATTCAAGGAGATATTCATTCAACAAAAGATTTTAGAGAATTTTATTCTGTTGATGCAAGCTCTTACAAAATCATTCCCAAAATTATAGTAATCCCAAAAAATGAAAAAGATGTAATTGAAACTGTAAAGATTGCAAAAAAAATGAAAACATCAGTAACAGTTAGAGGAGCAGGTACAGGTCTTGTGGGAAGCGCATTAAATACAGGAATAATTCTAGATATGAAAAATTTTGATTCAATTAAACTAGGAGAAAATTATGTTAATGTAGGTACAGGCACGATAAAAGGCAAATTAGATAAAAAATTAGAAACATCTAAGAAATTTTTTGCACCAAATCCCTCAATTGGATCATTTTGTTCAGTTGGAGGAATGCTTGGAAATAATTCTAGTGGGAGTAGAAGTCTAAAGTATGGAAGTGTAATAGATAATGTTTTAGAAATCACATATGTTGATGGAGATGGAAATAAAATATCTCTTCCAAAAAATAAAAAAAAATCTAAAGAAATTATAGATATTACAAATTCTATTGACTACAAAAATTTTCCAAATGTCACCAAAAACTCATCAGGGTATAGATTAGATAAAATAAAAACAATTAATGACACACATAAAATCATCATCGGTTCAGAAGGAACTCTAGGTGTTATTTTATCTGCAAAATTAAAAATTCAAAATATACCAAAAAAAAGAATTCTTTTTGTTATAGAGTACGATTCAATCATAAAAGCTGCAAAAAACTGTACAAGAATTAACAGTACATCCCCATCAGCAGTTGAATTTGTAGATAAAACTACGTTAAAGCAAATCAAATACAAATTTGACAAGAAAAGTAAATGTTTGTTATTTGTTGAATATGATAATAAAATAGCATCAAATGAAAAGAGGCTTAGGGAAATTGTGACAGGAAAGATTGTCAAAAAACTTCAAAGCAAATCCGAGATAGTAAAGTGGTGGAGATATAGGGATTCATCATTGTACTATAGTCTAAAATCAATTAAAAAAGAAAACAAAATTCCACATATAATAGAGGATGCAGCAGTTTCAATAGAAAATCTTCCAAAGTTATTTTTAATTTTAAATAAAATAAATAAAAAATATAAAACAAAATCAATTGTTTATGGACATGCTGGAAATGGAAATGTGCATATAAGATTAATTTCTAACAGGAAAAAAATCCATACGGTCAAAAAAATTGCAACAGAGTATTTCCATGAAATTTTAAAGATGGGAGGAACAATTACGGCTGAGCACGGAGACGGTCTTGCAAGGTCAGAATTTATTAAAAAACAGTATGGGGAGAAAAATTATAAAATTTTCAAGAAAATTAAAAATTATTTTGATCCTGAAAACATACTCAATCCAGGGAAAATCATAACCACAAAGAGCACAATTGTGAAGAATCTAGAGAAATTTTGAAAAATCAACCAATCATCACAGAAACCTCAATGCAGAAAGGCTTTTGTAACTAAAAAATGTCCAAAAAATCGTGTTAGGTAAGGGCATAGGACTATTAGCAATCTTAGTTATTGTAACTAGCATTACACCAGCATTTGCATTAACAGAATTAGAAAGAGCATCCATTGATGATCCAAAATTAGTAAATGCGTTTGGAGCAGCAATTGGAAATAATATTAATGTCGATCAACAAATTCAGATTGCAGCAGACATTACAAATAATCAAGAAAAATCTCAGAAATTTAATTATCTTGTACAAGTCAAAGATTCAGAAAACACAGTTGTAAAGGTTGCATGGTTTAGTGGAGAATTAAATCCACACCAAAAATGGAATACATCAGTATTTTGGGTACCCCAAAGTGCAGGAGAGTTTACTGCAGAGATTTTTGTTTGGGAAGGATTTCCCGTTAATCATAAAGCTTTAGCAGAATCTGTCACCATACAGATCAGTGTAAGTTAAAATTTTATCAAAATAAATCTCAATTATCCAATTAATTCAAATAATTTGTTCCTAAATTGATCAGAAAATTTCCGATACGAAAAAAATTGGTCTGGAACATAAAAAGTGGGATCGGAGATTTGTCTAATAGTGAAAAAAGTTCGACAAGTTCTCGCTAATATTACCTTGAGCCTAATGAAAATATGACAATAGGATATTGTGTAAAGTGTAGGGACAAACGAGAAATCGGCGGACCTAAACCATACACCATGAAAAATGGAAAACCTGCAATCAAGGGTACATGCCCAACATGTAGTACAGCCATTTTTAGAATCGGCAGAGGATAAACTTCTCACTAGAGAAATTTAATACTGCCATTCATCAGTAAGGCCATTCCATAGCGAACGCATTGGGGATGGATCTTTTTCTATTTCTTCAGTAATTCTATTTTTTAGCACAAAAAAGAAATTTTCTAAAGCGTCAATTCCACCATCTGCAAACAACTCATGGCCAATCTCAGTAATGCGTTTGTGTTTTTCAGAAATTTCGGAAGAGTCAGGATTCTGAAGACAAAAAGTCATTAAATCTATCAATTCTTCCTCCAGCATAAAGTCCATTATGATTCATTGAAAAATTTAGTTAAATTTAGGTATTAAGATCAGAAAGAAAAAAGAGATTATTTTAGACGTCTGTGAATCTCTTTGAATTCCAAGGAAAGATTGTACGACATGTTAAGCAGATGAATAAGTTGATTCATAGATGTTTTCCCATGCGCCAGTTGTCTTAAGATAGTAAGGGCTTTTTGTGGAGAGCTTGCCAAAAGAGGACTTGCTCCAGACCAGGTCTTGAAAGCTTCTTCAACATCCAATGAAAAATTCAAAACAAATTCTTTCCAGTTGGGCATTGCTTTTAGTGCTTTTTCAGTCAACAGCACCTCAGACAATTCACGAAATTCATTTTTTCTATCTAAGTATAGCATGTCAAGAACTTGATGAATTTTTTCTTCTTGGTATTCTTTTAACATATACATTCCAGCAATACTCATAATTTTTTTTTTCTTATAATCAGAGATAAGTTAGGCAGATGATTCTCTGAAAATTTGTTAGCAAAAAAGGAATAAAATTAACAGATGTTAAGCAAATAAAAAAAGAGATCTTATTGGAATGGGTCAATGAATGGACAGTTTACAATATGGTCACTATCCATTGGACGTGCAATACCAATGTTGATCAAACCAGCTTCCTTGTATGCATTCATGTCATCAATGGTTTCTAACAATTGTGCATTGTCAGGATCATCCCAGCCAATCATAAAGATTCTCCACATTGGAGAATAATTATCATCACCAGGAGCTCCTGCTGCAATTCCAGGTTGAAATCCTAATGGACCAGTACCTGCTAAACCATTTTTGAACTGATACAAGTCTACTGCTGCTGAATTTGCAATCAAGCTTGCAGATGTTGGTGAACTTACAACACCCATCATTCCGGCAGGACCACTTGGAGTAGCATCTGTTACAATGTAATAGATTGTTCTACCATCAGGACCCCATCCACGATGAGCTATGAAAGTTACATTCATCTCTTCTGTATCGATATCAAGAACTTGACCACCACCATAAGGTGTAGTGTCAGTCAAATCCACATCTTTAACCATCATCTGACCTTCAGGCCAAACAATTTGGGGCAGATTCAAAACTACATCAATTTCAGTTAATGTAATTTCGTTGTTCTCAGCAGATTCCATAATCATTGCTTCTGAATCAAGTACTCTAGGAGTTACACCATCATTCCATGTGACATGCACATGAGAGGCTAATGCACTATACACATCTGGTTGTGCAGGAGTGCTTGTAAAGACTTCACCCTGGTATCCATGTACACCACCACCACTTATTCCGTTGGTAAACATGAAAGTTTTTGAAAGTGCTTCTTCAGGAGTATTTTTCAACAATGGAGCAAGTTCTACCTTCCATCCTTGTTTTGCAGTAATTAACTCTGCATGTGTTGGATCACTAGAATCAGTGATGATAAAATAAACATCTTCACCGTTATAGTATCCATGGTGCATTGGAATTGTTGCTGGAACATTTGCTCTTGATAATCTAAGTACAGAACCCAAGTCAGCTTCAGTTACTTCTTCTTCAGGAGTTTCTTCCATTTCAGTTTCTTCAACTGGAGCTACAGGAGTAACTTGTTCTTGTCCTGCTTTCCAAGCAGCTTTGCCACCTGGAATTTCAGAACAGATCTGTAATCCACAGATGCCAGTAGCAGAACCATATTGTGAAGTTCCAGTACCTTTACTTTTCAGTGCTTCAGCATCTGAGAAATAATCAGTCGTTATTCCTGCTGTAAACAAGGGTAAAATTGCAAGAAGTGCAATGTATCTTAGACTCTTGTTCATACAAAGAAAATAGAATTTTTCTTTAAAAGAATTTGTCCAAATTATCTAGTTTAATTGGAAAGCTCAGAAAATCTATTTCCCACATAATCCCAATTAACAACATTCCACCAAGCTTTGACATAATCAGGTCTTTTGTTTTGATACTTCAAATAGTATGCATGTTCCCAAACATCCAAACCAAGTAACGGGAATTTTCCCAGAGTCCAGGGACTAGTTTGGTTTTCAGTAGTAATAATTTCAATTTTATGATATGTTGAATTAAAAACTAACCAACACCATCCACTTCCTTGAATCGCAATTGCTTTTTCAGAAAAAACTTTTTTAAAATTCTCAAAATTATCAAAATACACGTCTATTTGATCTTCTAATTGTCCACTAGGGTTTCCATCACTATTTGGAATCATTGTTTCCCAAAATAATCTATGATTTTCAAAACCCCCACCAAAAAAGTTGATTGCGTTTCTTCCAGATTCTGGAATAGATTTCAAATCAGATAAAACAGATGAAATGTATTGTGGATGAGATGCACTACCTACATCTGCAAGTGCTTTGTTTAATCCATCAACATATGCCTGATGATGTTTTTGATGATGTATTTTCATTGTCTCAGTATCAATGAACGGTTCTAATTCATCATATCCATAAGGTAATCTTGGAAGTTCGTATCGAACCATGAATCAAACCAGTATAATCCACATATATTCTTCAAGTGCAAAGAATGATAAATCTTGAAGAAATAATGATACTATGAGAAAATTAGGTACAATAGATTTAGAAATTTTGCATTTGGCAATTAATGAAAATGGAACATTTAATGAAAATAATCTAGAAAATTCAGAGTTGAAGAGACTAGGAGTAGGGAAACTATTGGATTCTCTTGCTACATTAAAAGACAGAAAAATGATTTCCCTCAACAGTGATGGCTCATTTTCAATTACAGAATTAGCAAGAGAAATTCTTTGGAGTAATAATATTCCAACATGGGCAAGAATATTGCGACTATTACAAATCAAATCATGCAATATGGAACAGATTCAAGAGATTCTAAAAATATCAAAAGAAGAGTTGACTATAGAAATTGAAAAACTAAGAAAAAATCAATTTGTATTAATGTCACCACAAAGATTGGATGAAAAATTAATCAGAGTTTATGAGATTCTTCCAGAAGGCATAGAGATTATAGACAAAACAGAAACAGAAGGGTTTGAAAATACAAAGTTTGGAGATGTAAAACCAGAAGTAGAGATTCTAAGCATCATAGATGAAATCGGAAAAGAGATTCAAGATTCACATTTAGAGCAATCAAAGAAGGATTCAATTAGTAAAAAGTTATCAAAGTTAAAAGACAGATTAGAAATTTAGTTTATTTTGCCCTAACCTTGTCCTGAATCTGAGCTAGTATTAGTTCCGCCTTGTCTTTGTTCTCATAGTTTTCAGCAGATTCATCCATAATTTCATCAATCTCATAGCTCTTATCGACTAGAACATTTGCAACGTGATCATCTAAAGTTCCATTGCCTATCAAATAATATGCAAATACAGTATTTTTCTGACCAATTCTGTGAAGTCTATCCTCAGCTTGTCTATGAATTGCAGGACTCCAATCAAGTTCTGCAAAAATTACATATTTTGCCCTAGTCAGATTAATACCCACATTTCCGGCACGAATACCTGCAATCATTAATTTAGATTCGCCTCTTTGGAATTTGTCTATTTGATCCTGACGTGTTGCATCAGATTGTCCACCAATAATTGATACAGGAGAAAATTCTTGAAGACTCTCATGAAGTAATTTGTGGATAACTTTATGATGACAAAATACAACAACACTTTCTTCAATTTCCATGATATTTTTAACAAAATTAATTACATGAGGAAGTTTTGCAATGCCTGCAATTTGTCTCTCACTTTGAATAGCCCTATGGTATGATGCAGATTTTGAGAATTCTGATTCAGCATCTTTTTGTTCGGTTTCAACTTTCTTCCAAATTTTATCTAATTCCTCAAGGTAGTAATCAGTATCAGCTGCAATTACTTCCTTGTAACGAACCTTATCTTTGAGTTCTTTTAACACATCTGCTTTTTTCCTACGAAGCATCACATGTTTTTGTAATTCATTTCTAAGAGATGCACGCTTGTTTTCCAAAACGATAGCTTTTCCTTTTTCATTGACATAGCAAAAATACTCACAAAATTCCTTAAAGCTTCCAAGCAGACCAGGTTTGATGATATCTATAATTGGCCAAATTTCAGAACCACGATTGTAAATTGGAGTTCCAGATAATCCAATTCTATACAAAATAGAAGGAAGTGCTGCTAATTTTTTCACTGCTTTGTATTTTTGAGTGGTCTTTGATCTTAAATTATGGACCTCATCACACACTATTGTCTTGAGTCCCAGTTTTGATAAATCATCATTTCGTTTGAAAAGTAATTCGTAATTAATTATGTAAATGTCAGTTTTTGGAAGTTCTTTAGATTTACCAGTTCTAATTATTGTTACACTTGGAGATTCAGATTCAACGATTCTACCATTCCTGCTTTTCTTTTTTAAGAACTTTGCAATCTCTCGTTCCCAATTATTTAGAGTAACTAATGGTGCAACAACAAGTATTGGGAATGTTTGTTTTTCAGTTGCAGCATAAGATAATGTTTGAACTGTTTTTCCTAGACCCATCTCATCAGCTAAAAGGGCATTACCTGAAGATTTAAGCAAAAAGTCCAATCCCTCTTTTTGAAAATTAAGTAATTTCCCTCTAAATTGTTCTCCAGTTTTTGCTCGTTTTAATTTTAGTTTAACAGGAGGCAAAGTAGGCTTTGGGGCATATGTTTTTACAATTTTTCTTTGCCAAATAGATTTTGATAAAATTTCAAGAGGATATCTATCCATAATTAGTTTAAGTTGTTTTACAGTTTCTGTACTGTCTGGAATAATGATTTCATTAACATTTTCTCCATACCATGCTTCAGAAACAAGTCGAGATATCATGCTAACAGCGCGATCACCTGTAACTTTCCAGCTCCAGATTTTAGAGTACTTGTCAAGAACATACTCTAGTGTTCCAATGTTTTCCATGGATGTTTCCATAATTTGTCGATAGAAAGTTTTTTTGCCTTATGAATCTTCATATTTTTCTCGATCATGGAAAAAGAAATCAAAAATGTAAAAGAGTTAAAATACGATATTAGCTTGAACTTTATGGATAAATTTTTAATTCATTTGTCAGGCTCAAAAAATGAATTTAGTGGGTTTTTCCAACTTCATGGGCTTCAGTATTCTCATCATGACAATCACAGCTACAAAGATGAGTACTGTGATTATTCATACAGTCAATGCATTCAAAATGCTTTCTTGTCTCACATGCTGCGCAAATCATCTATGTATTGCTAAACATTAGGAGAATTTGAATTTTTTCTCCATAAAGGGATCCTAATAATTCACTTCACTTCGGGTAAGAAGGCTCTCAGTCAAGTCAACATATCCTTGTGGATCAAGTTCCTTGGCAAATCCTTTGTCAATATTGATTAGATAAATGGAATGAAGATGGGCATTTAAAATATCATCATAATTTATGGCAGGATTCTTGTAATAGCGATCACAAAGATCCTTTATTTTTTGTACGTCTTCTTTCTTTCTTGCATTGGGAGGTAATAAGAAAATTTTTGAAATAGGTAAAATTCCAACTGCAGGAGTTGCCAAAGAAAATTTTGAACAGTGTTGACTATATCTTGCAATTTTACTCATTATTCTTGCAGAGAAATAATCTATTGTGTCCATTGCATGTTCTGGAGGGGTAAAACCAGTTTCAATTTCAATGATGGTATTTCCACCTCCTTTTTTTGCAAAAATATCACATACAAGAATATCTGTGACATCTTTTTCAACTTCAACTGCATAACCTCTTGAAATCAAAGTGCTAGCACAAATTAGTTCCAAGATAGAGTGATTGATTTTAACTAAATTTTTTTTATACATTTCGATAAGTTGTTGTCGAACATAGTTTAGTTTAGAAATATCATTTTCTTTTAGGTTTTTTGAGAGTTTCTCACTCATCTCAACAACATCATTTTGGAATTTTTTCAAATCCATGATTTAAGATAGAATGATTCTCGTGGTTTAAGAATTAGTAGGGATTGTTAAATTGACAAAGTTTCAAGGCCAAATGATTCGAAATTACTCAATAAAAATTGAAAATTAGCGAATTTTTATTCATACTTTGTCTTAACTGCATAAATCAAAATGACCACATGTGAATAGAAGTAAGAGCATAGTCACAGGATTATTTGCATTTTTGATGTTATTTTCATTCATTCCAACATCTCAGGCTGAACTTTGGGAGTTCATAGTAGAAGTAAATGTTGAAAACGGAATTGTGTATTCTGGAGATACAGTTGTTGTTACAGGAAGAGTTGTAGACCATGCATATGAGCCAACAAGAGGAGTAGAAGTCCTTATCAGGGCAGGTTCAGATACTACCAAAGCATTCACTACTCCCGATGGTCATTTTAGGGGAGAATTTGAAAATTTCCAAAGAGTTCCTGGAATCTACATTGTTAACGTGGTTGCTTCATGGTATGGAATGACAGGGCTATCAAGTACAGAATTTCAAGTAAAAGGAGATGCCACTCCAGTTTCAGCATTACAACAGAAATTATCCACTGAAGAAGCAATCAAATATCTTAGTTCAAATGAAAGCGATTTTGAGAAAGACCCAATCGGTCAAACTTTATTCAAATATTATCATGGATTACTAGATGAATTAATTCAAGAGCAAAAAGAAGCAAATGAACCAAATGAAGAGCAAATTTTCATAGAAGAACAAAGAGTGATTGCCGACGCTCTAAAAGAGCAAGCAATTGAAGAGTATGATCCTGGCTATGGAACCTATGAGGGATACAGATATGATGATTATATTGCAGGTCTTAATCCAGAAATCAAAGAATTGGTCATTGAGCAATTGAATTTCACAAAAAATAGTTTTCTAGAAGCACAGGAGGTTAAACAGGAAATGTTAGCAAATGGTAGCACATATGATGAGGCCATGCAGGCATATTTTGAAATGCTTGCAATTCCAAAATCAACTATAGAAGAATTCAATGAAAAATATCTAGAGTCCAACGAAAATTAATTCCAGAATAATTGATTCTAAACAATTTTTAATCCAATCATTAGTAATGATTTAGTTTGAAAGTATTTCATAAACCCTCATGCATCACATGCAAAAAAGCAATCTCAGAAATTGAAAGGGTAAATGCAGATATTGAAAAAAGAGATTTTTTCAAGGAACCATTATCAGAGATAGAACTCAAAAAAATTGTAAAAATGTCAGGAAAAAAACCTTCAGAATTACTCAGAAAAAGAGACAAAATGTACAAAGAATTAGATTTAGAAAATAAGAAAAAGACAGATATTCAAATTATCAAACTAATGGTAAAGTATCCTGGTTTGATTTTACGCCCTATAGTTATTACAAAAAACAAGGCATTTGTCGGAAAAGTGGATGTAGAAAATCTAAAATAGATTAAGAATTTTCATCTTTGAATATTCGGATTGCCTCTAGATGGGAGCAATTTGCTTTTAGACCTTTTCCATGATGAAATTTATAGAAATTTTTGAACCCTGGGCATTCACAGGTATCAGATGTTACAAAATAAGATTTTTCAGGATCTGATGAAGATTTGATTTGAAACAAGTCATCTTCAATTTTCACTACACCTCCACTTTCAACTAGCTTCTTTGCTTTTCGAATAGTGTTAGCACTCACATACAATCAAGAAAATATCAAAGTTTTATCTGTTATTTTTCATAAGTTCATAAAATGTTTATATTATTTGATCGCCTATAATACATGACGAGAGACTTGCTTTTCTGCCTTAGTAAAGCCTAGAATTCGTTTCACTTTCGTCTAATTTTTAAACTATATTTTGAACCCTTCCAATCTTTCCAGAATCCAATTCTACTTTGATTCCATAAGGATGAAAGTTGCTAGAAGTTAAAATCCGTTTCACTTTGCCCTCAGTCAAATTTCCTGTCCTCTGATCATGTTTTTGGATAATACTGACAGATATGCCAAGCCTAATTTTATCTCTTGATGGAATATTACTCAACAAGATTTGGCAGCAATGGAAGATTCTAAATCTTTGTTTTATAAAATAAAAGAGTTTTGAAAATTACTCAAAACGATTGTTCTAATTTTTGTGGTTTTGGAAGCAGTCTCTGCAATAAACAGGTCTGTCTTCTTTTGGTTTGAATGGCACTTGGCAATCATTTCCACAGTCACCACATTTTGCGTCATGCATTTCACGTGGTCTGTCGTCTCTTCTACCAAATCTAGAGCCTCGGTCACCACCAAATCCACCAGATCTTCCACCAAATCTACCCCCACCTTGTCTTGGGGCTGGTTTGTGGTTTTGGAAACATTCTCTGCAATAAACAGGTCTGTCTTCTTTTGGTTGGAATGGTACTTGACATTCATTTCCACAGTCACCGCATGTTGCAGTGTGCATTTCTCTTTCTCTATCAAAGGACAT
This sequence comes from Candidatus Nitrosopumilus sp., assembly GCA_035458995.1. Taxonomy (GTDB): domain Archaea; phylum Thermoproteota; class Nitrososphaeria; order Nitrososphaerales; family Nitrosopumilaceae; genus Nitrosopumilus. The sequence goes on from DATHYS010000016.1 coordinate 16,245, forward strand.
GTCTTTCTAACTCTCGGTAATGTCATACAGTAATAAACTGTGGGAAAAAACATCTATTGTTATAAACTAATTATTTCCCTTGAGATTATTGGGCATGAAAAAATATGTCGCAACAAGAATGGCGACTATGTTTGGAGTTTTGATGATTACGCTATTAATTACAATTGCACTTGTGGGCTCAAATATGGATTCTATCCTAAAACAAGGCATTGTATTTCAGGTTAGATCTGAGATCACAGATAATCCATCTATTGCAGAGAGTTTTTCATCAGTGGAAGAATTTGAAGGATTTATTCAAACTCAAATTGATCAAAGGATTCAGATTTTAGGATTAGATGAGCCATGGTATTCGCCTCAAAGAATAGGGGTTACAATGTACAAGATTATGTTACTAGATTTTGGGCATGCAACATTTCTGACTAGTGATGAAGGGTCTTCAAACGTGAAAGATATTTTGTTTGAAAAACTTCCTAGAACAGTCTTATTATTTACAACAGCAACAATTATCATCTCAATAATTGGAATTTTTCTAGGAGCTTTTTCAAGTAGTAAAGTAGGTTCAGGAATAGACAGAGTTACGTCAAGTTTTGCAATAATTAGTTCTAGTTTCCCAGTATGGTGGATAGGAATGCTAATGATTTTTCTTTTTGCATTCACATGGCAAATTTTTCCTGCAAGAGCAACACCAGATATTCCATCATCAGATCCTGCATACATTGGATCTTTACTATATCATATGGCACTACCATTAATCACAATTGTGATGATTGGCTTTGGCTCATGGGCTTACTTGGTAAGAAATTTCATGGTTGGAATAATGCAAGAGGATTTCATCATGGCAAAAAAAACAATTGGAATCAAACAGAATAGAATAATCTATACACATGCTTTGAAAAATGCAGCACCTCCAATTGTAACTATTTTGGCATTGAGTTTATCAGGATCATTGGGAGGAGCAATAATTACAGAAGCAGTATTTGATTGGCCAGGAATGGGAAGGTTGTATTTTGAAGCAATTACGGTAATGGACCTGCCTGTAATTATTGGTGCAACATATCTGCTAACAGTATTTTTCCTTGTAAGCATATTCATTGCAGATTTGCTATATGGCTACTTTGATCCTAGAGTGAGGACAGGGAATTGAGCAACATATCACCTCAAGAAATCA
>DATHYS010000017.1:0-11095 GCA_035458995.1 Candidatus Nitrosopumilus sp.
GATAAGTAACTCATCATTGCAAGCATTGCAATCAATGTCTTACCACTTGCAGTAGGAGCTGAAACTAGTATACTTTTGCCATCCAACAGTCCAGACTTTACACTATCTGCTTGTGGAGGATATAATTTTACAAAACCTTGAGATTGTAAAAATTCAATTGCAGATTCAGGAAGTTTTAGTTTATCTATATTCATACTCGGTTATAGTGACCGGGTTTTGATTCATAAATAGATGCTTCTCTGAGCATTCTTCGGATATAGTTTCTTGCCTCTTCTTCTGTGAATTTCTCACTCTTTTCTAGTTCCTTGACAAAGGTCTTTTCCTCTACTGGAACTTTGTTGTCACCTTCAAGACCTTTGAGTATATCCATGAATAATTGCATCTTTGAAACTTCACTTCTAGGCTTTCCTTGCAAGACACCAAGGTCAACCTTGCCTGTATTGACATCAACACCTGCATCCTGAAGCATGCTCTGAATTAGGAAGATTGCACGCTCTGCATCTTCTTCTTCTACCTTGTCTTTCATGAGTAATCTTGCTCGGGCAGTTGAAAGTCTGACTATTCCCTCGAGTTGTCTAGGTGTAACTGTAATCATCTCTTCAGATTCTACATTTCTCATCTGTAGATAGTAATCTAGGATTTTGGTTTCAGCCTCTTTTGTCAATTCAGGGGTTCCACGTTTTGCATAGGATAGGTATTTTGTTAGTAAATCAACTTCAATGACAGATTTTTTGTCTGTACCTTGTGATGTATTTCTTCTAATGATATGTTTTGCAATTTGCATATCTCTTTCCTTAGTTGGAATATCTCTTACGACAAATATCAAGTCAAATCTGGTAAGTAATGGGATTGGTAGGTTTACATTTTCTGTAATATTTTTGAAAGGATCATATTTTCCATACATTGGGTTTGCTGCAGCTAAAATTGAAGTTCTTGCATTTAGTGTAGCTACAATACCACCTTTTGCAATACTTGCAGATTGCTGTTCCATAACTTCGTGTAAAGCACTTCTATCTTCTGGTTTCATCTTATCAAATTCGTCTATACTTACAAGTCCTTGATCACCTAACACTACTGCCCCAGCTTCTAACATCATGATTCCTGTCTTGTCTCTAACTACTGCAGCTGTAAGACCGGCAGCTGTTGAACCCCTACCAGAAGTATACAATCCTCTTGGTGCAATTCTTGCACAGAACTTTAGCATCTCAGATTTTGCAGTACCAGGATCTCCTACAAGAAATACGTTAATGTCTCCTCTAATCTTGCTTCCATCACCAAGTAACCTTTGGTTAGAACCAACAATGAGTAACAAAATAGCTTCTTTGATTAATGATTGGCCTTGAATGTGTGGAGCAAATGAATCTATCAATCTTTGATAAACATCAGAACTTTGACTAAGTGATTTGATCAGTTTTTCTTCTTCAGGTGAAATTTCTTCTCTTCCAATCTTTCTATCAGTTTTAGAACCACGTCCACTCAGAAATTCAATATTATTTCCTTCAATTCTTAATCTGTATAATCCACTGTGTCCTCTTTGAACTCCTGCAACTGACTCTTGCTCTACTCTAACTACGCCAGTAAGGATAATTCTATCTCCTGGCCTTGAATTATCGACTAGATCCTGTCTAGTGGTGACATCGATATAGTGAGGAAGTTGTCCTGGAGGTAAATCCTCAGGAAGTTCTTGCAATCTTAGAATTTGAAAATCGATAAACTTGCTTGCTTCAGGTTTTAGTTCAAAATCTCTGTGCTTACAAGAAGGATTATCACAGACAATAGGAATTTTTACATCCATTCCTTTTAGTTGAATCACTTTAGTTGGGTGCTCATCAGGACATACAAAGACTAGTTCTTTTGCAAGCGGTTTTACTTCAGATGCACGAACTACCATTCCGGAAACACTGGTAATTTTTCCAATTGTTTCTGCATTGATTTGTCTTAGACTACGCTCTAATGGAAAATTAATTAGTCTTACACGAACTTCATCTTTGATTTTTTCTGCATATTCTGGGAATCTTGTTTGTAATGCCTCTTTGATTGCCCTTGCAAATGCATCAAAAATTCTATCAGGATTTTGTGAAAACATTACCTCAATTTGTGGCTCTACTACCAAATCATTATAATCTACGATGATGTATTTTGCATTCTTTGGCATCATCTCGTCGATTGCATCTACATACTTGTAATTGCCATTTCTATCCTTGAATCTAGTTAAGAATTCCTTTACCTTATCAGATAATGCTGAATCTGTAAATGTACTAGCTTGTGCCATCGTCTCTTCTTTCTCCTCTAATCTGTTTTTCAAATTCTACACTGTTATCATGTATAGTTTTGTAGAAAATATTTTCCTCAACAGTTAGTTTATTGTATAGCTCAGAATTTAGTTTGATAGAATCTGCAATCTTTACAAGTTTACCTCTTCTCATTCTAAATAATTCTAGCATCATACTTTCAACTTTATCAAAATCATCTTTGTTTAATTCAGACATGGATTCTTTTAGTTTGATGTAAAAATGCGGATCAAGTGTAGATATTTGATATTCACCAACCATCTTTTCTTTGGATAATGCTTGTTTGAGTTGAGTAATCATATCTGGTGAATCTAGTGTTCCTACATTATTTTCAGAGAGAATCTTTCCAATCCATTGTGGCATGTTGTTTGTATCACCTTGAGTTCCCTCAATTTTCATGCCTGCAATATTATACTTGAAATCTTGATTTATCGTAACTTTAGCATCCTTTAGGCGGTATCCAATTGAATGCACTTTTTCTATTTTTTCTATTTCCATTTGAGATCACTTAATCTGATTTAGATCCTCAAGTACCGGATCGATCAATTCTGTTAACAATTTAGTGAGATCAATTGATCCTAATTAATCACAGGCTGATCGTGCATAATATCCTATATTTTCATTTTAATGTACAGTATACCACAATAACCAATTCGGATTTATTAATGGGAATTAGCACTTGATAAACATGACTGCAACTGGAATGTGGGTAGAAAAGTACAGACCAATGAAACTATCCGAAGTTGTAAACCAGACTGAAATTATTGGTAGTCTGGAAGCTTTAATCAAAGATCCAACAGATATGCCGCACTTGATGTTTTCAGGTTCTGCAGGAGTTGGAAAGACAACAGTTGCATTATGTATATCAAGACAGATTTTAGGAGATTATGCCAAAGACTACACACTAGAACTAAACGCATCTGACGAGAGGGGAATTGGGATGGTCAGAGAAAAAGTGAAAAAATTCTCCAGATTTGCAGGAATGGCAGAGGTTCCATTCAAAATAATTATTTTAGATGAAGCAGACGAAATGACTGCAGATGCTCAAACAGCACTTAGACGAATCATAGAAGATACTGCAAAAATTTGCAGGTTTATTTTCATTGCCAATAATATTTCAAAAATTATTGACCCAATTCAAAGCAGATGTGCTACCTTCAAGTTCACATCAATTCCTGAAGAAGATGTAATTACTAGGCTAGAAGAAATTGCCAAAAAAGAGAAGATAAAGTCAGACAAAAAGGGACTCAAAGCAATCTATGATTACTCAGAAGGGGATTTGAGACATGCAATTAATCTGTTGCAGGCAACCGCAAGTCTAGGTGGAATTACAGAAGAGAATGTAAAGTCCTCAGCTGGATTGACAAAAACTACGGATGTTGATGAAGTTCTAAAAATTGCACTTTCTGGAAAGGTGCCAGAAGCAAGAGAAAAAATGATTGAATTGATCAAAGTTTATGGAATGTCAGAATCGGATTTTCTAAAATATCTAAACTCTGCAGTATTCAAATCAAAACATGAAAAACTGGCGGACATTTTAGAGGTTATTGCAAAATATGATTATAGAGTTCTAGTTGGAGCAAATTCTGAAATTCAGTTATCTGCAATGTTGGCAGAACTAGCTAAAATAGAAAATTAAAAACGCAGAGAGAGGGATTTGAACCCCCGTATGCTTGCGCACACAGGCTCTCAAGGCCCGCGCCCTACCGAGCTAGGCGACCTCTGCAAAAAATCTTGGATAAAAGCAGTTAAAATCTGTTGAGGTAAAATAGAAAAATAAGAAAAAAGAAAAAAATTCTTTTTAATCGTGTGCGTGTGGGTTTTCAGAACCAGATTTCATAATTACATATGTTCCGGCTGCTTTCTCGTGCCATTCTTGGTTAGCTGATTCGATTCGAATAGCTCCTTCAGGACAGATTTCTTGACAAGCCATACAAACTGTGCAATCATGTTCTCTGATTGGCATTGATTTGTCTGTATAATCTAATCTTTCATCTTGTTCTGTCAAGCCAGTACCATCAAAAGTTTCTCCCAAGCATTTTTCAGCTGGAATATCTTTTTCGGTTCTGTACCATTGGAATGTTTGGACTGGACATACACTCATGCATGAACCAGCTGCTACACAAGAATCCCAATCGACTGCAACAGTAGTACCATGAATTCCTAGAGGAACTTGTTTTTCTCCTCTTGCTTCATAGGCTGCTTTTACATCGTCGTTTGAAAATGCTGCACCATCAGTTCTTCCCTCACCCCAAATCCAGTGGAAATTCTCACCATCAGAATGGCTAGTTTTTCCCGTTGGTTTTACATCGTTGTGACAAAAGTCTTCTGGTACTTGTAGATCTACCATGAAAAATAATATTTTGAAATATTATTTAAATCTAGACAAAATTAGTTGGGACTAAATTTAAAAAAAATAGAAAAATCTGAAATTTCTAGGTGAGATCTGTTAACTTAGAGAGTTTTTGCAGCACTTTCATGTTTTTCAACATTTGATTGATCAACTTTGATAGCTGCTGGTGGACATACTGAGACACATGCCATGCACCAGATGCAATCGTGTTCTCTGATTGGATCTGCTTTATCAGTAAGATCTTTGCGTTCATCTTTTACATCACTTCCAGTTCCTGCAAAGGTTTGACCAACAACATCTTTTGCTGGAATGTCTTTTTCTGTTCTGTACCATTGGAAAACTTGTACAGGGCAAGCCTCAATGCAAGCACCATCTGCAACACAAGAATCCCAGTCTACTGCAACCATTGTACCACTGACTCCAAGAGGGACTTGTTCTTCTCCTTTTGCTGTATAAGCTGCAACAACATCTGCATCTGCTAATGTTTCAGCTTGTGAACCATCAGTATTTTTGGTTTTACCTGGACCCCACATGATATGGAAATTTCCATCATCGAGGTTAATTTTTCCAAGGGGCTTTAGGCCTTCAGGAAAATTTTCTGCTATTGGCATGATACAATTTTCTTAGAGTTATTATTTAAAGCTAGATAGCTGTATGATGAACAGACAAGTGAGTAATCGATCAATTACGAAGGAGAATTTCCTTACGTTCATAACGATCAAAGATCAATTCTCTGGATATGGATATTATCAAGTTTGATGTGTATAGGGGACCAAATCTTGGAGTGTATGTTACTGTCAACAATAGTATAGGGTTGGTACCAATGGGATTTGCACAAACCAAAGCTGACAAACTTGCAAAATATCTGAATATTGAAATTCTTCATACTGCAATTGCAAATACAAGGTTAATTGGAGCATTATCAGTAATGAACAATAAAGGAATTTTATTACCTACTACCGCATACCAAAATGAATTTGATTATTTGAAATCTGAAACTGATTTAGAAGTTGGAGTACTAGATACTAAATTCAATGCTCTTGGAAATGTAATCTGTGCAAATGATAAAGGAGCTGTTGTATCTCCATGGTTGTCAAAACAAGATTGTCAAACAATTTCAGATGTTTTGGGAGTAGAGGTTATTCAGAAAAAAATTGCAGGGTTTAATCAAACAGGAGTTGTCATTGTTGCAAATAATTCAGGAGCTGCCATACATCCAGAAGCAGATGAGGAAGACATGAAGACCATATCCAATGTACTAGGCGTAAAAATTGAGCAGAGTTCAATCAATAACGGAATTCCGTATGTATCTTCAGGGATATTGGTAAATGATCACTGTGTAGTGGTAGGTTCTTTGACTAGCGGACCTGAGATAATGATGTTAACTAGAGCATTTCTAAATTAAGAATAGATTTTGGATCTTCAGTTAGTTTTTCTAATGAAATAGTTCCTTCTGTTCCATTAATCATATCTTTGAGAACCACATTTCCATTTTCTAGTTCTTGTGGGCCAACAATGATTGCAAATTTAGCATCAGTTGCAATATCCATTTGTTTTTTCATGTTACGTCCTGCCAAATCAATGTCAGTTGGAATATTGTTTAGTCTTAGTAGAGATGTTATAGAATGAGCAACTTTTTGCATCTCTTCATTAATGTATAATACTGCAACTCTATTTTGTTTTGATTCAGAAATTACTTTTTGTTCTTGCATTGTTAACATTATTCTTTCAACTCCACCTGCAACTCCCGTTGCACCAATATCTTCTCTATTGAATGCTTTAGTTAGTGTATCATATCTTCCACCACCAGCTAGTGCACCTAGTTTTGAATTTTTATCAAACACTTCAAAGACAATTCCGGAATAGTAATCGAGACCTCTTACAATTCCAAAATTAATTCTGACATTTGAAACTCCTCTATTTTCCAATGAATCAATTAAAGCTTTGAGTTCATCCCAAGACTCTAATTGTGTAGTATCAAATATCTTTTCTATTTCTACTATACTTCCTTTAATTTGTGAAAATTCTAGAATCTTTTCTAGTTTTTCAGTTTCGTATCCTTTTTCTTGGAATTCAGTTAGAATTTGTTCTTTTGATTTTTTTGCAATCTTATCAACTGCACGTAAAATATCTGCAACTAGTTCTGGTTTTTTGGAATCAAATATTTTGTTAATGTATGACTCTACAAGATTTCGATGATTGATATCAATTGTAATATTTTTGAGCAATAGAGAATCAAATAATCTTGACGTTATTTCGATGATTTCAGCTTCTGATTCAAGACTAGCCTTCCCATAAATTTCAATATCCCACTGATGAAAGTATCTGTATCTTCCTTTTTGAGGTTCATCATATCGAAATACTCCACCAAATGCAGATATTTTTGCTGGGAGCTTCATTGATTTTTGAGATGCTGCATATCTTGTCAGCCCCATTGTAAAATCAAAACGTAATGCAACTTCTCTATCACCCTTATCTTTGAAATAGTAAATTTCATCACGAATTCCAGGGCCAGATTTTGTCTCTAATGTGGATAGTAGTTCAATGGGGGACGGATCCATAAATGAAAATCCATACAAATTCGATAGTTTCTTAAAATGTGATCTAATGTGTTCAATGTTTGCATTTTCCTCTCCTTCAAAGTCTTTCATTCCACGCGGTAGTTCCAAGATGATTAGATGTTAGATAGTAGTGATTTAGATATTTCTGTGATATCTGGCAATAGGCTTAAGTGGATACAAAAAGTTTGAAGAATATCGTCATGAAAGTTACCATAAAAGAAGGATGGAGTGAGAAAAGTAAGTTGTCAATAATTGCCATTATTGGAAGTATGGTTGCAATTATTGCAGTCGTAATATTAGATTAATTTCTTTTTGGAGAAAACGCAGATAGCCAAAAGTGCATAATTTTTCGGTTCAACTCTACAAATGTATCTGCATTATCATTCCATGTCTTAGCACTATTTTTGATAGATTCTATATTTGATATTGCAAGTTTGTTACAAACTTCCCGATACTTGAGTCCTTCCTCACTCATGCTTTTTAGAATGTCATTTGTAGCTTTTGGCATTTCAAATCCTGAAGTGTTGATAAATTCTTTGTACAGGGATGTATTTGCAGTAACTGTATTTCTCCATGACTTGTAGAATTCGTTTTGTAAATCAAATAGGGTTTGTTGTATATGTGGAACCCAGTGCTCAAGTTCTGTAAAATATTTTTTGTTTATTTCATCTAAGACATCAAAATTACTAGTTTCAGCCATACACATTCCTATAAAATTTGCAGATTTAAGATTATTGAATAAATTTAAGGCTAATTTTTCTTTGATTGGACTGATATTGGTCTCTGACCATACTTTATGAAAATCAAGTTTGCACTTTCAATAAGAGATTGTACATAAGGATAGTTTGGATTACCTATCAGATCATTTTTGATGATATTTAGATAATGTCTTTTTTCTTTAACTTGTCGTATTTTTTTTGATTTTGATGCTTCAAAGTTTTTTAAATCACTCAAGTTGGCAGAAATATCACATAGTTTGATTAGTTTTGCACTAAAGGAGGCTTCTCTGAGTTGAACTGCATATGCTTGATTTCTTTTTTTTCTGGTCAATGTCATATCTTTAGATAATGATGATACAAGAACTGCAATTTCACTCTCAAATTGTTCATACAAATCATCAAAAGTTGTTTCTGTTTCCTCCATAGTATCATGGAGCCATCCTGCACAAAGTATCTGCTCATCAATTACACCCAAACTTTTGAGACGGTTTACAACATCTTCAAGATGTTTAGAGTATGGTGTAGTACTATCCTTTCTTAATTGTCCTGCATGTTTGTTTTTTGCAAATAATTCAGCATTTTTTACTAGATCCAAAATAATTTTCTACACTTACTGGTATGGTATTCTTCAATATTATTCAAGTAAACTATAATTTCATAGAATAATTCTTTGATATATGCCAATAGAGAAAACGGTTCTTGCAGATGATCTAAAGATTTGCAGGATTCTTAATGGAATGTGGCAGGTTGCAGGGGGTCACGGTCAGATTGATTCAGAATCTGCAGTTGCAGATATGGAAAAATACCAAGATATTGGATTTACAACTTGGGATTTGGCAGACATTTATGGTCCTGCTGAATCATTGATTGGTCAGTTTAGAAGAAAAGTAGGTACAGAAAAAGAATTTCAAGCTCTAACAAAATTCGTTCCAAACCCCGGACCAATGAGTAACAGTATTGTAACTCACTATATCGAGCAATCATTGCAAAAAATGGACACAGATTGTATAGATTTGCTCCAATTTCACTGGTGGGATTACAATGATCCAAGTTATCTTGATGCGATGAATAATCTATCTAAATTACAAAGCGAAAATAAAATCAAACATCTAGGATTGACAAACTTTGATACTGAACGAGTAAAAATTATGAAAGAGCATGGTCATAACATTGTATCAAATCAGGTTCAGTATTCCATTTTAGACCAGAGACCTGAAAAATTAATGGCACCATTTTTTGCAAAGCATGGAATAAAGATTCTAACATATGGGACTTTGCTTGGAGGGTTTTTCTCCGAGAAATATCTAGGAGTTGATGAACCACATAGAGGAAATTTGACTACATCAAGCCTTCAAAAATACAAGAATATGATTGATGTATGGGGAGGATGGGAATTATTCCAGGAATTATTATCTGTGTTAAACGGTATAGCAAAAAAACACAACTGCAGCATTGCAAATGTTGCGACAAGATTTGTTTTAGATCGACCGCAAGTTGCAGGAGTCATTATTGGTGCAAGACTTGGAATTGCAGAGCATCGAGAGGATAATTCAAAGGTTTTTGATGTAAAACTAGATCAACAAGACATTTCATCAATAGACAGTATATCTGTAAAGTCAAATGACTTGTTTGATGTCATTGGTGATTGTGGTGGAGAGTATAGATAATTTCAAACATGGAAATTTATACGATAAAACAACCAAGTCTAATGATTGACTGAGAAGGTTTTACCAAAGGAAGATTCTGATTTTAGCCTTCCAGGAAGAATGGATGAGAGTAACTCTGCATATTTTGAATCTGAGATAGAATCTGAAGAGTCAAGATCAAAAGGTAAAGCTCTTACAATCTTTGGAATTGCCTTTGTTTTGGTGGCTGCAGGAGTATTTTCATTTTATTTTCTAAACCAAAGTGAGATTGATTCTCAGATTATAGACAACACTACTTTTAAGACGGCAGAAGAAAAGATGGCAACCCATTACGGGGTGGGTCAGTTTGGGAGTGATCATGCACATGCAGCACTGGTAGTGTTTGTCAATGGAGATATGGTAGATTTTTCACACCCACAGTTTCAGATTCAGAGCAAGTATATTCATTTTGAAAATGATAATTCATATCTAGTTCACAAGCATGCTACTAACGTTCCATTGGATATGCTTTTTGCATCATTTGGACTAAAGATTACAGCTGAATGTATAGAGTTAGGATATCAAGCAGATGCAACTCAGTACTGTATTGATAGAGACAATTCTATGAAGTTTTTTGTAAATGGAAAATCTATTTCGGATATCAATCTGTACGAGATAAAACACAACGATAGAGTTTTGATTTCGTTTGGCGATTCGGAATTGATATCAGATCAATTAGAATATTTAGAAGGACTAGAAATTCATGATATTCCAAAAATAAACAAATTAGTTCCTGGAAAAGATATTTCTGTCTAAATCTAGAAATAGATTCAATGAATAGTGATCCTTTTAGCATATAATTCAAAGAAAAATTATGGTTGATTGTGCTCATACTTGGAGAAAAAAACTTCGGCTGCAAGAACTAATGATTGTTGCAAAAAGAGAACTTGATGCAGGAGAAGAGATAGATTTAGTTTATGAGATTCTAGAAGATGAAATGGAAACACGCTGGAAATTTGTTAGCAGTACACGTAGACAATATCTTGATGACATTAAGAAAATTATGGCAAATCAGTATGTTTTATCAGTATAAAATTAGTTTTTATCACATAAGACACTAGTTAATGTATGGCACTTGCATACATTGGAATTGCAATAGGGGTTTTGGTAGTAGCAATTTTGATAATAAAGATTGCAAAAACCAGTCCTCGTGAAGTTGCAGGCATTGATAAGTACTGTAAAAAGTGTGGAATGGAAACAAAGGGCGAGAATTGTCCTAAATGTGAAAAAAAATCCCAATCTTTTGGAGTTTAGTTTCATTGTATAGTGATCCTTTAATCATATAATTTCAAATTTTACGCATGTCAGAGTTGATTACAGAGTACTATACCTGTAAGATTTGTCACCAAAATCACTCCATTTCACATAATGAGGTAAAAGACATGCCAACAACATGCAATAACTGTTGGTTGAAAATGGAAATGTGGGAAAAATATGAAGATCCTGATTTATAAAAAACATAATTATTTTTAAGATTGTTTTAATT
>DATHYS010000018.1:0-8452 GCA_035458995.1 Candidatus Nitrosopumilus sp.
AACCAAGGTAACTCGTTCAATGTCTGGAACTCCTTTAACGGTAGTATTGAGAACTTTATTTCTAATTGCGATTGCAGTTGCAGTATCAGCTTCTTCAACTAAATTCAAAGTGATCAATTCTCCTGTAACTTCCATCTTGAATTTTTTGTTAGATGAGAGTGCGGCTTCTACTTCTGAAACTGAGCAACCTCTTTCATTGAGTCTGTTTGTGCTGAGAATTAATTTGATATTTGTAGAATAGTCTGTTTCAGTATCAGCAATCAATGCGCTTACTTTGGTCTGCAAAACATTTCTTGCAACGTCAATTGCTTTTTCTCGAGATTTCTTTGATTCCTCATCAAGGTAAATATCCATAGTTGGAGTAACTGGTTTCTTTCTTGCATCTACTAGTTCGATTAATCTTGGAAGACCCAAGGTAACGTTTCTTTCTTTAATTCCTGCAAAGTGGAATGTTCTCAAAGTCATCTGAGTTCCAGGTTCACCAATTGATTGAGCAGTAATAATTCCTACTGCTTGACCAGGTTCTACTTTGGCTTTATTGTAAAGTGAAAGTCCCTTCTTACAGACTGCTTCAACACCATCTTTACTTAGATTAGATTTGTGTAAAGCATCAGTTACAAGTTCTGTTAATCTTGGGTTAAATGTCTTGGTGTATTTTTTAGTAAGAGTATCGACTTCATCTTTGGTTGCTTTCTTTCCGGAATCAATAATGGATTGAGATTCGGCCAATCTACTAGCGTTAAATGCTTCACCATGATCACTTTTCTGCACATCAATACCATCTTCACCATAAAGGAATTGAACAATGTGTCCGTGTGGGTCTCTTACAGTTCCATCATATTCTAATCTAATGTGTTCTAATGCGTTGATCAATCTACGCTGCATGTAACCACTTTGTTGTGTTCTGACTGCAGTGTCTACAAGTCCTTCACGTCCACCCATTGCGTGGAAGAAGAATTCTAATGCTGTAAGACCAGTTCTATAATTTGATTTTACAAATCCATGGGCATCAGGATTACTATCATGTTCTTGATAGTGAGTTAATGCACGATTACTGTAACCATCATTCATTCTATTTCCTCTTCTAGACTGTTGTCCTAATGCACCAGCCATCTGACCCACGTTAAGTGCTGAACCTCTTGCACCAGTTGTGGCCATAATTTTTCCAGCGTTACTATCATCTAGAGAGTCATTAGCAGTATCTCCTGCTTTGATTCTGGCTTTACCTAATTCGTTAACAATGTATGCTTCCAAAGCCTCTTCTGCTTTCATACCCCTAGTTAGTTTGAGAGTTCCTTTGTTGTATTGATCAGTCAAATCAGCAACAATACCATATGTCTCTTGAATGTCAGCTAGAATTTGTGCTTCATCCTTTTCTGGAACTTCAAGATCACCATATCCATAACTGAATCCATAGTGAGTGATGAATTGTTTTACCATGATTAAGATAGAGTTTAAGAAATTCTTACCGATTGCATTTCCATAATCTTTGGTAATTCTGTGTAAGACACTTTCTGGTTCTTCTGCACCGATTGATGTTTTATCAATTACACCGCTGATGAGTTCACCGTTTTTAATTACAACATCTTTTTCTGGACCTTTTGTTCCCTTGGACCATTTTGATGTTAAAACATAGTTAAAGTCCTTTGGTAAGAATAATGAGAAGAGTTGCTTTCCAGTGTATGCAGGTCCATCTTTTGTTTTGGTTCCAGGTTTTGGAAGTGGATCAGTGTAACCACCAAGCATTGCATAGTTTGAAAATTCTTGGACAGATAGTGTTGTGTCGTCTTTAGTTAGAAGATATGCGCCAGTTACAAAGTCTCTTAGTGCACCAATAATTGGGCCACCATACCTTGGAGAGATTAATTGGTCTTGAACTCTCATCAAGAGAATTGCTTCTGCTCTTGCCTCCTCACTTTGAGGGACGTGAAGGTTCATCTCATCACCATCAAAGTCTGCGTTGTATGGCGGACAAACAGAAGGATGTAATCTAAAAGTTTTACCTGGAAGTACTCTGACATAGTGAGCCATAATAGACATTTGGTGGAGTGATGGCTGTCTGTTAAACATGACAATATCACCGTCTGCAAGATGTCTTTCAATAAGATAGCCAATTTCTAATGTTTCAGCAATTGTAGAGCGGTCTTCTACGAAATCTAATCTAATCTTTACACCATCTGGTCTTACAATATAGTTTACACCAGGGAATGTTTCAGGGCCATTGATTACGAGTTTTCTCATTCTTTCAATGTTCCACTCTGTAACAATTTCAGGAATAGTTAGTTTCATAGCAACTTGTTCAGGAACTCCGACTTCAGACAAGTCCAAGTTAGGATCTGGTGAAATTACAGTTCTACTTGAAAAGTCGACTCTCTTTCCAGATAATGAACCTCTAAATCTTCCCTCTTTTCCTTTGAGTCTTTGAGTTAATGTTTTGAGAGGACGTCCAGAACGATGATGAGCTTGTGGAATTCCAGAAACTTCGTTATCAAAATATGTTGTAGAGTGATATTGTAACAAGTCAACTAAATCTTGAACAATTAATGGAGGAGTTCCAGCTTCCTTGCTTTCTTTTAGTCTTTGATTAACTCTGATGATATCTACCATTTTGTGTGTCAAGTCATCTTCTGATCTGATTCCTGTTTCAAGAATGATTGAAGGTCTGACAGTTACTGGTGGGACAGGTAATGCTTGGAGAATAAACCATTCTGGTCTTGCAGTAATTGGATCATATGATAATAGTTCCAAATCATCATCTAAGATTTGTGAAAATCTTTCTCTAATTGTAATTGGCAATAATCTGTGTTCACCGATTTCGGTTTTCTCTACAAAGATTGTTGGTTTTGTAAAGACTAGTTCGTATTGTGTTTTACCACAGTGAGGACACTCCTTTGCTTTCTTTGCTTTTTCAATGATTTGCTCAGGAATTCTTTTTTGTGAAACTACAGTGTATGCGGCATGCTTGTCTTTGATTTTCTTAAATGCATTTAGATCCTCTTGAGGAACTTTGAGTCTTGCACAAGAACGACATGTTGATTGTAACAATTTGTAGATATTATCGATAAAGGCAATGTGTAGGATTGGTTCAGCAAGTTCAATATGACCAAAGTGTCCAGGACATCTTGCGGCAGTATTTCCACATGTAAGACATTTTTGTCCAGGCTCAAGTGTTCCCAATCTGCCATCCATAAGACCTCCTTGAACTGGCATTCCATCTTCATCATATGTTTCAGGAGCAGTAACTTCTGCTACAGAGTATTTTCTGATTTCAGTTGGAGACCATACTGAGAAACGAATTCCATCAATTGCTTTAATTGCTTGAACAGACATTCTAGATTTTCTCCTTGATTAACAATCTTGGTGCGACGTTAAGACTCTGCATTTCTTGTAAGAGCAGTTTGAATGCATAAGCTACTGATACAGAGGATACTTTGGCTTTGTCACCACAGACTCTGCAAACGTATTTTCTTTGTTTAACATCATGATATGCAACTAGTCCACATCTCTCACATACGAAAATATCAGATTTATCAGATTCGTCTAACAATCTGTCTTTAAGAATCATTGAAGCACCATATGCAATTAAACAGTCTCTTTCCATTTCACCAAATCTCAAACCACCACCTCTTGCTCTTCCTTCAGTTGGCTGTTTGGTTAACATCTGAACTTGTCCACGAGCCCTTGCATGGATTTTGTCTGCAACCATGTGGTGTAGTTTTTGATAATATACAACACCGATGAAAACTTCTACTGGGAATGATTTACCAGTTCTTCCATCATACATTATTTCTTTACCAGAATATTCAAAACCATGTGCATCCATTACTTCTTTGACTTCAGGCATTTTCTCTCCAACAAATGCAGAACCATCAAATCTCTTTCCACGTAATGCTGCAGCTTTTCCACAGATAGATTCCATCATCATTCCAACTGTCATTCTTGAAGGGAATGCGTGTGGGTTAATCAAAACATCAGGAGACATTCCATTTGCAGTATATGGTAAGTCTTCTGCTTTTGCTAAAATTCCTAGTACACCTTTTTGTCCGTGTCTTGATGCAAATTTGTCACCAATTTCTGGAATTCTCATATCTCTTGCTCTAATTTTATACATTTTTCCACCTTCATTTGATTGAGTCATAACTACAGTGTCAATTACTCCAGATTCTGATGGTCTCACACCAACTGAAGTATCTCGTCTGTATGGACCAGAAGATTCGAATTCTCTATACTCCTCCATAAATCTTGGAGGACTAGTTTTTCCAATTAGGATGTCTCCACCTTTAACTGGTGATTCTGATGCAACTACACCATCATCTTCAAGTAATCTGTATGCACGTTCTCCTTTGTATCCTCTAATGTTATCTTCAGCATTTGGAATTTCAAAGGTATCACGCATTCCACCAGGATATTGTTTTGCTTCAGCATCATAAATTCTAAAGAAGAAAGTTCTACCAAGACCTCTATCTACTGAAGCCTTGCTCAATACAATTGCGTCTTCAATGTTGTAACCATCAAAAGGCAATACTGCAACAACACAGTTCTGACCTGCTGGTCTGTCTTCTAATCCTAAAAGCTTCATGGCTTTTGTATTGACAATTGGGACTTGAGGATATAGCATAAAGTGTTGTCTAACATATGTACTGGTATTCATCATTGGTGTTGAGAATCCTAAACTCTGTTTTGCCATTGCAGACTCGTATGTATTTCTTGGAGATTGGTTATGTTCAGGATATGGGATGATAGAAGCTCCTGCACCTAGAATTGCTGGTGGGAATACTTCCAAGTGAGTATGTTTTTTTGAATCTTTTTCATCTAGTGTAACATAGCAATTTTCTTCTTCGTTTGCATCAATCATTTCCAAGATTCCCATTCTCAAAAGATCAGTCCATGAGAGGAGTTTCTTTGAAATTTTATCTAATAATTCTGCAGTTAGTAATGGCTTGTTATCTTTGATAATGATTAGCGGACGTAAAACTCGACCAGCATTACAATTGACATATAGTCTTCTAGTAGAGCCTTCGATTTCAGATTTGTGGAATGATATTCCAACGTGTGGATGAATCTTTGAATTTCTTCTTAATTCTCTAAGAGATAGTGCAAGTTCTTCACCATCTTTGTAATATCCAATTAAGCGACCATCAACGAATATTCTGGTTCCGTCTTTCTTCAAATCTTCTTTTGCATCAAAGAAATGAACAGTTCCAAGATCATAGAGTTTTTCTATAATTTCTTCAGATGGTACGTTTACTGAGATGATTCCAGATAGTGCTAGGTTTTTGACCAAACCACAGTTTGAACCTTCAGGAGTTTCACTTGGACAAATTCTACCAAAGTGTGTAGCATGCAAATCTCTTGCTTCAAAGTTTGGCTGAGTTCTACTTAGAGGAGATTGAATTCTTCTAAGATGACTAATTGTTGAGAGATAGTTTGTTCTATCAAGTAATTGTGTAACACCTACACGTCCTCTGCCCCAGTTTCCTGTTGCAATCGCATTGTTTAGTTTGTCAGTAATAATTCCCGGACGAATTGCTGCAGCAACTGCATTAATTCCACGTTTTTGACCTGAACGCTCTAGTTGATATTTCATATCTCGGACCAGATTTCTAAATGCAGTTCTAAACAAATCAGCTAACATTTGTCCTGCAAATTTGATGACCTTGTTTCCATAGTGGTCTTTGTCATCAGGAGTAATCCATCCAAGTTTTAGTTCTAATAATTTACAAGCAGCTTCTCCCAAGAATTGTGCTTTTTCTTTTCTGTTTTCAGGATGTTTGCCCAAGTGTGGCAAGAGTCCCCAATCAAGTAAAGTCTCAGCACGTTTAATCTGGAATTCTTCTAACATTCCAGGGGCAATTCTCTTACTGATATAGACAATGGCGTCTTTTGCGGTTGGTACATCACCTGCTTTTTCAAAAGAGCCTTCAAGCTCATCTTGAATATCATCAACTAGAGAAACTACAGATGCAATTTCTCTATCGGATTCTAATCCAAGTGCTCTCATTAATGTAACAACTGGAATATCAACTGGAGAACCAGGAATTCTGGCAACGATTAATCCATCATTTTTCATGACGAGTTCTAATTTTGCACGATAACCAACAATTGAAGAATATACTTTGGCTTTGAAAACAATGTTTCCACCAACAGTTTCTCTATCGACAATTATCTTGTTGTAAGAAAGATCTTCTAATCCAACAATAACACGCTCTGAGCCGTTGATGATAAAGTAACCACCAGGATCGTTTGGATCTTCACCGTGTTCAATTAATTTTTGAGAAGAGAAATTATGTAAAATACATGCATTTGATTTTGCCATTACTGGTACGTCACCAATGTGGACAAATCTAGATTCTAAGATTTTTCCATCTTCAACAACACTTGCCTCCATCATTACTGGTGCAGAGTAAGAAACGTTTCTCAATCTTGCCTCAGCTGGAGTAATGTGGGTTATTGAACCGTCAAGCTCCATCATTCTTGGTTGTTGTAATTTGACTTTACCTAGTTGAATCTTGTAAGGGTATTCAGCATTTTCAATATCGATTTGTCCAACTTCATTGATGATACTTTGTAGTCCTCTTTCTAAAAATTCATCAAATGAGTTTAGGTGTTGTCTAGCAATACCTTCACGTTTTAGGATATCCTGAATTACTGGCCATCTTTTAGTTGAAGGATCTGCCATTTAGATTTCCACCACATATCGATAATAGAGACTTTCACCTGCAGTTGGACTTTTTCTGGTGATCTTTATCATATCACCAGGTTTTACACCAAGTCCCAAAATTGCAGGATCGTTTACAAAGATTAATGGTAATTCAGTTGGTTTACAATTGTATTTTTTTAAAACTTCTTCAGCTTCTGATTTAGGAATAATTTCATGTTTAGGGACATAGACATGATCAGGTACTAGAATTTGGTTTTTCTTAGTTGCCATTTAGAATACCCCCATATTCAACATTAAATGTAGCACTAATGAAAACACACAAACTGTCAAAAATTCACGCTCGGGTTAATATATATGTAATTTGAAGTCGGACGAAAATCAGTCTTTTTTCTATTTAGTCAACAAATTTTTTCACAACCTTAAATAGTCCAACTCTAGGCGTAAAAACAATGAAATCTCAACTAGCAGTGTTTGCCTTATCTGCAATTTTATTTGCAAGTATTGGCATGTCACCAGCATTTGGACAAAGTTCTGTTGTAGTATCTACAGACAAGCCATCATATTCTGAAGGAGAGACAATCCTGGTAACAGGTGAAGTAGCTCAACTTCTAGGAGGTTATGGACTTACTGTAACTGTATCATCAGACATGGCTATTGTTTTCATTGATCAACTTACTGTTGGCGCTGATAAGAAATTCAGCACCACTATTGCAGCAGGTGGATCATTAATGAAAAATGAAGGCACGTATACAATTACAGTCCAATATGGAGACAACAAAAACAATGCAGCAAGTACAACATTTGAATTCGGAGGATCTACAATCACACCACCAACTGGCGGAGATTCTGAAGTAACTGATACAACAGTTTCAGTCTCAGGATCTAGTGATTTAATTGGATATGAAATTACAGGTGGAAAACTACTAAGTATTATGCCTGATGTGGATGCAAATTCACTAATCGTATCTATCGATGCTACAAATGACGGTTCACTCACACTCACAATACCTAGATCTGTGTTAGATGCAACAATTAATGGTGAAGATGATGACTTTTTCGTCCTAGTTGACGGAGAAGAAGTAGACTTTGAAGAGACTATGACATCAACTGATAGAACACTCACCATAGCATTCCCAGCAGGTGCTGAAGAGATCGAGATAATCGGTACGTTTGTAATCCCAGAATTTGGTACAATCGCAGCAATGATTCTAGCAGTAGCAATTATCTCAATAATTGCAGTTTCTGCAAAATCAAGACTTAGTATTATTCCAAGATACTAAATTTCATCTTTTTTCTATTTTTAAATATACATAAATAGCAATAATGCTGGGTGAAAATAGGATGAATTTTAAACGTTCTACAACATCAATGGCAATAGCCCTCATGGCACTGTCATTAGTTTCAATGACCTCAATTCAGCAAGAAGCTTTTGCTCAAACTCAGGGAATCTCTATTACAGCAACAACTGAGAAAGCAGGAAATATGATAACTGTAACTGGTACAACAGCTTCAGATTACACAGATGTCACATTTTCTGTATGGTCTCCAAATCAGAATCTAGTTGCAGCTGGACAGACAACACCAGATGCTGATGGAAACTTTGGCACTACATTTACAATTGGTCCAAACTGGACTGAAGATGGTTACTATACCATAGTAGTAAAACAAGGTACATCATCAACATATGAAGTAAAAGCAACTGTTGATGTAACAAATGGCATGACTTTAAGAAGTACTTCTGAAACATTTGGTAATTTAGAAACAGGAATTTTCAAACCAAATGAAAATAAT
>DATHYS010000019.1:0-2170 GCA_035458995.1 Candidatus Nitrosopumilus sp.
GACTATGTCTTGTTAATGCGATGCATATCACTGCAAGTGTTTTCATTAATGATAATGAAGGTGGATTATTACACGATTATGAAAAATGGTTAGAACAATTAGCCCCGCATGCACCAACTACACAATATGATCATAACAAAACAGGTGAGGATAATGCAGATGCTCATCTTAAACGGCAAGTAATGGGAAGAGAAGTAGTAATTGCAATTACAAATGGTGAATTAGATTTTGGTCCATGGGAAGAAATTTTCTATGGTGAATTTGATGGAAAAAGACCAAAAAGAGTTTTAGTTAAAATTATTGGCGAATAATTATCCGAAATCTGCATCACGTTTTTGACTTTGTGATTCGTTCTTTCTTGCTGCATCTCTGAATTCGTCATTATGATTTTGAGGTCCATGTCCACATTTTACACATGCAATTTTGAAACCATCATCATTCTTTTCATATGTCTCACAGCCACAGAAACATGCCATGTTTAAATATAATTTCTAAGATGATATATCTTTTGGGTTGTTCCACTTATGTTGATTTACAACATTCGCCCATTGGAATTTCATGATCATGTGGACATTTTCTTGGATGCTTTAGCATTACACAAAGGGCATCTGTAAACTGTTTATTCATATGATGTTCAATTCCACAAACCATTTCTTCATCGATTTCAACTTTTAATGCACTATCCATGAGAACTTCTAATAATCTACTGTTCCTCATCATACTGGCACCTATTCTTTCACCATCTTCTGTTAGCCTTACACCTGCTTTATTGTAATTTACAAGATTTTTACTATTTAATTTCTTTAACATTTGAACCACACTTGGTTGTCTAACATTGAGCATCTTTGCTATTGTACTAATTTTTACGTCTTCGCCTCTTTCTTTTATGTGCCAAATTGCTTTAAGATACATCTCAACATGTTCTGCTTCGGCAGTTCCTACAAAAAGTGCTTCATCATCTAATGCGTCCATGTTAAACCTTCTTTGAATCTTTTAATAAATATTCAAAATATTGACGTGCAAATCCTGCCAATCCAGCATGATCTGCCCAAATTGCAACCACTTCTGAAGAATTTACACCTCCAATTTCAGGACCTAATAGAATCACTACATATCTTTTATCTGAAATTATACCTCCTCCAAACAGTCCTTTTTTAATTGTGACAGTCGCTACTCTTTTGATTGCTTTAATTGATTCTTTATCCATTTTGTCTGATGTTAGAATTGTAATATCTACTCCCTTATCATGAAGTGATCTCAATTTTGGTAAAGCCTGTTTTACTAGTTCAACTCCTGCTTCTGGTAATGCAATCATTACTTCGTTTCTACAGGTCTCTACCATTTCTAAAATTTTAGCTGCAATGTTTACTGCACCTGATAATACCCAAATATCTGGTCTTTCACTAGTTCCACTTTTTTCATACAATGGAACTAGTTCATTTAAAATCACATTTTGATTCTGTGAAAAATCAGTTTCCATTTTTTGTTTTGTAGTTTCAAGACCTGTTGATGGTGACTTTGCAAAATATTTTGTTGGTCTTGAATCATCTGAACCAATCCAACCTTTTTCTTCCAAAGTTCCCAATACTTCATAAATTTTTGAGTATGGTACTCCTGATTTTTGACTAAGATCTGATGCTGTTAATTCTCCTGATTTGAGCAAAGCTGAAAATGTTCTAATCTCATAACTGGTAAGACCGATTTTTTCTAATGCCTTTCTTGTTTTATCTGAAATGCTCATCTGCGATCTAATCGATCAGTTTTGGTATTTAAATCAGGTCTGCCTACCTCCTAAATTCCCCACGGGGGCAAGTAGGAAATGCGTTATATATCATCTCAGAAAAGTGACCATAATAGGTATGGCACTAATTCAGATATCCAATCAATCAACTAAAAATTTAGGTAAAAAATCTACAATCAGATTCACTCAAAGTATCTGTCCTGACTGTAATATGATTCTGGACGCTGAAGTCTTTGAGAGAGACAATCAAGTGTTTATGTCAAAAATTTGTCCAACTCACGGTGAATGTGAGGAATTATACTTTGGTTCTTATGAAATGTACAAGAAATTCAGCACATACTGGATGGATGGCAAAGGTGCTCATTCTCCAAACGTAATGATTGACAAATGCTCATGTCCAAACAACTGTGGATTGTGCTCAAACCATTT
>DATHYS010000020.1:0-7543 GCA_035458995.1 Candidatus Nitrosopumilus sp.
CAAAAAATGTTTGAAACTGGAACTGTTTTTACTCTTGAGAATCCTGTATCTGAAAAAATTAATTTTTCAGGAATTAGTGCTCATAAAGATGCTAATTTTACAGAAATAAAATCAATAATTCAATCTGCACTAAATATTGGATTTGGGATTCAAATTGAAACTAAAACCACTACAAATCCTACTTTTGAAGAAGGTCACTGTGCATCAATTATTCTAAATAATACTCCAATTGGAATTATTGGAAAAATTAATTCAAAGATTGTTGAAAATTATAAAATCCGTGTACCTGTTGTAGGATTCGAAATTTCATTATCTGAATCTATTCTTAAATCTATTTAGAAATGAAATAATAAACAAAACAATTCCTATCACTAAAAATCCAAATCCTATAGAAATCTCAATTTTCAATCTTTGATGGATATCTAAATTATCCATTTGCCAATAATTTTGATCTGATTTTACTTTGTCAAGGAATTGGATTTGTGGGTAATCAAAGATTATAATCATGGAGCCTAGCATAACAAAAATTATTCCAATAAAAAATAGAGTTTGATTATTCAGTTCCATACAAATGATATTCTGTATCGAAATTTAATTTTAGATAAATTGATTTTTTTTGATAAATAATTTCCTCAATGGTTTTTAGTAGGAGTAATTCTATAATTAATCGCCCAAGAGCAGGCATGCAGACGGATTAGGATGAGTCGATCGTAATGATACCAGTGATTTCTAATTCACCCAGGTGTGCTACATTATGGGCAACCCCGGTTTTAGAACGCGAGGAGGCGTATGGCTATGACCAATGATTTTGTGCGAGTCAGAACCGGGGAACATCTCTATTTCCAAAAACCATTAAACACCGATAATAATACAGAAAAATGAAATGGTGAATTATTGGTTAGCAAAACAAGAACCCAGTGGACCAAGAGGATATAATTTTGAACAACTGAAAAAAGAAAAAACTACTGTATGGGATGGGGTTCACAACAATCTTGCTTTGAAGCATATGAGAGAAATGAAATCTGGTGATCTTATCTTATTTTATCATACAGGTGATGAAAGGCAGGCTGTAGGAATCATGCAAGTCACTTCAAAACCTTATCCTAATCCCAAAGAGGATGTTGAGCGTTTTATTGTTGTAGATGTAAAATACAAAAAATCTCTAAAGCGTCCAGTAACTCTTGATGAAATGAAAAAAGAGAAAAAATTCAAAGATTGGGAACTGATTAGAATTTCAAGATTATCCGTAATGCCTGTACCAAAGCCTATTTGGGATTCTATTCTAAAGATGTCTCAAAAATGATTATAATCGGTTTATTGATATAGTCGATTTATTTAATTTCTGTATGGCAACAGCTTATGTTTTAATAAACTGTGAACTAGGTTCAGAAGAAGCTATTATTCAGCAACTAAAGGGCTTAGAAGGTGTTAAGGAAGTTCATGGAACTTTCGGTGCATACGATATTTTGGCCAAGATCGAATCTGATACTGTTGAAAAACTTAGAGAAACAATTACTTGGAAAATCCGAAAAATTGAAAAGATTCGTTCAACTCTAACCTTGATGGGTATTGAAGGTCAAACATAAACACCCTTTTTTCTTATTATGATTTTACATTTTATTTTTGTAGTACCTGAAGAGGATCGTGAAAAACGACAATTTGAATTTGAATATGTTAAAAAAATGAGTAAATTTTATCAGGTTTGGTTAAAAGAAAAATTTGGCAAAGATTATGAAATTCAATGTGATGAGATGATCACACACCCTCGAAGTATTCTTCAACGTCTTGATACACATACCTTAGTACGTGATCATGAACAAAGAGGAAAAGACATTTTCCATTTCTATCTTACTCATTTCAAACCCTGGTGGACTGACTGTACTTGTGAAGGATACCATGCTGAAAATTTTGGGATGGTATTTTGGCAATCTCCAAAAGAAAACAAAGATACTTTATTTCTTGCAGAAAAAAATTGTACAACTGTATCTCATGAATTAATACATGAAATGTTGAGAATTAATGGACATAAAAAATTCATTCAAGATGTACATGATGTATGGACTAAACATCTCTTTGAGCAATTAGAATTTGAACAATATGATGAAGATTTTAAAAAAACAGATGGTAAACCGATGTTTCTAACAATGGATACTTCACAATTTAATTTATAATAAAATTTCTAGAATCAGCATTTAGTGACTGAATAAATATTGTTTTCAAAATTTGCAGTTTTGAAATCTAATTTGTTTTCAGGATCATTTGTTCTTGATTTACTTAGTGTTTCAAGTTCAACTAATGCATCTCCTCTAAAACCTACAGATGAACCATAAATTCCATCAGTTAACATTGTGCCATGATCTCCTTTTTTGATATCATCAACCATATCATAAAATCTGGCTGTTTCTTTTTTATTTACTGGATTTCCAGTTGCCTTGTTATATGCAACTGCTATGTACATTCCATTGTTTTTTACTGCAACAGGAACCTTGTGGTTTTTACCTGATGCTCCTGGAATTGTGTCATTAACTATAACTTCGCATTTATGATACATGCTTGATACATATGCATAGAATCTGTATTGGGCATATTTTCCTGCAGCATCTTCTTCACAGCCAACAAACACTTTGTGTAATAATTCTAAAGCATCATCATTCATGCTTTGTAGTCTGTCATCAATTCTACCTCTTTCAAGTAGTTCTGATTTACATTCTTTTGCAACTAGTACTAGAATAAAATCTGGTAAATTATAATTTTTTAATGCTGCAACAAATGCTCCAGCTTGTGACATGCCAAATTTAGGGAATCCTTTATTGACCATGATTATACCTCACAACAGAAAATCTACTAACTAACACTGTATTAAAAAGCGGCTTTTGGCTTATAATTGTTAAGAATTTACATGCCTATGGCTTTGTTTTTGCAATTTTTTTAATTGTAAATATTAAATTCGGGATACATTTTTTGCATATTGTGAATATTGATTCTACTCCAGAACTTGTTTCCGGTGTTTATGCTAAATTAAAAGAAAATATTGCAAAATTTAGAAATGTTACTGGAAGACCACTAACACTTACTGAAAAAATCCTATCTGGACATTTTAACGAAATTGATGACAAAAATTATGCTGGTGGAAAAGATTATGTTTTTCTAAAACCCGACAGAGTCGCATTACAAGATGTAACAGGACAAATGGTAATGTTGCAGTTCATGCAAGCAGGACTCAAGCAAGCAGCTCTGCCAACAACTGTTCACTGTGATCATTTGATTCGGGCTGAAGTTCAAGGTGATATTGACATGAAAGTATCCCTTGATGAAAACAGCGAAGTTTTCAAATTTTTGCAATCAGCTGCTGCAAAGTATGGTTGTGGTTTTTGGAAACCAGGAGCAGGAATTATTCATCAGGTGGTTCTTGAGAATTATGCATTTCCTGGTGGACTGATGATTGGAACTGATTCCCACACTCCAAACGCAGGTGGTCTTGGAATGGTTGCAATCGGTGTAGGCGGATTAGATGCAGCAGAAACAATGGCTGGCATGCCCTGGGAATTACTATATCCAAAAAGAATCGGTGTAAAACTAACTGGAGAACTAAGTGGTTGGACTGCACCTAAAGACATTATCCTAAAAGTTGCAGAACAACTAACAGTTTCAGGTGGAACTAATTCTATTGTTGAATACTTTGGACCTGGAACAAAATCAATTAGCTGTACTGGTAAAGCCACAATCACTAACATGGGTGCTGAGATTGGTGCAACATGTTCTGTTTTCCCATATGATGAAAGAATGGAGACTTATCTCAAATATACAAACAGAGGTGACATTGCAGAGCTTGCAAATCAAAACAAAGAATCACTTGTAGCTGATCCTGAAGTTGAATCAAACCCTGAAAAATTCTTTGATAGAGTGATTGAAATTAATCTTTCTACATTAGAGCCACACATTGTAGGACCTCACACTCCTGACTTGGCACGTTCCATTTCTGAATTATCTGATGATGTAAAATCAAATGATTATGTTGATCCAATCTCTGTCGCACTAATTGGAAGTTGTACAAATTCATCTTATGAAGACATGTCAAGAGCTGCAAGTTTGGCTGAACAAGCAAAGCAAAAAGGAATCAAAGCTAAAATTCCGTTACTAGTCACTCCTGGTTCTGAACAAATTAGAGGAACAATCGAACGTGATGGACAGATGGATTCTCTAAAAGACATTGGTGCAACTGTATTAGCAAATGCATGTGGTCCTTGCATTGGTCAATGGAACAGACCTGAACTAGATAATGATGAAAAAAATACTATTGTTACAACCTTTAACAGAAATTTCCCTGGAAGAAATGATGGACACCGCAGTACGTTGAACTTTATTGGTAGTCCTGAAATGATTATTGCACTTTCTTTGGGCGGAAAACTTTCCTTTAACCCACTCATTGATGAATTAACTGCAGCTGATGGAACAAAATTCAAACTAGAACCTCCAAAACCTGCTCCTGAAGTTCCTAAAGAGGGATTCATGAGACCCGAAGGAATCTTTGTTGCACCGCCAGTAAACTCTGATGATGCTGAGGTAATCATTGACCCTAACAGTAAACGATTGCAAAAACTAGAACCATTCACAAAATGGGATGGAAATGACTTTGAAGAACTTCCAATTATGGTGAAGGCCAAAGGAAAATGTACAACTGATCATATTTCCCCTGCTGGTGCGTGGTTGTCTCTTCGTGGACACTTGGATAATCTCAGTGATAACATGTTGCTTGGTGCAGTTAATGCATTTAATGACGAAGTTGGAAAAGGCAAGAACGTTCTAAACAATGAACTTGAATCATTTTCAAAAATTGCAAGGCAGTACAAAGAAAAAGAGATGAGATGGGTAATCATTGGCGATAACAATTACGGTGAAGGAAGCAGCAGAGAACATGCAGCAATGACTCCACGATACTTGGGATGTGCTGCAGTGATTACAAAGAGTCTTGCAAGAATTCATGAAACAAATTTGAAAAAGCAAGGTCTGTTGGCATTAACGTTTAGTAATCCTGATGATTATGAAAAAATCCTAGAAGATGATAAAATCAGTCTAGTTGATTTGAATAACTTACAACCTGACAAACAAGTCAAATGCATCATTACTCACAATGATGGAAACAAAGAAGAGATCATGCTAAATCACTCTTATAATCAAGCTCAGATAGAGTGGTTCAAAGCTGGCTCTGCTCTTAATGTTTTAAGAAATAGATAATAAAATAATGGTGGGCCCAATCGGATTTGAACCGACGATCGATGGTTTTGGAGACCATCGCCCTACCAGGCTAGGCTACAGACCCACAAGAATCGAAATATTTTGCTTGAATTTTAACTATTACTAAGATTTATTTGCAAATTGGCAGTATTTGCAGTGAAATGGTAAAACCAGTTTACTTGGTATTAGGTGCTATACCTGTAATTGCAGCTCTTTTACTTGTAACTCCATTATTGCTAAAAAATGAAATTCCAACATCAGCTTCAAATTATACTGATAATGTTGAGATTGAATACACTAAGCATCAGTTAAAGAAAATCTCTTATGGTGTCACAGAAAGAACTGGAGCTCAGAAAACTGAAATTCTTTACATCAAAAATGATGGAGAATTAAAATACTCTGTAACTGAAAATGGTTATCTAAAACCTGATGTTCGCTCACAATTAGATGAAGCAAAGCTAAACAAAATCAAAGCTTTGATTAAAGAAACTGGTTTTATTGCAATTCCATCTGAATCATTTCCAGTGATGGAGAATGTGACTGAATATCAAAAATCAAATGTTAAAGTCACTCTAAATGGAAAGGTAAACCAAATCCATTGGCCACAACAAAATGCAACTGAAGGTTTCATTCCTCCGATTATTACTATGGTTGAATCTGAACTAGATCAGATTATGTCTGAATTTAGTGAATAGATACAAATAGTCTCTGGGAAAAATTAGGACATGCTTCCATTATCTGGAGAACGTGAAGACGCTAAAGGAATAATTTATGAAAAATCAGAATCTTCTGATATTGTTCGTGGCTCTTCTACTTTGAAACGTGGCTTTGCCCACATGCTAAAGAACGGAGTTGTAATGGATGTTACAACTGTAGAGCAAGCCCAGATAGCTGAAGAAGCAGGCGCAGTTTCTGTTATGGTACTAGACAAACTTCCATCTGATGTTAGAAAAGCAGGTGGTGTTGCAAGAACTGCAAGTATTAGAATTATTGAAGATATTATGGATTCAGTTACAATTCCTGTAATGGCAAAATGTAGAATTGGTCATGTCAATGAAGCACTTGTTTTGCAAGAAACAGACGTTGACATGATTGATGAATCTGAGGTATTAACTCCAGCTGATGAACTTCGTCACATTTGGAAATGGGACATGACAACACCTGTTGTAAATGGCGCACGATCTTTAGCAGAAGCTTTGAGAAGAATTGAAGAGGGAGCTGCAATGATCAGAACAAAAGGAGAACCCGGAACAGGAAATGTAGCAGAAGCTATTACTCATATCAAAAAAGTAAATGATGAATTAAGAACAATAAAATCAATTTATGATTCTGGTGACAATCAGGATTTAGTACGAATGGCAAGAGAGTTCAAAGTATCTTATGACATTGTAGAGCAAACTGCAAAACTTGGTAGATTACCTGTTGTAAATTTTGCAGCAGGAGGAATTGCAACTCCAGCTGATGCAGCATATTTGATGTCACTTGGATGTGATGGAATCTTTGTTGGTTCTGGAATTTTCAATGCAAATGATGCAGCAGAACGTGCAAGAGCAATTGTTTTGGCAACTACATTTTGGAATGAGGCAGACAAAGTCAAAGAAGCTCAGAAAATGATTGATGAAAGACAATCAATGTTAGGATTAGATGTTAAAACTCTAGAGTTACGTATGCAAGATAGAGGCGGTTCAGCATGAGTGCCAAAATTGGTATTCTGGCCATTCAAGGAGATGTTGCAGAAAATGTATCATCATTGGTAGCATCAATTGCTGATCTAAATGAAGATGCAACAGTTCATGTTGTAAAAACCCCTGAGGAAATATCTGCAATGGATGGACTGGTCATTCCTGGTGGTGAGAGTACTACAATAGGACAATTATCTCTAGTTAATGGCTCTCAAAAAGTAATCAAACAAAAGGTAGAATCTGGAATGCCAGTTTTAGGAATCTGTGCTGGAATGGTTTTACTTGCTAACAATGCTAGTGATAGAGTTGTTGGAAAAACCGAGCAACCA
Organism: Candidatus Nitrosopumilus sp.; assembly: GCA_035458995.1. Lineage (GTDB taxonomy): Archaea > Thermoproteota > Nitrososphaeria > Nitrososphaerales > Nitrosopumilaceae > Nitrosopumilus. Next base: position 7,247 of record DATHYS010000020.1, read on the forward strand.
TTGTTTAATTTCCTAGATATCGAACTTGAGAGAAACTCTTTTGGTAGACAACGCGAATCATTTGAGGCAAACATCTCAATGGATTCCATTGGAATTTCAAACTACAATGGAGTGTTTATTCGCGCACCTGCAATCTCTTCTATTTCAGATGATGTACAAGTTTTAGCAAAAATAAACGAAAAGATTGTTGCAATAAAAAAAGGAAACATCATTGGAACATCATTTCATCCAGAATTAACTGATGATTTGGCAGTTCACAAATATTTTGTTAATCTAGTCAAAGAAACCAAAAATTAG
>DATHYS010000021.1:0-2464 GCA_035458995.1 Candidatus Nitrosopumilus sp.
TAAAATTGTAGGGCCTGGTGGAGCACTTGTAACTGCTGCCAAATTTTTATCAAGTGATCAAACAGCAATTGATATGCTTGCAGGTCCTACTGAATTGGGAATAATAGCAGATGATTCTGCAAATCCAAAATATCTTGCACTTGATTTAATTTCTCAAGCTGAACACAGCAATGATACATTTTGTTATTTGATTACTACTTCTGAAAAACTTGCAAACACAGTTGACAAAATTATATCAGAATTAATTCCAAAAATCCAAAGAGGAAAAATTGTTAAATTCAGTCTAAAAAATAATGGCTTTATTGGAATATGCAAAAGCAATTCTGACATGATTAAACTTGCAAACATCCTAGCACCTGAACACTTGGAAATAATGACTAAAAATCCAGAATCTATCTCGTCAAAAATCACTTCATCAGGACTAGTCTTGATTGGAAATGATACACCATCATCAGCTAGTGACTATATTCTAGGCTCAAATCACATTCTTCCAACTAATGGATTTGGGAAAATTAGAGGCTCACTTTCTGTTTTGGACTTTATCAAGGTAAATACTCAGATTATATCTTCCAAAAAATCTTTATCAAAAATCTCAAAATATCTTGAAGTATTGACAAAAGCTGAAGGATTATCTAATCACTATGAAGCAGTTAGAGGTAGATTAAATTGAAAAAAAATTGGTTTGAGGACAAAATCAAGAGATTCAATTCTATTGGAGGATATCAAAAACCAGAACTTGTTCAAGACTCAGTAAAACTTGATTCAAATGAAAATTATGTTATACCAAAACAATTCCAAAATGACATAATATCTTCTGCAAGAAAAAATTCTGACATAAGATCATATCCTCTTGGTGGTGTTGAAAGACTGATCAATGCAATATCAAAATTCACCAAAATTTCATCTTCAATGATTGGTGTTGGAAATGGCTCTGATCAAATATTGGATTTGATTCTTTCAAATTTTGCATCAAAAGAAACCAAAGTTCTAACTTCTAATCCAACATTTGGATTTTTTGAAGAACGCTGTAAACTATACAATATACCGTTAATTGCAATTCCTTTCTCTGATGATATGAAATTAGATATTGCAGATTTTATAAAACAATCTAAAAAAGCAGATATCCTTTATCTTGATTCACCAAATAATCCTACTGGATTCCAGTTTTCAAAAAGCCAGTTACAAAAACTAGTCAAATCTTTTGATGGTCTTGTAATCATTGATGAGGCTTATGGGGAATTTAGTGAATATTCTCTATCTAATATGGTTAAAACCCAAAGTAATCTAATTGTTGTTCAAACATTATCAAAATCATTTGGTTTGGCAGGACTCAGACTAGGATATTTCATTGCAAACAAAAAGTTTACAGAAGCATTCATGAATGTTTTACAATACCCATATCCTGTAAGTACAATCACAATTGAATCTGGAATTGAAGCCTTGGAAAAATCAAGTGTAATGAAAGATACAATTGATAATATCAAAACTGAAAGAAAACGAATTATTGAGACTTTACAGAAATATGATGCCTTTGACGTATTTGATTCCAAGGCTAATTATGTGCTTTTTGATGCCCATGGTGCCTACAAGCGTGTTTATGCAGCATTATCTGAGCAGGGAATTTCTATTCGTAAATTAGGAAAAATTGGAAATCATGATGGATGTCTTAGAGTTACTATTGGAACAAAAGAAATGAATTCAAAATTCTTACTGGCAATTCGTGATTTATTGGGATGACTCTGATAAAAAAATCTGATGGAATCTATGTAGATGATTCTAAAATTGAAATACTGAAAAAAATTGATGCTGTGATTTTTGATTGTGATGGTGTATTAATTGATATTACAAAATCTTATGATTTGACCATAATTAAAACAACTCAATATGTTCTAAAACATTTTGCACAAATTGAAGATGCTATTGATGTTGATTTTAAAATTATTGATGGATTCAAATCTACTGGTGGATTCAACGATGAAGTAGATTTGACATATGCTGCAATTATTTCCATTACTGCTGCAAAGAAATTAAAAAAAGATCAAGCTGATTTCATCTTTAATGTGATAGAAAATTCTGATTCTAGTGGTATTGTTTCTGTAGAAAAATATCTTGAAAATCTTGTTGATATATCTGATATCAAAAAACAACTATCATATCCTGGAGCACACCATGAAAATCCTTTGTATCGTATTTTTGATCAAATATTTTATGGTCCTATGTTATATGAAAAACTATTTCATAACACTTCTAAATTTACTGATCCTGGTTTAATTGAACAAGACGATGTAATTCTAAATGAAATTTTAATTGAAAAATTGTTAAAAAAGTTTAATTCAAAAATTGGCATGGTAACTGGCAGAGGAAAAGAATCAGTAAGTTATTCTCTAAAATCACTGTTGAATAAATTTGATTTGAACAATTCTTTCTTTCTTGAAGATGAATCACGCGAACTTGCAAAGCCAAA
>DATHYS010000022.1:0-4808 GCA_035458995.1 Candidatus Nitrosopumilus sp.
GATGCTCCACCTTAGGATTGCTCCCTCCCGGACCTCATCCCTTTCGATGGTTCGGTCTTAGAAGTTATCCCTTCGGATATTTCTAGTCCTGCAACCACCCGCCTCGGCGTGATTTCATTTCCGCACACCAAGCGGGAATTATCCTTCTAGAGATTTACCCAGCAGTTGCTGATCTCTGCATATAGCCGGTTTCAGAATAGGGCACGGCTGGCACCCTGATCCTACCTACTACCATTTTTCCTAAGAAAGTATGTTATATTTGCATTAGGTTTGTTTTTCTTTTAGTTTTAAAACTAGACTACAAACTGAGCATACGCTACCTGTACAATCATTTCCACATCTTTCACATTTTGTTTTTTCCTTTGAATTAGAATTTTTTACAGTTTGCGAAACTTTGAGAATTGATTGATAGAAATTATTTTTAATTCCACTATGTTGATTTTCTAATGAATTTAGAAATTCACGGATTTCTGTTCTTATGCCTTCATTCATGTGTGGACATGGTTCTGATTGAAATGGCATATCGTTTGTAAATGCATAAAAGACAATTTCTGATTCATAAATCTCACAGAATGGTTTTATTTTTCTTAAATCGTTTGTAGAAGTATCAGGATCCATCCAACCCACCTTTGTTGTATCTCCTGAAAGCATGTTAATCACAAATGTTTGTAGCGTATCATCTAGATTATGTCCAGTTGCAATTACATCTGCACCAATATCTTTAGCTGCATGATCAATTGCCCTTCTTCTTAATGTGCCACAGATAGAACAAGATGATGTTTTTTCATTTTCTCTCAAATCTAATGCCTCATCAAGTGTTAATTCAAACAGATCTTTGTAAGAGTAAACTTTGTGCTCTACATTTAGTTCACCACAAAATTTTTCAACTATTTCTAAAGCCTCATTTCTATATCCTGGAATTCCTTCATCTATGGTTATTGCCATGATTCTAAAACTATGAGTTAGCGACATTTCCTTAATGATTTTTAATAATGCTAGTGAATCTTTACCACCTGATACTGCAACAGCGACTAATTCATTATGTTTGATCATATTGTATTTTGAAATAGTTTTTGCAGTTTTTCTTACAATTGACTTTGAGAAACATTGTGAACAAAGCTTTTCACCTGAATATTTTCTTGTATATGCAGGTGGATTATCGCATCTGTCACATTTCATGAAATTAACTAGTTTTTTTCATTAATGATTCTTTAGGTATTTTAGATTGTAAACCATCCAGATTTCAAATATGATAAGGCAATATTGAGACCAAATAATACAAAGGTAAATGCATAGATTCCCCACATTACAATATTGACTGATTTGTCTGAAATTCTTTTATCAATTATTGTATGAATGAATTTTCCTCCGTCCAAAATTGGCAAAGGAAGCATGTTGATAATCCCTATGAAAAATGAGATCATCCAAAGCCATAGCAAGAACATTGAAACATTTGGATCATTCCATTCGATGAAATTCATTACAGGCTTGTATGCAAAAGTATTATCTCTCATAATTCCAATCAATCCTCTTTCAGGATCTTCAGGTGCAGGCATTATTTCTACACCAAAGTTTAATGGTTGACCATCTCTAATTACAGAAACACTTGCAGTATCTCCTGGATTCAGTACTGGAAAGTCGACTGGACTAAAAATCGGTATATCATTAATTGATGTGATAATGTCATTTGCAAGTAATCCTGCTTGTTCAGCACCAGAATTTTCTATAATAGATAGTATCAAAACTCCTTCAGGAAGATCATAAAATGCACTTAGAAGTGGTTCTGGTAGTACCATTGCAAAAAATGGATTTGTTAATAAAATAGCACCTAAAACAAATGCAAACATTACATTTGATGTAGCACCTGCCCCAATTACTCTTAATTTTGAAATCTTTTTTGCTTTTTCAAATTCTTCTTCATCAGGTTCTACAAAGCCTGCAAACATTGCAATAAATATTGCAAATCCACCTGTTTTGATTTTAATTTTTTCTAGGGCTGCTACAATACCATGAGCTCCTTCATGAATTACAAGTACAACTGGAATGGATAATAGAAAGTATGTAATTGATGATGCGGATGTTAATGTAACTCCTGGAATAAGTACAGTTAATTCTGAAAATTCTGATTGCGCAACAAAAAAGTTTGAAACATTATTTAGCAAAAACCAAAATGCAAATCCCATCATAATAAAACCTGCAATCACACTTGTATCTGCAAAAATTCTGATACCTCTTTTTGTTCGACTTAATAATTTTAAGAGAACTTCATTGACTCCCTTGTTTTTGTATACAAGACTGTATGCTTTGATCTCAAAACCATACTTTTCAAATTTTAATGCCTTTGCAACTATTACAATAACTACCCAAGCCATCAAGACATAGATTATCGAATTCTGAGTAATAAAATCAAGTTCCAAACTAATTGTTAATTTTTTAAGGTACGGCCATTTATCGTTTACTATGAAACCTGTAGTAATTATCTCCACATACCCAAACAAAAAATCAATCTCTAAAATTGCAAATCAACTTGTGAAAAGTCAGATAGTTGCCTGTGTCAATATTTCTAAAATTTCATCAATTTATTACTGGAAAGGTAAGGTAGAAAATTCATCAGAATATCTTGCTATTTTCAAAACGATTACAAAAAACAAGACTTTGCTAAAAAAGAAAATCAAAGAATCCCACCCTTATGATATCCCAGAAATAGCTGAAATTGATATTACTTCAATTGATAAATCATATCTAAAATGGATGATTCAATCCATTAACTAGGACTCTACTGCATATCGCAATAAAGAAACGATTCCGCCTAAACCTGTAACTCTAAGACCAATATCTGTAGATGAATCAACACTAAAAATTTCTACACCCTTATTTTCAACATCATTAAGAAAATCCATTATTTCTTGTTCGTTATTTTCTTGAATAACTTTATCAGAAAATACCAGTGATTCAACTGCCCCCATTTGATTTGCATTAAAAGTTTCATCAAATCCCATTGTGAATTTCCTACTTTTTTTGTTTGCAAGTATCATTACTTCATCAATTATTGATGAAGCTTTGGCTAATTTGCTATCAGACATTATTTCTTGCATTGTATGAGATTTTGTAAATGTGTAGATTCCATCTTCTCCACCAGAATCAATTCCATCTACTACCTGAATTTTATATTTTTGTAGTTTTTGGGATTTTTCAATAAAATTTGCAAACCTCTTTTTTGTTTCACCAGGACCAAAAATTACTATTGTATCTCCTTCTTTGAAAATGGTTGATACAGCCTGCAATACTTGTTCAAAGAATTTTTCAATATTAAAATTGGTTTTGTATCTTTTTCCTCCAGAACCTGAATAGATATTTGGCATAAATTCTAAATGTGTACCTCTTAATCTTGCAATACCACTATCACTAGTATCGATTGCAACTAAAACAAAACTAACTTGATTATTACTTGATTCTAAAAGTTTTTTTTCAATTGGCAGCCATTTTTTCTTTGAAATTGTAATTCCGTCATTAAGTTTTAGAATAAATGAATGATGTGATCCATGTGGTACTGATTCATTACTTGACTCAGAAATTGTACCTCCAACTCTTAATCTATCTAAAACATCATCAAGTGAAATTTTTTCTACAGTTAATGCAATCCTTACTTTGATTCTTTCTCCTTTATCTGGTCTTGAATAATCTTTATCTTGTTTTAGTACTCTTGTTGTATCGCCAATCACTTTATCATTTTCTTTAATAATACGACGTAAATTCAAAAGATCTTCAGAATCTTCAGGTATGACAGATATTGAATTCTCATCAATTGTTTTTGTAATCATGATATTATTCTAATTTACAAAAAGAAAAGAGTCTAGCTTGTGGCTTCTTCAGTTTTTGTTTCTTGAGATTTCTTTTTTAGATAATTTTCAACCCATTCTAAAGTAAGAACACCTGATTCAGACAAATTTGTTAAAGAGTTTGCAGATGCTTCTCCAGTAACTTTACCGTTGTTTCTTCTAATTTGTCTCCACTTTAGAGATGTGTTTCCACTTTTTGAATTATAGATAATTCCTAAGACATCCTTTCCATTGACAAAAGTGATATCTCTAATTTTTTTCAAAGTAACTTTATCTGCTGCTTCTACATAAATTGCTCCCAGACTATCTTCTCTTTCTGCAAAAACCTCAAAATCTTCCAAATATGCTCTTGGTGCATAAGACTTGCAAGTACTTGAAATGACAAATCTTCTGAAACTTTCCAATGATGCTGGAGTATCTATTGTAACCATTTTGAATGAATAAAATATTGGCCATTTATCAAGCTTCTTGAAAGACTCAATAGGAATCTGCTTGAAATATGGCTTGCGGGCAGTGATGTACCTATCCCTTTGATTGATGATGAGGATCTTGAGTTCTGAGCCTGCCTTAGGTTTTTAATCAATGGCCATAATCAAAAAATTATGAAATCCCTTACTGAATATCTGACATTTGAAGTAAAAACAAGAAGAGCCTTTGTTAACATCACACCTGATGTGAGAAAACTGGTTACAAAAAGTAAAGTTCAGGAAGGACTATGTCTTGTTAATGCAATGCATATCACAGCAAGTGTTTTCATTAATGATAATGAAGGTGGATTATTACACGATTATGAAAAATGGTTAGAAGAATTAGCCCCGCATGCACCAACTACACAATATGATCACAACAAAACAGGTGAGGATAATGCAGATGCTCATCTCAAACGGCAAGTAATGGGACGAGAAGTTGTTATTGCAATTACAAATGGTGAATTAGATTTTGGTCCATGGGAAGAAATTTTCTATGGTG
>DATHYS010000023.1:0-5239 GCA_035458995.1 Candidatus Nitrosopumilus sp.
TCCTTCTCTTCTATCTCCACCTTCTCTGCGGTCACCTCTTCTTCTATCTCCACCTTCTCTGCGGTCACCTCTTCTTCTATCTCCACCTTCTCTGCGGTCACCTCTTCTTGGTTTATCTCCAAATCTACTTTCTCTACTAAATGATGTAGGTGGTCTCATGTCTTTTTCAGTAGGATTTTCATATTTTTTACCAATTTCATCAACTCTAATGTTGAGTTTTTCAAGTAAAGTTTGATTCAATCCTTCTCCGTAAACATCTACTCTTGCAGCGATTACTGCTTTTGCAGCTACTGCACGAGCAATTTTTCCTCTTTGCCATCTTGGAGCAGCATGAACCATTGCATGTTGGAACAATAATCCATGTTTTGGAGGTTGAGAACCAGTCTTCAATGATCTGAATAATGCTTTTTCAGCTCCTAAAACCTGTATGGTGCTGGCAGGAAGTGATGCCATTTTTTTGAGACTGCCTGCTCTTCCTAAAATTCTTGCACCAACTGCAGTTCCAAGGATTGCCGAAAGATTTGGAGCAATTTCCTGCATTTCTGTTTCAACATGCTCTTCAAGTTTTTTACGTAATTCATGAAAATCTAAAACTTGTTTTGCAATTGACTGCACAATTGCTAAATTGATATCTGAAATATCTCCTCCTCTACTTTTTGATGAAATTAATGATAACATTTCAACTTTAGATTCTGGAAAACCTGCATCTTCAAAAATTTGTTTAGTTAATGATTCTCTTTTTCCTGCCATCACAATTTGTGCATACCCGTTAATGCTATCAATTATGTTATCTAATTCTGGAAAATGTAATCCGTACCACTCTCTAAGTCTAGAACTTAACCCATTTGCTATCTTGTCAATCTCATCTAGTGAATTTATTGCCTGAATGATATGAAGGTCTGGACTTTCTGAAACTTCTGTAACTTTTGAAGATGATAACCCTAAAGCAAATTCTCTTAATTTTCCTAGTGTATCTTGTAAGTTAGAAGCAAAACCTGAATCTACTATAATTTGTGGTTTTGTTGCTTGAACTGTATCCAATTCAGAAGAATCCATAATGTGACAATCAATGGAATATTTTTTTAGAATTGCAAGTAATGATTCATCACTAACAGAAAATCCTCTTTGAGTTGATGCTAGATAATTTACAAGTTCATTTAATTTTGACTCTTTGTTTTTTACTAAAAGATACTCTTTGACAGGATTTGAGAAAGCAAATGCCTTGTCTAGTTTTCCATCATTGAAAACCGAGATTCCCAATTCTGTTAAAATTACAGAATACATGAATAGTTGATTCTAAATCACCTTTAAAAAAGGTACCAGAATTAGGAATCAACTGTTATATTCGAAACTATGCTCATTAATCAAAGTGGAACCTAGCATTGCAACTTCCATAGGCAAAATTCAATTAGATAAACCTGTAATGTTGGCATCTGGAATCTTAGGCATATCATTAGATGTGTTTAATCGACTTTATGCATCTGGTGCAGGTGCTGTTGTTACAAAATCTCTAAGTACTGCTCCTTGGGAAGGATATCCAAACCCTACCATCTTTAGCGTAAAAGGCGGTGGATGGATTAACGCTGTGGGCCTTTCAAATCCTGGCGCATCAAACTTTGCTAAAATGATTGAACCTAATGAAGATGTACCAATAATTGTTAGTTTGGTAGGATCGGTTCCTGAAGATTTTGAAACTATGATAAAAGAATTTGAAAATTGTAAAGTCAAAGCATATGAATTGAATTTGTCCTGCCCTCATGTTGCAAAAGTTGGCTTGGAAGTTGGTGACGATCCTGGATTAGTTAAAAAAATTGTCACTACTGTAAAAAATGCCACAAATGTACCTGTAATTGCTAAAGTTGGATTAGGTACGAGTAATTATCTTAATACTGTAAGTAATGCAGTTGATTCTGGAATAGATGCTATTACTGCAATCAATACTGTTCGTGCAATGGCTATTGATGTTGAAACTAAACGTCCTATCCTAAGTAACAAATTTGGAGGATTATCTGGGACTCCAATAAAGCCAATTGCGTTAAGATGTGTTTATGAAATTTCTTCAAAATATGATATTCCAATTATTGGATGTGGTGGAGTTTCTACTTGGGAAGATGCAGTAGAATTTTTCTTGGCAGGAGCTTCAGCTGTTCAACTTGGAAGTGCAATAGGTGATAACTGGGTTGGAGTTTTTGATGAAATTAACAAAGGGATAATAAAATACATGGAGAGAAAAGATTTCAATACAATAAAGGAAATGGTGGGTCTTGCAAAGAAATCTTAATCATCCTACAATAGTTACAATTGAAAAAGTAATAGATGAAACACCCACTGTTAGGACATTGATTTTTTCTGATGATGTTATGCCAAATGTTTTACCTGGACAATTTGCAATGGTTTGGATTCCTGGCGTCAATGAATTACCAATGAGTGTAATGATTTCAAAAGATCCTGGAAAAGCTGCATTCACTGTTAGAAAACATGGTCCCTCCTCTACTGGTTTGTTTAATGTTCCAGTCGGCGGTCAAATAGGAATTCGAGGACCTTACGGAAATTCATTTGACATCAAAGAAGGAAAACTTTTGCTTGTTGGTGGTGGAACAGGTCTTGTTCCTATGATGCGATTACTTACTTTTGTAAAACCTACTGATGATGTTACTGTGCTAATGGGTGCAAAATCAAAAGATGAAGTATTTTTTGAAAATTTGTCAAATGAATTATTGACAAATAATTCTCATCGTGTAATTGTTTCAACTGATGATGGAAGTTATGGTGAAAAAGGATTTGTCACTGATTATGTTGAAAAATTAGTTAATGAAAATCATTTTGATGCTGTGTATGTTTGTGGTCCTGAAATTATGATGTACAAAACTGTCCAAGCTGCTCACTCGAAAAAAATCTTTGTTCAAGCAAGTCTTGAGAGGATGATGAAATGTGGAGTTGGAATTTGTGGTAGTTGCTGTGTTGGGGAAGATCTTGCTTGTAGAGATGGAACTGTCTTTGATGGAGAGCATTTATCTAAAAATAAAGAATTTGGTCATTTACACAGAAATAAGGCTGGAATTTTAGAAAATTACTAAATTTGACCAGCAAGGTTTAAAATAAATCAGAAAATTATTTCCGTGAAGGGGTATGGGTACACCAAAGATAGTTTTAACAGCTGACAGAACATTGATGTCACCTTATAGGGGATTGTCACTTGCAACATTTTTTGGATGCGCTCCCGCATTAGATCCTAGTAGAGATAAAAGCAGTTTTTGGTATAAAATTCTAAAAAATCAAGTAACTCCAAAAGTTCTATTTGATTTCATTTGTAATTGGTCTCCTGATATTGATGGTGTGGCAAAATATGCTCCATATGGATTAAGAAAATTAGAAGCTGGTTTGTTACGTGATGGCTTTTCACGAAAAGATGTAGTTGTTGCACACCCAAACCACATTGAAAAATTCATTGGTCCTGAAACCGAAGTTATTGGAACTTATGAAATGGATCCTCTTGGAATGGGTCCAGTTACTATGACATTTACTTATGGTAGAAAACAAACATCTTATGATGAATTTTACAACGCAGAATTACATCATAGAATTAAAGCTGCAAAAGCAAGAACTGGAAGTAAGGCCAAAGTAATTTCTGGTGCATCTGGAACTTGGCAATACAATTATGATCCTGAAAAAATTGAAGAATTTGGAATTTATGCAATTCTTGAAGGAGAACTTGGTGGTATTGCACCAGAAATTGATGGACATGCTGGTCGTTTCTTTAATTATTTAATCAATGGCGATTTTGAAAACATGGATCCTTTCAGAAAGAGAAGTGATTTCAAAGTTAACATTAAAGAATTTGAAAGAAATGGAAAAAAAATCCATGGAAGATTTGTTAATTTTTGGGATAGACCTGACTTAGAAGAAATTCCTGACATTGTAGAACCTAGTATGCATGGAATGGTTGAAGTGATGAGAGGTTGTGGTAGAGGCTGTAAATTCTGTGATGTCACATTAAGATCTTTGAGATATTATTCTCCTGAAAAAGTCAAAAAAGAAATTGAAGTTAACATAAAGAAAGGTGGTTCAAAATCCGCATGGATTCACAGTGATGATATTTTCGTTTATGGTATGGATCCTAGAACTGCAAAAGGAATGGAGCCAAATAGAGAAGCCCTCGAAGAATTATTCACTGCAATCATGTCTACTGGTGTTGAACATACAAATCCAACACACGGAACATTGGCAGGAGCAATTGCTGATGAAAAACTTATTCCTAATTTATCTAGAATTATGAAAGCAAGTCCTGATAACATGATTGGTATTCAGGCAGGATTTGAAACTGGAAGTCTTAGACTAATTGGTAAATATGCTGATAGAAAACTTGCACCATATGATCCATCTGAATGGCATTGGGTTGTAAAAGAAGGTGTAAAGACTTTGAACCAAGATTACTGGATTCCTGCATTTACTTTGATCATGGGTCTTGATAATGATGAAACCCCTGAGGATTCTTGGGAAACTATTCGATTACTTAGTGAGTTAGAACGTGAACAACCTGATTCTATGTTTACTGCTACAGCACTAACCTTTGTTCCAATTGGATTACTTGAAAAATCTGATTTCTTCCATATTGGAAATGAAATGACTCCTGCCCAATTGGGAGTTCTTTACAAGACTTGGCAGCACAATTTCAAATATGGTATTCAAAAATTCATGACTAAGACTGGCTCAAAGGGTCCACAAAGATACTTTTTCAATGCTATTGCACGATCTCTTGGCGGTGTACCTCTTGGTGCAATGGAGAAATATGCCCGTAGAAAGAGTAAGGAACACGAAAAAGTCATTGAGACTGTTAAAGCCAAGTATTGGTAGTCATCCAAATACATAAATTCACTAATTCTTATTTTAGAACATGGCAACACACGGTTCACTTACAAAAGCAGGTAAAGTAAGAGGACAAACACCAAAAGTCGAAGGTAGAAAAATTGTAGGCACCAGTTCTAGTGTCGGTAACAAAAGTAACTTCAAGAAACGATTTGTTTTAGGTAGATTCCCTGGTCAAAACAAACCTGGACAAAGAAGAAAGAGACGATAGTCAATTTTTACTAAAATTTAATCATTTTACGATCATTTTCTCAAACAATACTCTTATAAAGTACTGGTACCGTACTATACGGTATGGTAGAAGATTTAAGATTAGATAGTTTAGAGGGCGTAGGTCCTGTAACTACAAGAAAATTATCCGATGCAGGTGTCC
>DATHYS010000024.1:0-21539 GCA_035458995.1 Candidatus Nitrosopumilus sp.
CAGAATGTGATTTTAGATGAGTTTCCATATGGTCATGGTTATGCATTACCTGAATCATTTTTTCACGCAATTCAGGTTCACTACTCATTGGTCCCAACATATTTTTGAGTAATTCAGGATTTTCTTTCATTAGTGAAATCCAATTTTTCATAGTTTGATTCATTTTGTAAGAATCATTTTGCATCATTTGATGCCAATGATTCATTATTTTTTCATGAGATACCATGTTATGCATCAAATTATTCATCATTTCAGGACGTTTATCCATAATAGATTGATTGTGATGACCATATCCTCTGTCAACTAATTCCAAATATGTTGATGGCATTACACATGTAGGATTTCCATTACTTTTTTGTAATAACAAATTTCCAGGTTTACAAGTTATCATATCAATATTTGCAAATTTTTTCCATTGTTTATGTGGAGACATTTCTTGTTGAGCAAAAGAATTCTCAAAAAGTATAGGGCTAGTAGAAATAGCAAAAATCATCACAAAAAGAAACAGTAATCTAAAATTCATAAAATTGATAAACATTATTCTCTTAAAAACTAACCGAGAAAAATTAAACTTACAATATGTTATTTTGAAAATAAATTAATTTTTCTATCAACTAGTTTACCGTGGCCAAGTTTTCCAATTACTTCAAAGTCTTCAGCAACTATTTCTCCCCTAACAATAGTTTTTACAGGCCATCCTTTTAGATTTCTTCCTTCATAGATAATATAATCAGAAAAGCCACCAAACAAATCTGAAGTTACTGTTTTTTCTTTCTTCAAATCTAACATGACCACATCCGCATCAGAATTTTTCTCCAGTGTTCCTTTTTGAGGGTACATTCCAAAGATTTGTGCGGCATTTTGACTGGTAAATCTTACAAACTGTTCTAGTGTAATTTTATTTTGGTTGATTCCATCATTGAGTAAAATAGGAATTACTGTGCCTATTCCAGGAAATCCAGCAAGTGCACTCCATACATCGTCACCTCCTAGTTTGAGTTTGAGTTGATTTGCAACGTGATCAGTGCCTATGGTATCAATTTGATTATTTGACAATGCATTCCATACGGCTTTTCGATCATCTTCAGTTCTAATTGGAGGCATAACTTTTGCAAGATATCCAGATTGTTTTTCATAAGAGAGCGTTAGATAATGAGGGCAGGTTTCTACAAAAATTTTTGTTCCAAGTTTTTTCTCTTCTTCGATTTGTTTTAGTGCACGCTCAGAACCAATATGAACAAAATAAATTACGCAATCATAATCTCTGCCAAACTTTGAAACTGTTTTGATTGCTTTAGCTTCAAATTCTGGAGAACGACTAGAAGACCATGCAGATAAACCATCTTGATGTTTTTCTTTTGCAGTTTTAATTCCACATCCACATGACTCATAGTCTTCTGCATGAACTAATACAGGGCAACCAAGTTCTGCTGCTGTCTTTACTGTTTGTTCAACTATTTCATCAGTCACATTTACTTCAGCTGCAACAAGATTTGGGGAATTTGGTGGCATGTCCATGTATACATGACCTACTTCACCACCAAGATTCATGTAAATTTTAAAAGATGTTATTCCTTTTTCAACACAAAGATTCATCTCGCTAATTTGTTGTGGTGTAAAAATTGAAGCATGTATAGTATAATCAACATAATGATTTTCAGATGCAGAGTCAAGTTGAGCTTGTAATGAATTAGAAAAAGGATCACCAAGTCTAAGCATTCGCATCATTGTGGTAATTCCACCTATTGCAGCTGCATGAGATTCTGTTTTTGCAGCTTCATTGATTGGAGAATAAACTCCATAATGGACATGAGTATCAATTGGTCCAGGAACTGAAACTAGACCTGCGCCATTGATTTTATGATCACATGCAGGTGTATCAGTTGTGAATCCAACAATTTTTCCCTCATCAATAATGATATTTTTCTCAATCATTCCTTGAGGAAGGATAACGTGGGAATCAGCAATTATAGTATCATACGTCATCTGTAAATTTTATGAAATTCAGGCTATTATGCGTTGAGAAAATGAATAAAAGAACAACTGAAACGATGTATTTTGAGGGCCGGTGGTTTAGGAGTATAATGCCTCGTTCGCAACGAGGATGTCGAGGGTGCGATTCCCTCCCGGTCCACCTTTCCAGAAACTATTATACATAAATGCAAAATATTATCATCATGGAAGGTTTTGACGGCAAAAAAGCTGCACAAGATTACATGTCAAAGCACACTCTAGCATTCTCTACTCCAGAATTAACTCTAATGAGGTTTGCATTTTGGTTAGGGGATTCAGTTCCAGATCCAAAAAATGAGGGGAAAGGAATTCCAAGAATGATGACATATTTGGTAGAGCAAGACTTTGAACCAGTGTTAATTGATGATGAAACATACGTCCCATCTGGTGCAGTAAAAAGTTCATCTCTTATTGGAAATGCATACAGTGAAAAAGTTTCAAGTGGAAAATTCTGCTCTGAGTGTGGAAATTCTCTTTCAGCTACAGCAAAGTTCTGTCCTGAATGTGGAACAACACAAGAATAGAAAAATAATTTTTAGTTACTAATTTTATACTTTAGCGCCACATGATGTGCAAAACTTTGCATTTGCTCTTAGTGGTGAACCACATGAAGAGCACCCATTTCCACCTTGTGAGACATTTTGTGGCGGTGCTTGCCTTGGCATCAAAGCAGGATCAGGAGATGGCAGTGTTCCAACATCTCCAAATGCTTCTTGTGCAGATACAATTCCTGGTGGACCTCCTCCAACAGGATTACTTGCAGTTCCAGCTCTAGGTGGTTGACCCATTCCGCCTGCCATCATTCCGGGTTGACCCATTCCAGGCATCAAACCAGGAGATTGTGTATTTCCAGAACCTGTACCAATGGATTTTTTTAATTCGAAAATTACTTTGATTGCTAAAAATTCTAATGCAGAATACGCAACTGTATAATCACCTAATTTTTGGAAGAATTCTTTGTCACTGATTTGACCTTTCTTGTACATGTTGTTTGTATCTAGAAATGATTCATAGTAACCTTGAGATTCATCAAACAAACTCTGAAGTTTGTCAAAGAGCATGTTTAGTGTATCAACTTCACCAAATGACATAATCTCATTCAATTTTTGGAATATTAATTACTTTAGGATCAAAAAAGAAGAAAAAACGTGTTTGAATTTATGCGAGTGCTCTATCAATCATACCTTGGTATGATTCTTTAGATGCTGCACCTACTTGCTGGCTGACTATCTCACCTTTGTTTAAGAGGATTAAAGTTGGAATACTAAAGACATTGTATTTTGATGCCAATTCATTGGCTTCATCAACATTAACCTTGACAAATTTTACTTTGCCATCATAGTCAGCTGCCAGCTCTTCAACTACTGGACCTACCATTCTACATGGGCCACACCATTCGGCCCAAAAGTCTACAAATACAGGAATATCAGAATTTATGACATCTACTTCCCATGATTTTGCATCTGAAATTTGTGTTACAGCCATTCTAACATAACATCATACAACGTACCTAAAAACGTTCACCAGAATTATCACCATATTTTTTGTTGTAAAAATAAATTTTGATATATACTTAAATGACGTTTTGATAAATCTCAGATATGAGTTCAGAACTTAGACTTAAAAAATTACGAGGATCAGGAGGTTATGTCATGGCTACTGTTACTGATGAACAACAAATGAAAGGTAACCTAGGTGGTCCTGATCTATTTTTGGCACCAATCGGAAGATTAGATGCCGATAAAATTACTAAACATTTTTGCAATACATGTGAGAAAGAATTTGAGGGTCCTCCAAAAATTGAATTTGAGAATCCAAATGAAGAAGTAGCTGAAAATCTAATTTTAGCAGAACGCGGTCAATACATTTGTAATTCTTGTAATGCTTCAATTGCAGAATACAGAGACTTCAAGAAAGAAGATGAAGCAGGAGAAGTTGGAAGTGCAAAACCATTAGAGCCTCAAGTTCAAAGTGCACCACAACCAGAAACTGCACCACAGCAAATAGCAGAGCCTGCAGCAGCCCCACAAGAGACAGTAACAAAACCAGGCCCAGCAACTTCAATAACATCCATTGAAGGAAAAACAGTTTTTGATGAAAGTGCAAATAAAATCGGTACTGCAAAACAAGTTGGAATTGACTCTACACAATCTATGGTTTTAGTAATTACAAAAGAAGATGGAACTGAAGGCAGTGTTCCATGGAGTAGTATCAAAAAAATTGGTGAAGTTGTTCTTTTAGGAAATCCTCAAGAAGATACCCAACCAGGAAAATGTTCTAACTGTGGATTTGGAAACAAAGAAGGCTCTAAATTCTGCGAAGAATGTGGAAATAAGATCTGATAGTTAGTAAATTTAATCAATGGTGTGCTATAGGCGATATTATAATTGGCAAAAAGATCAGTTCCTAAAGGAGTTATCAAAGACATCATTATTGTTGGTGTAGGAGTTTTAGTGATATGGATAGGTCTACAAGCTGCATTTGGAACTCAAAATCCATTTTATGTTGTTGCAAGTGGAAGTATGATTCCAGTTTTAGAAGTTTATGATGTTTTAATTGTTCAAGGGCATGAACCTTTTGAAGAAATTCAAGTTGGAGATATTATTGTATTTGATCGGCCATCAGATCATAACAGAGTAATTGTGCACAGGGTTGTATCAATTATTCAAGAAGATCCTAAAACGATAAGAACACAGGGTGACGCAAATCCAGCATCAATTCCTGGGACTGATTTTCCAATTACCGAAGAGGAATACATAGGAAAAGTAGCATATGTACTCCCTCAAGTTGGATATGTTACTCAATTACTAAAACCACCAATCAATTATGTCATTATTGCAATAGTTGTAGGAATTATGATTGCAAAACAATTTGTAAAGAAGAAAAATGAAAAAGAACTTTCCTTTACAGACCCGTTAAATTCCGAAGAATCAGATACAATCGAAGGGTTATCAGATATTGATAAAATTGAAAAAGATTCAGAATATTCCGAACATACTGTAAAAGCAGAAGAAAAAAAATTAGATGATACTGATGAACCAGAAATGGAAGAACTAGATGATACTGATGAACCAGAAAACATTACAAAGACATCAGAGATTGACGAAAAATTAGAAGGAATAGAAGATTCTATCAAAGAGGAAGAATCAGAAGAAAGTCCAAAGAAAAAGAATTCTAATTCATAAATTTTTAGACAAACAGGTTCACATTATACACATATGCCAAGTGTATTAGATCGTCCTGTTTGTTTGTAATATAATTACGTCAAAATTACTAAAAAAGGATCCTCACAAATCATAAGTTCCAAGAGTAGTATCATTTATCTAACATCAAATAAAATCATGCAAACTTGAAAATAAAATTAGTTATTTTATAAAACAGAATCTTTTGTTTTGAAGACTCTCTTAAAGTAGTCTGATGATTCTTTTGGCTCTTCAATATCATTTGTAATTCCAGCGAGATTCTTTGCCAAATTCTTTTTGTATCCAACTTGCATTTGTCTTTGAATTTGTATTCTTTGTGCCTGGGGAGAACCTGCACCATGCATGGATTCTGTAAGATATCCAACTGCATTTCTACCCAAAGTCATATTTTCAATTAATCTTAAAATTCTCATTCTGTTTTCAACATCTACACCTTTTCTTCCTGCAAGATATTTTTTGAGTAAAGGTCCAGCCTCTGGATGTCTAAAGTCTTTTTCTGATGGTAATGTTACTACCAATCCACCTGCAATGTCTTGTGCAAGTCTACTAATTTCATATGGGAATCTTGTAACGTTGTGTTTACAAACTTGGGCAAGCATGTCATCATTTAGATAAACACCTGATTTCATTTTATGTCCTTGATAGGATGATGCAATTCCTGCAGCAAAGATTGTTTCATTAAGATGAGTCATTTCAATAATTTTGTCTTTAATGTGAGAAACTTTAGGAACACCATTGTAATCTGCAATAGTTGCTGCTGCTCCAATCAACACATCACCAAGACCAGTTTTGCATACATAGCTACGTCGATGATAACATGTGAATCTCTCTACAAGCATTGATGCAAATTCAAATTCACCATTCATGAAGACTTTATCCCATGGAATAAACACATTATCTAAAATTATCAAGGCTTCTTGTCCACCAAACTTTGCATTACCATCATCAATATCACCTTCTTCCATACTTCTTGTGTCACAAGATTGTCTACCGTAAATGTAAGTGACACCTTTAGCATCTGCTGGAATTGCTCCAACAATAGCCCAGTTTTTGTCTTCTTCAGTTAATCGAATGGTTGGCATTAAGATAATCCAGTGAGAATTGATACATCCAGTTTGGTGAGCCTTGGCTCCAGAAACATATACACCATTTTCATCAGTTTTTACGATTCTAGTAAACAGATCAGGATCGTCTTGTTCTGAAGGCCCTTTGCTTCTATCGCCCTTAGGATCAGTCATAGCACCGCCAATTACAAAATTTTCTTTTTGAACCATCTTTACAAATTCTAAGAATCTTTTATGATAATCAGTTCCATGTTTTTCATCAATTTCAAAGGTTGTAGAATGTAGAGCATTCATTGCATCCATTCCAACACATCTTTGGAAACAGGTTCCAGTGTTCTGTCCAAGTTTTCTCTGCATTTTATTTTGTAAAACTAAATCTTCGGCACTTTCTACAATGTGTAAAAATCGATTAATTTTCAATCCAGACAGTGAAGAGTCAGCTGATGCAAGTGCTTCTTCACGAACTGCTAGATCATAAGTTTCGGCTACAGCATTAATTGAAGGTCGGATAATTGGGTGATCAACATAATTTTCTACTAATTCTCCAAAGAGGTAGATTTTTAGATCGCGACCTCTAAGACTTTCAATATAATCATCGCCTGTTACAATTGACTTTCCACCATCAGTCATGTAACAATATTCATTTCTATGTTGTATAAATATTCTAAATTGGCTTAAGGGAAATTTTAGGTGTGAATTGCGATCAGAGTCCTATTCGAACATCAAGAATTCTACAACCTTTGCCTTTATCCATGACAAGTACAGGATTCATATCTAATTCCTTGATCTCTTTAAAGTCAGAAACTAGTTGAGATAATCTCTGAATACATTCAGATAATTTCTTAATGTCTGATGGTTTTTCTCCTCTAACTCCTTGAAGTAATTTCTGAGTCTTAATTGATGCAATCATATCATCAGCTTCTTTATCAGTAACTGGTGCAAGTTTGAATGTGACATCTTTGAGAACCTCAACATAGATTCCTCCCATTCCAAGCATAATTACAGGACCAAATCCAGGCTCAAGTTTTGAACCAATGATGAGTTCTTTACCACCCTTTACCATTTCTACAATCAAAACACCTTTGATCTCAGCTTTCTTGTCATATTTTTTGGCATTTTTTATTATAGTTTTAAAAGCAGATTTAATTTCTGCATCATTATTTAGATTTACTTTCACACCACCTGCATCAGATTTGTGAATGATTTGGGGTGATGCAATTTTCATTACAACAGGATATCCAATTTTTTTGGCAATTTTTATTGCTTCAGCTTCATTTTTTGCAAGTGCACTTTGAGGTAATGGTAAACCATATGCTTTGAGAACTTCTTGTCCTTCTTCTTCTAACAAGTTTGGTCTCTTCTCTTTTTTGACCTTGTCAAAAATTTTCTTTGCTTTAGCCTTGTTAACTTTGAATTTTGTAATTTTTCCTTCTTTGGTATTTACCCAAATTGCAAACTTGATCATTGCTGCTAAAGTTCTAATTGCTCCTTCAGCATACGTGTAATAAGGAACATCTCCTTTGGATAGAATTTCTCTATTTGTAATGCCTTCATCTAAACCCATCAAACTTGCTAGCATTGTTTTTTTGTATTTCTTTGACATTGAAACAATTACTTCTGCTAATTTGTCATAATCCAATGTTCCAGATGGGGTACACATAGAAATAACGGAACCAACTTTTGGATGTTTTAGAACCCTGTCCAAAACATTGTGGAATCGATTAAAATCAGCATCTCCTACAATGTCTACTGGATTTCTAGAGCTTCCCCATGGAGGAATTACTTCATCAATTTTTGGACGAATGCTTTCAATCTTGGCCATTCTAATTCCTGCTTTAGAGCAAGCATCAGTGGAAATAATTGCAGGTCCACCTGCATTTGATACAATAACTAAACCCCCAGCTGTTGGGAGTGGTTGTTTTGAGAATGCAGTAGCATAATCAAAGAGTTCCTCCATTGTATCAACTCGGATTGCACCAGATTGTTTTAGTAAAGCATCATAGATTTCATCTGAGCCCATCAAGGCACCAGTATGAGACATTGCAGCCTTTGCACCCTCTGGACTACGTCCAGATTTGAGTACAAGAACTGGTTTTTTGAGTTTTTTAGTAATATTCTTACAAACTTTAAGGAATTCCTGTCCATTACCCATGTCTTCAAGATACATTACAATGACTTTGGTTTGTTTGTGAGTTGCAAGAATTTTTAGAATATCAACTTCGCTCATTACAGCTTTGTTTCCAAGACTTACAACCGCTGAGAATCCAATTCCCTGAGCACTAGCATCCTCAACTAATGCTGCACAAATTGCACCACTTTGTGAAACAAGCGCGATTTTTCCTGACTTTGGTGTAACTTTGAGAAAAGTAGAATTCATCATTGTCTTTGGATCAAGATTCATGACACCAAGACAATTAGGTCCAATTACATCCATCTTGTATTTTTTAGCTATATCTTTGACTTGTTGTTCTCGTTTTGCCCCTTCCTCATCAACTTCTTTGAAACCTGCTGTGATAATTATAACACCCTTGACTTTTTTCTTTCCACATTCTTCTAAAACATCTACAACCAATGTATTTTTGATAACAATTACTGCAAGATCAATTGACTTTGGAACATCTAGAACACTTTTGTATGCTTTTTTGTAAAAGACAGTATCTCGTGAGGGGCTAATAGGATAAACAGTTCCTTTGAAACCATTCATAATATTTGACGTAATTGTGGCACCTACACTTCCTCTCTTATCAGATGCACCAATTACTGCAATAGATTTTGGTGATAAGATAACAGATTCTGCCATGATAGATTGAATCCAAGATTTTGTATAATAAAGTTATTCTTGATAATTTCTGATCTCTAGATTTTAGCTTCCCAGCATTTTTCCAGCTAAATTCTCTTTTCTAGGAATCCATTGGATAGATAAATTAGAAAATTTTCCAATTATCTCCCATGCTTCTCTAGCCAAATTTCTTAATTCCTCATTATTTATTGCAAATTCATGATTTAGTTGATTTACAGTATTTTTTGAATCACTGTAAATTGTAATTTCTTCAGTAGATTCAACATATTTCCTTAATGCAGAAATGATTGCAAGATATTCAGCCTGGTTATTTGTCAGATCAGGTTTTTTTTCATAAAATGATTCGCCAGTTTCTTTAACAAAATACCCATATCCACTATTTGTTCCACCAGAACCATCTACGAAAATGCTAATTCCCATCTTTATACAACCTTGTTATCTTTACAGTTAGATTTAGCACTATCATGTAAATAATTGTAGACATACCTTGAGATGCAATAGATGCTAAATATGGATCATAGTTTATGGTTAAGAAATAATATTGCAAAATCCATCTAACTATAGTATAAACAACTTCAGCAATTCCTAGGGATGTGATTAATTTTTTTAAATCATCTTTGAGTTTTACAACATCAGTCTTTCCAGAATCTAATCGATATTTTTTTCGATGATCTAAATAAAATAAACCACTAAAAACTGAAAAATAAATTACATAGTCTGCAATTGTTGTATATGTTGTATTAAGATAATCAGCTTGATCAGATAAGATTTGAGCAATAATGGCTGAAATAGTTATGGATGCAGCAAATGCTATGAGAACATTTTTGTTTAATTTTAGATATTCTTGTAGCACGACTTTGAATGTAATTTGTTACAAATAAACTAAGATTAATCTAAAGTGATTTTTAAGAATATGATTAATCCTGCAAGTTCTGCAATTCCCACTCCTAACATGTATGGGAATATTTCATGAGAAAAAATTTCCTCCATTGAAAAGTAAGCCAAAGCACCAATGACATTATGTAAGAATAACATTGCAGCCACAACTATCATACCTAATGGAAGTTGAGCTCTAGTATTGACATACATTTTTCCAAATATGGCGATTAAAATTCCGAGAATTCCCATATTTGCAATTGAAACAATAGATAAAACTAGAGAAGTAGTTTCCATTTAGAGTAAAACACCTTTTGAGCTTTTATTTACTTTTATCCAATTTTCCTTCAATTTCTTCAAATGTCTCCATATTGGCTTCAAGAAAATTTGAGATGAAATAGCTTACACCATATTTTTCTCCAACTTTACTTATCATGTTATTTTTCTCTAATACTCTAATGTGGTGTTGAATAGCCTTGTAATCAAGGCCCAATTCTTTTGCCAGTTGATTTGTGTTAAACGGATTTTCCTTTAATTTTGAAATTATTTTTAATCTATTTAGTCCTCCACGTGAACCTGCAAAAACAAACCATAGGAGTCTTTTTGCATCAGGATCATTGGCCATAATTTATGAAATTCCTTCTCATTTACTCCTAAAAGGTATTCTGGGAAAAGTAGAAAGTATAAAAAACATAATCAGTCAAATTTGAATGAATCACAAATGATGTTAAATTATGATGCACCTCTGTATAGACCACCATCAGAAGCTAGATCATTAATTTTTCAAGTAACGCTAGGTTGTTCGTTTAACGAATGTTCATTTTGTGACATGTATAGATCAAAAGAATATTCTGAAAGACCGTGGGAGGATGTAAAAGCAGAAATTGATATGATGGCAGGTTACATGCCAGATACAAAAAGAGTGTTTCTTGCAGACGGTGATGCATTAAATCTTGATTCAGAATATATGATTAAAATTGTAAAATACATTAGAGAAAAGTTTGCAAACATTGAAAGAATTTCTTGTTATGCAATGCCTATGAACATTCTAAAGAAAACTTCTGAAGAATTAAAGAAAATGAACGAAGCAGGATTAGACATGTTCTACTTGGGCATTGAAAGTGGTTCTGATATTGTTCTAAAAAAAGTGACAAAAGGTGCCATTGCAAAAACAATCATCAAATCAGTAAACAAAGCAAAGGATGCAGGATATGTAATGTCGTGCATGGTAATTTTAGGATTAGGTGGAAGAAAATATTCTAAAGAACATATCAGAGGAACAGCAGAAGTAATCAGTGCATGCTCCCCAAATTATGTTGGTGCGTTAACACTCTACTTGGAGAACGGAATCAAACAAGAATTCATAGACAAGTATGAAGGTGAATTTATCAAAATCACAGATGATGAATCATTAGAAGAACTCTATGACTTGATTAAACAAATTGAAACAAAAGAAGAGATTGTCTTTAGAGTAAATCATGGCTCAAATGCATATACTGTAAAAGGTACTTTCCCTCAAGATAAACAAGAGATGCTTGAAAAAGTGGAATGGATGAAAGATCATCCAGAAATTGTTCGGCCACAAGGGATTAGAGGATTCTAAATCAGACTATCTTGATTTAGATATACAACTTTGAAGATTTTTACTGAATAATCACCATCAAAGATTTTGTTTGTAATGCCATTTTCAGAGTTTAATACTCTAAACTTGTATTCATAACTACCATCAGCATTCACACTTGTCTGAGCAAAATGAACTGCGTCATTTTCTTTAAAGATTTGAATAATTACTGGATAACCTTCAACATGATTTGCAATTTTTCCTTCAACAAATGCCCAAGGTAATGAATTTTCTTCAGGAGAATGGAAGAATACAGTTGATTTTTCAAGTGCTATCATTCCACCTAGTGAAATTATTTCAGTTTGTGATTCGTGTGTATGACCATTAATCATTACTTGTCCTGAATGAGGATGTGCAAAAGCAGAGTCTATTGAAAATGACAAAAGAAAAGTCAAAGTAACAATAGTGGAAAATAAAATTACTTTGTTCATATCAAAATCGTATATTCTAGTAGTTTAAGAATTTATCAAATTATAGGTTATCAATTATAGATTTAAGGTGTTCAGGAAGTTCTGGTAATTCAGTGTGACTCTCATTATTTTGAAGAATTTCAGGTCCTATTCGTCTAACTCGCTGAGTTCCAATTAGAGTGTCAATATTTCTTTGAATGTCTTTCTCAGATAGTATAGATTTTAGTTTTTCAGTAACAGTTTCTTCATTTTCATATTTTTTAATACCATATTGAACTAGAATGGTTTTTTCTTCAGATGAGAATTCAGTCATATTTTTCATAAATTGTCTATGGCTAATAGTCTTTGTTTAATCAAATATAGTTAAAATATGATGAATTGTAAATGAATATGCTTGGTAAGTAAATTACAATTAATTTCGAATGTCTTAACAATGAAGAGATATGCATCTATTGCAATTATTAGCGGTGCAGGGTTGGGAATCATATACTATTTTTTGACAATGTCAATGCTACCATCTCACTTGAATACTACAATGGCAATTATGCCATATTACATCATTACCTCAGTTGGATTAACAGTAGTAATCTCATCACTAGCTGGAATCAATTTTGCTATGATGGCATTTAAGATCAAACGTATGAAGATGATGAATTCTGTAAAAACAAATTCTTCAGCAGTTTTAGGAGGAGCATTTGCAGCATTTACTCCAGGATGTCCTGCATGTACAGCCCCACTAGCAGTAATTTTAGGAGCTATTGGAGGATTATCACTATTTCCAATGCAAGGATTAGAATTGAAATTTATCTCAGTAGGAGTTTTGGTTTTTTCAATTTGGTGGATTGCAAGAGGTTTGCAAAGTAAAAGTTGTTGTAAAATAGGATAATTTTTGATTCCAAGTATGATTGGTATTGATAAAAACCATTGTTGAATATCTAGATTTTCATTTTTATGTATAAATCACATAATATTTCCATGTCAGCGATAAACAATAAATCAAAAAAGTCATCAGATAAAAAATCTATTTTCATTGTTGGTGGAGTAATACTCATAGGAGCTGTAATGCTTTTTGCATATCTTATGTGGTATGTGGCTCCAGATGAATATAATGAAAGAGTAAAGGTAATAGCTGTGACTGGTGAAGGATGTATTGCAGAAACTTTTGATGGTTTTGCAGTAAATATAGGAGATTGTAAAGTACAGCCAGGAGAATATGCAGATGCTGCAATAGATAAGAAAGTTAAAGAACGTGCTGCAGCAATGAATCCAACTTCATAGAACAATAATTTTTTCATCTAAAAGGAGTTTAAATGGGCCCACGGGGATTTGAACCCCGGATCTTCGCCGTGTAAGGGCGACGTCATAACCGACCTGGACTATGAGCCCAGAAATCAACGTAGTTAAAATCCATTTAAACTTTGAGAAGGTTCAGAATCTAGAAATTTGATGAATAATTAGTAATTCCATGGTTCTTTTTGACTTTTTTTCTAGTCCAATTGGATTAGGTCATGTAACAAGAGACATTGCAATTGTAAATAATTTTGAAAATATTAAAACTAACTTTGTTACAGGAAGTGGTGCTGCAAAAATTCTAAAAAACTTGGAATTGCAGGTTCAAGACGTATACAATCCACCTTCATTTATTGTGGAGAATGGAACTTTAAAAAATCCAGCAAAATGGTTATGGAATTACTACCAATACTATAGAGATTGTAAAAATATTTCACAAAAAATAATTCAAAAAGATAATCCTAATTTAGTAATTAGTGATGAGGATTTTGCATCTTTGTCAGTTGCTCAAGAAAGAAAAATTCCAACAGTTCTGATTACAGACATCTTAGAGACT
The DNA here is from genome assembly GCA_035458995.1 of Candidatus Nitrosopumilus sp. Taxonomy (GTDB): domain Archaea; phylum Thermoproteota; class Nitrososphaeria; order Nitrososphaerales; family Nitrosopumilaceae; genus Nitrosopumilus. Next base: position 13,834 of record DATHYS010000024.1, read on the forward strand.
CATTTTACAAAGGGTTTAGCATCATTTATTGAAAAAAAGATGAATAAATCAATGCAAGAGATAATTAAAAAATGTGAAGTGGTGATTCTTCCTGAAATTGGTGATGATAAAGACAACATAAAGAAGGTAGGGCCAATTGTAAGACAAACAGATCATACTAGAGAACAATTACGAGAAAAATTCTCTTTTGATAAAAAAACAATTGTAATTTCAATAGGTGGTACTGATGCAGGGTTATTTTTGATTGAAAAATCATTAGATGCAATTTCTAAACTCAATCAAGACTTAGATATTGTACTAGTATCAGGTCCCTCTGTAAGTAAAAAATATGATAATGTAAAAAATCTAGGATTTGTAGATAATTTACATGAATTAATTTTTGCAGCAGATGTGCTTATTGCACTTGCTGGAAAATCAACAATAGATGAGGCTAATGCTTATGGAACTCCATCTATATTCATTCCAATCAAAGGTCATTTTGAGCAAGAAGACAATGCAAGAGAACAAGGGTTTGTTTTTGAAGATATCAAAAGACTCGATAGACTAGTTTTAGAAAAATTAGAAGAGAAAAGAAACCAAGTAAGCACCAATGGCGCACAGATTGCATCTGATATTATTACAAAATTAGCAGTCAAAGATTAATAGATGCCAAAAAGATTTGGATAGATACTATGTCAAAGTTACTAGTAGCCAAATTTGGAGGCAGTGCAATTGGACCTGATGGAATCACAATTCCAGAAATTGTCCAGAGGATCAAGGAATTGCAAAAAGATTCCAAACTCATTACTGTCTTTTCAGCACCGCTAACAATGGATAATGGAAAAAAGCGTTCACTAACAGATGTAGTTTTAGAGCAAGGAAGAAATGCAGAAAGTGGAATCGCACCTTCTTTAGATATTGTAAAGTCAACATATCAAAAGATTCTCGAACAAGTAAACTCGGAGAATAAAGAAAACTGTCAGAAAACTATTGATTTTCACCTGGAAAAGGCTCAAAAGGCACTTGAGGAAGCTTTTGAAAGCAAGGAATTTGCAGATGAAACAAGATCAAGGGCACTGGCATTTACGGGTGAAATTCTAATGTCTCATGTAATGAATCACATTCTAAGAAGTAATGGAATGAAATCTGATGCTGTAGAATATGAGGACTGGCCAATTATCACAGATAATAATATTGAATCCACAAATTTCCTTCCATCTGAATCTAGAGAAAAACTAGGTAAAACAGAAGAACTAGTAGAAAATAACGATATAGTTGCAATTGGTGGATTTATTGGTAAAACAGTTGATTGTATAACTACAACATATGAGCGAGGAGGTTCAGATAGAACAGCAGCTGATCTTGGAATATTATTTCATAAAAAATATGATACCAGAATAGATTTTGAGAAAGACAGTGCAGTAGTATCAGCTGACCCAAAAATAGTTGATTCTGGACTGAGAGATGTTTTAGAATTATCATATAACGAAGCAAGGTTAGCAGGAATGTTTGGAATGAAAATTTTAGATCCTATTGCAATCAAAGAGATAGTAGAGAATGGTGTAGATATGCCAATTACAATAACTAACATGAAAGATCCACAAAAGACTACAACGATAAAAAGAGTACTTGGTGAGCAAAAAGATCATCCAATCAAAATAGTTACAGGAAAAGAAAACTGTGCAATATTTAGAATTGAGACAAGTTCTATCCAAAAACTATTGACATCATTGGATAAAGACAAACGATATAGTGAATTTATCATACTATCACCATTTACAAAAGACGGAATAGAATTTTCAAGAATTCTTTTCCTAGACGGGGATTATGTAAAGAGAAATGAAAAATATCTATTAGGATTTGATTCACTTGCTACAATTACATACAAGAGAGGAGTCATTACATTAATTGGAGATGAGATGTGGAGAGTTCAACAAGTCGCATCTAGAACTAGTGCAAAGATTGGTCAATCAGGATTAAACATATTGAACATGGATGCACAAGAAGAAACTTCACGAATAATAATTGTTGTAGAAGATTCTAATGACAACATTAGAAAAGCAATCAATGCAATACACGAAGAAATTTCTGAAATTAATTTTATTTAATGTAAGAGTGGCGTTACGGGATTTCTCCTGTAAACGCCATCATGGGTTTGTTCTTGGACCGTTATCTAGATTTAGTCCGGCGTTACCCAAAACACGCGATAACATATGTTACAATTCATAGTATTTAGAGCTGATCTATATAGATCCGTTCACATACGCTCAGCTGCATACCAAAGAACAATGCCAATGCCTAAAATTGCATACCACTTGAAATTTCTCTTATTCATGAAAATATTAGCCGAGCCTAAATCCTCATCTTTGTATGTAGTCATTCGGATTTTTCTCATTTCAAATCCTTGACCAATCAAGCCTACAACAAGACATGCAATTCCTGCAAAGCCCAAAATCCATTCCATGCATGAATTTATGATTAATCAGATATGAAGTTTAAGATGTCTTAAAACAAAAGATAATTCTTTAAATTAGCATAGATTTTTTGCTCTCCTATGAAAGAGATTGGTAAAATATGGATGAATGGGAAATTGGTGCCATTCAAAGATGCCAAAGTTCACGTATTAACACATGCCTTACACTATTCAACTTCAATTTTTGAGGGAATTAGATGCTATGATACTCCAAATGGATCGGCAATTTTCAGATTACCAGAACATGTTGACAGATTTTTTAAATCTGCAAAGCTATATTCAATGAAAATGCAGTTCTCAAAAAAAGCAATTTCAGATGCAATCATACAAACTGTAAAAGCCGGAGGTCTCAAAGAATCATACATCAGACCATTGGCATATTATGGATATGGAACAATGGGATTGACTCCAACTACCAATAAGGTAGATGTTTCAATTGCATGTTGGGAATGGAAGATGGGCGAATCAAAAGCAGGTAAATTTTCAGGAGCAAAATGCAAAGTATCAAGCTGGACTAAAATTGATTCAAGATCTCAACCAATGCAAGCAAAAGCTGCATCAAACTATGCAAATGCTGCTCTTGCAAGAATGGAGGCATTAGATAACGGGTATGATGAAGCAATCATGTTAAACTATCATGGCAAAGTTGCAGAAGGTAGTGCTGAGAATATTTTCATAATTAAAGACGACATTATTCAGACTCCTCCACTTTCTGCAGGAGGATTAGAAGGAATCACCAGAGACAGCATTATTCAAATTATTGAAGAGAATGGAGGATTTGTAATCGAACGTGATCTAGAGCGAGATGATCTCTATAATGCAGATGAAATTTTCATGACTGGAACTGCAGCTGAAGTAAAATCTGTTACTCAAATCGATAAAGTAAAAATCGGAAACGGAAAGATGGGCAATATTACTAAAGCATTACAAAAATCATTTACCGATGTAGTCATGGGAAAGGATGAAAGATTCTTGCCGTGGTTAACATATATCTAAATTCCACGAAGTTTTTTACCCACAATAAGGACTAAAAATCATGGATTCATGTGCTACTGGTGATACACAAGAGATATGCTGGTTTTGTAGAAAAGGCCGTCACGATGATTGTATGAAAGAAATTCCTACACAAGGAAGATCAGACGGCCCACATGATTGCACTTTTGATACAAAGCTCATCCCATGCAAGTGTCAGCACTAAACAATTAGTATCAAATACAGCTTTATTTGAAAAATCTTATGAGTTACAATGAAGAATTTTGGAACAAGTATTCAGATGGGAATGAAGCAAGGTATAATGAAGAATTTTCCAAATTTGTTAGAGATTTAGCTACTTCTTTGAGATGTACAAGTGTTCTAGAGATTGGTTGCGGTACAGGAATTGATTTAAGACTATTTCCAGATACATTTCAGATTTATGGGATTGACCTAAATGATCGTGCATTAGACATTGCCAAAGAAAAATTTGCAATTGGAAATTTCAAGAAAGGTTCCATTACAGAATTGCCATTTGAGAATGACTCTATAGATTTTGTATTTACTCATGGATTGTTAAACTACTTGGATGATGACACTTTGGATAAAGGAATTGCAGAGATGTTTAGGGTTTCTGGAAAATACATCATGAATTGTGAAAAGTTTGAAGAAAATGAAAAGCAGATTGATGAGAACCAAAAGTTTCGTAATATGGAAAAAAGATGGTTAGACTATAAAGTCAGATTTGTCAGTAATGTCGAAATGCATGAAGATATAGAGCCTGAAAAACCAAGATTCACATTGTTAAAAAAATTGTAATTTTATTTAGATTTTTTAGGTTTAATAGCCAACATTTTTGGTAAAGAAATAGTAAAAGTTGTAGGATTATTTTCTACTTTAATTTTCCCTTGGTGCTGTTCAATTATATTTTTACAACTTGCCAGACCTAATCCAGTACCTTTTTGTTTAGTTGTAAAGAGAGGCTCAAATACTTTAGAGAGGTCTTCATCAGGAATTCCTTTGCCTGAATCAATGAATTGGATATTTACAAAATTATCTTTTTCAAATATCTTAATTTCAATTTTTCCTCCTTGATTTAATTCCTGAATGGAATTAACAATCAGATTGATAAATACTGCATCTAGTTTTACTGTATCACAATCAATAGTGACATCATTTTTGGGAAGTGAAATTTGGATATCAGAAGGAATGTTTATTTTTTTCAAAGAATTGTTAATAGCGTCATATAATGAAACATTTTCCAAGTTTAGTGGAGAATTTCTAACATATCCTAGAACATCATCTACTTGATGCGAAATTCTATCAATACTCTTCTCTATGAGATCAATTCGTTTAGTCACAGTAGGATCAGATACTTTTGAATCCGGAGGACTTTGTTTGATCAAATCTGTCGACATTTTGATTACAGACAAGGGATTTCTCAAGTCATGTGCAAGTCGTCCAGACAATTCCCCAATTGCAGATAGTCGTTCAGATTTTAGCACTTGTTGGGTTTTCTCTTCTACAAGATTTTCAAGATTATCTCTTTGTTCAGTGAGTTCACGAGTTCGCATTTTTACCATACGTGAAAGATTTTTGTTAATTGTAAATACAATTACTGTAAAAATACCCAATATAGCCACAATTGCAAAGAAGAATTGATGGCCAGTATCATCTGGATTTGCAGTAGCAAAAGTTATTTCAACAAGAGTTATCAAAATTACCATACAAATGATTGCAGTTGTAAGTGGAATTCCAAATTTAGTAATAGTTTCAAAGTGAACTTTTTCAGAAAATAAATCTTCTTTGTATTGGGGGGCAGACAATAATTTTGAACGATGGTAGAATGCAAAAATTAGAACAATAAAGGCATAAACAAATATCAAATCTACAGGATGGCCGTCATAATAAGTTCCATCCAATTCTGCAAAGAGGAAATAAGTGTCTGCAACATTGTATATCATAAATCCAATTAAAATCAAAATCCAAGAAACATTGGATGATTTCTTGACAAGATACATGACTCCAACAATTGCTGGAACTAACTGGGCTGATGCAAGTATTGGATATGCAAGTGCAACTGATGTAGAAAATGCATCTTCTCCTTGCATGTCATCATATGCTGCTATAACAGAGGGTATCAAAAAGGAAAAAGATAATGCGATTGCAAATAACCAAACATTTCGGTTAATGGATTTCAGGGTAGGTTTTAGATAAATAACTAAAAATACAATATGACACGGATATGCTGCAATATAAAAAATATCAGCTTCAGATGGAAACGGATCACCTTGCCATACATGATCGTATAATTGCCATATTTGTTCAGCAATAAACCAAAATGCAGAACCTAAAGCAAAAAATGCATATGCCTTTGCATTAGGATATTTTAGTTTGTGAAATTTTACTGTAAGATATATAGCAAAAAATGTTAGAAGGCCAGGAAGAATTGCATAAGTAGGAACTGAAATCCAGATAAATTCCTCATCACTGAGAAATGGTCTGAATTGATATAGAATGGTAAATCCAATCAGAGTGGCAAATAAGAAAATAAAGATTCGAGTATTATTAATCAAATTTGGTTTTAAGACGGATTCACTCAAGGCTCAATTCTCCTAATTTGACATACATTTCAAGTTTGGGGATATACATTTTCATTTTAATTCAACTGCACTTTTTCTTAAAATTTATTGATAAAATTGATAGATAATGAGGAATATGTTATTATCAATACTGACTATGTCTTTAATAATAAAGTATGAATGTTTTATCAAAGCATGAAGGGAACAATTCTAGTTGTAGAAGATGATGTAGATTTAATTGAAATTTATAGAGAAATTTTACAAATGCATGAGTTTGATGTCCAGACAGCATCAAACGGCAAAGAAGGAGTAAAAAAATTCATAGAATTCAAACCATATCTTGTAATTATGGATGGAGATATGCCAATTCAAAATGGATATCAGTCTTTCAAACAAATTAAAGAGATTGACAATAAGGCAAATGTGATTATTGTAACAGGATATTCAGAATTTGATCCAAAAAATGTAGAGGCAATCAAGCAAGGACTGATCAAAATTATTCCAAAGCCATTAGGGGTAAATCAGTTGCTTGATTTAGCAAAAAAGTATAATCAAATTAAAGTAGAAAAATAATTTCATAGTTTAGAATTATCAATTTTAGATTAATTTTTTAAATTAAAAAGCGGGTCTAAAGGGATTCGGACCCTTGACAACCGGATTAAGAGTCCGGTGCGCTACCTGGCTGCGCCATAGACCCACCGAAATAGATAAGCCTAGAGTTGTTATTAATCTTAAGATTTTAAAATAAATGAAAAGTTTTAGTTTTGTGCTTTAGCTTCAATCTCATTGTATTTTTCAATGATTGCAGTAAGTGCAGTTGAAACTGGAACATCATTCATCTTTTTCTTCTCGGCTAGAAGTTTTTGGTATGCATCCAGTGTAATGTATACTGGAATTGAACCATTTCCTTCAAGTAGTCCTCTAACGTTGTATAGAGCAGTTTCCATTCCTTTCTCAGCAGATTTTGCAAATTTTGCTTTATCCAAAATTGCACCTAGAGGACCAAATGGCATCTCATAGTCTACTGACATGGTTACTCTTGTAAGATTATTACCTAATGATTTGAATTCGTTTGTAATTTGCCAATTTTTGAAAGGACCTTCAATTTGTTTGGCAGTGATTTTTTCATTTCTAATGAATTCAGTTGTTTCACAATCCCACTCTAAACGTTTTCCGCTAAAGTCACCGATAACTCTAAAGGTTGTTCCAACACCCATTCCTTCTTTGATGTCCATAGGAACGACTGTCATGCCTACAGTGTCATTTTTGATTTGATCAGAAACATGTTCTGGTCTTGCAAAGTAGGTGAAAACATTCTCTACAGGTGTTTTAATATCGATTGATTTTGTTACGAGGGTCAACGATTGAGTTTCTTGCCAATAAGGATTTAAAGGTTTTGAAGATTTTCCGATTCAAATTGATTTACAATATATTCATCTAAGATACTGTTTAAAATGAATGGCTAAAAAGCGATCAATTTTTCTGATCTTTATTTTGATATTTTCAGCATATGCAGGGTTTGATTCAGCACATGCCCATTCTATGTTCAATTCTGCTGAGGAGTCATATGGTGGCTTTAGAGTTCAAGTAGCCACAGCACCAGAATTTCCGCAAATTGATGAGCCATCTCAATTTCTCATCAAAGTTACCAAAGGATTTGACTATGAAGATGTTGATGGATTTACAATGGGAATTAGAGT
>DATHYS010000025.1:0-2208 GCA_035458995.1 Candidatus Nitrosopumilus sp.
ACAATAAACCATAATGCAGAAAATCCTACAGTCAGTGCAGGTTTTACTGCTTTGAAATTATGTGGAATCAGTCTTGTCAATCCTACAATAATTCCGACGGATTGAATCAAAATACCCGTAATTAGTGTAAGATGTGTTGGACTGAGTAATCCATCTGTTCCAAATAACTCATGCCACAAATAATCTGAAGGACCTGCAACAATTTGGATGATGCTTCCAATGATGATTAATTTTAAACCAAATGAAAAGGATTCATGGCGAATTTCTTTATCTTTGCTAATAATTCCTAATGCTATGATTGCAGCAATCAATGATATTCCTACACCTGAATACAGCACTCCATGCGGTGGCGTAAAAAATGATTCAGGGGCTCCTACTGCATGACTGGTAATGTCCCAACTTCCGCCCCAAATCTCTAATACACTGCCAAATAATGATGTGATTAAAACGATTAATACAATTTTTGGCGTTAATTTCATACCACAAGACAAAAAAATTACTTTATGAATATTGTGAATTAAAAAAATTAGAGCTTTAGAAATTTCTAAAGCTGATCGTCGGTGATTTTGGATTTTTCCATCTTACACCAACAATTTGGGCTGCAAATTGAATTAAAATTCGTCATTTTATTCATCTGAAACAAGCCATGAGAGGCCAATTACTTCTTCCCAGTTTGGTTGATTGTTATTATCTTGCATGTTTTACATTGATAAAATTTCTATTTAATAACAATGAACGATTTATCAGTACAAATTCTTAGTACAAATTAGTAGTGATTCTTTAAATTGAATTTGAATTATTATAGTTACCCGACCATACCTGGTGATGATTCAAATCCTAGATTCATTTTGAATCTCACCTTTTTAATTTTGAGAATTTGCAGTTTTTTCGTAATAGTATTCTTGTTTCTTCAAATCTTTCTCAGAAATTATTCTGCATTTTCGCATTGGAACTAATCGTGAAATTTGTTCATATGTATTCATGTCTCTGACATCTGCAGCATATGCAATTTGTAATAGTGGTGATTTTTCTTCTATCATTGGTTTTGCCTGCTCATATCCCCCACTTTGTCTCATCCCTGTTCTAAATAATCCCAAATGACTGTTGTTTTTTGAAATTAAAGGATCTTGATATACACAAATTGCAAACTCGTCATTTTCTTTCTCAATTATAGTTAATCTGGTGAATTTATCACTCCAATCCTCAATTTCTTTAGCAATAGAAATTGCCTCTTTTTTATCCTCAAATACTGTGGATACTACTAGTCTATCTTTTTCATATGCCCATGATATCCCGTAGAAATTTTTCTTCCAATCGATATCTAATGACATGTTTCTTGTCTAAAAATTATCAAAATAATGCTTTCGAATGAATTTCTTATTTGCCTGCCTATATCCTGTGTAAAATAAAAAATGTGACTAGCATATTTTTTCACATTCGCATTGTCTACTAGTAAACAAGTTTTTGAATGATTCAAATTTTGACTGACCAATAGATGGTTTTTGCCTTCCAACAATTTTGAATAAGTTGATTCCAGTCTCTGCGCTAGTACCTTTTAGTGCCCAAGATCCATTCTTCATTAGATATGGTTTTGGATTTTTCATTGACACTTTTTTTCGTGCTTTGATGTCATATGCCTCTATTTTTGACATGTGTCCTAATGACAAAATCACTATTACAAATTCAAAGTAAGTTTTTTCACAGTTTTTAGTTTAAAAATTATTCATATGTGTGCCTAGATTTTAAAAAGATTATAATCTAGTGTGAGTGTCATACTCTATGATGCTAAATATAAAGCCCATTATCATGCTTTTATCGGGAATTATGTTTACTAGTCTTATTTGGTATGGATTTATTTTTGAAGAAGAAAAAATTGCAAAAAATGAATTTGACTCTAGGGCTAGCAATATTGTTGATCTTGTAATCAATCGATTATCCCATCATGAACAAGTTCTATTGGGTGCAAAAGGTCTCTTTCTTTCTTCAGATGAAGTAACTTATGTTGAATGGCAAGATTTTATTCATTCTCAGGAAATTAAACAAAGGTATCCTGGAATTCAAGGAGTTGGCTATGTTGAACATGTAAATGAAAACAATGTAAGTAAATTAGAAAATAAAATGAACAATTATGGAATAGATGATTTTAAAATTCACCCAGAAGGAATTCGTGAGGAATACTACCCCGTAATTTTTCTTCATCCGATGGAT
>DATHYS010000026.1:0-8095 GCA_035458995.1 Candidatus Nitrosopumilus sp.
AGTATGCCTGTAGTCATTGGAATTCCTAATTTTCCAGAATTTTCCAAAATTTCTAATCTCGCTTTTGGTCTTTTACTTGCCGCCAAATGGTGTGGCATTCCTCTTTCTGTTAATCGTTCACTTACATTTTCAAGCATCACTCCCATTGAGACGTTTGTTTTCTTCAACTCTTTCATCTCTTCATAGTTTAGATTTCCAGCGTTTGTATGTGGGAATAGTCCTTGCTCTAGTGCAAGTTCTGAAGAATGAATAAGATACTCTGTAGTAGTTTTGAATCCGTTTTCCTTTAACCAGTTACGAGCTTCCTGATATCTTTGCTCTGGTTGCTCCCCTGTAACAAACAATGCTTCTACACATCTGTATTTTTTTGCAAGACCTAGTAATTCTGAAATTTGCTGCTTTGACATTAACGAAAGTTTTGCTTCTCCAGGTTCTGATTTGTATGTGCAATAGGAACATGTATCCTTGCAGAGATTAACAATGTTGAAAAATGCCTTTTTAGAAAATGTCACTGAATTACCTTTGAATTTTTTTCTCAAATTTTGAGCAACTAAAAATAAATCATTTGGATTTTCAACTGCATTTTGATAAATCCAATCTACATCTTGTCTCGAGACTGATTTACTCTCTAAAATTTTGTTTAAACTCTCAGAGTCAAAGACAAGATTGTTCAATAGAAGGATTTCTTGTTAGGAGGTATTTATGCTTGTGTAGGTCAAAACTGCCTTTATTCTATCCTTTACAGTTAGGCATTATCCTTCTAGTGCTAACTTAACTCATTTTATGAAAACTTAAATTTGATTTTGAAATATGACTTTTATGAGTCAAACAGTAACCATTTCAGAGCACTTCCGAGTTTTTCTGAATAATGTAATGAATAGTCATCCGACAATTGATCCTGAACTTTTAATCAAGGTGTTGTTATTTGAGCTAAATCTAAAAAGGTATGTAGGCCCTGACATTCCTCACGTGAATCTAAGTGTCACGTACAAGGATGGAGTTGATTTACATCAAAAGCAAGAAATTTGTCGAGACAAGTATCCTATAGAAATCACTACCAACAAATGGGGAGATGCAGTAATTTTCTCAGGTTTAATGGGAGTCAGACATATTGAAAAAATTGCAACTGACCCAGATATCGTAAAAATTGTCGGTAAAGCAAAACCAACACACAACTAAATGGAGAAATGAGAAATGACTAAATTTTTAGAATCAATTACAAATCAGTTCCCAGATCTTCAGAAAAGTCCGTTGGTGGATATTACTGATAAAGGCACCTTTGACACACTATTGTCTCATATTAACGCCGAATATGTCAATTTTGATAATGTAAAGAGAACTGATCTTTACAGGCTAAGTATAATGATTGAGGAACATGCACAAAGAGCAAACATGCCTTTAATTGCAACCTTTGAAACTGAACATCTCTACAAATATGTTGAAAAGAGGTATCTCAAATTAGTTGAAAACATTCCAAAAACATGGATAATTGGAGGCTTTGACAATCCTTTCTTTGCACCAAAAACTCCTCCTGAAAAGGCTGAAATTTTAACATGTGCAGGAACCACTCTTCAAGATATGTGGATTGTGATTTCTAAAAACCATGATGGATTGTTTGGCTTAGTAGCTGAAGATATTGGCGGAGTTGAAAAGGGTGATTGGTTTAGAGGATTTTTTACATCTAAAACAGAAGTCATTCAAAAAGTAATTGATGAGATGAATGATATCATGATGACTCATATTGATTTATCTGATAATGAATTAAAAGAAATTTAATATCAGTCCACATCAATAATTTTTGGATATCTCTCCATCATTTTTCATTTTAACTATCTAATTATTTTTATGATTTTTAATTTGCATTTGGTCTTTCTTGAAGTATAATTGTGATGTTAGTTGTTCTTCCATCCCTTAATACCTCTAAATTCATTTCATCCCCTACTGATTTTGCCCTTTGAAGATGAATCAAAATATCATCAATTTTTCTAACTTCGATTCCGTCCACTGCTAAAATAATATCTCCTCCGACTGGATAGTTTACTCCATCAACTTCAATGGTTTTATCTGAACCAATCAATCCCGCATCAAATGCTGGACTATCTTCTACAACTGTAATTACTAGAAATCCTATTGCATCATTTAGATTCAAAGCCTTTGCCATATCTGGATCAATATCTCTACCAGAAATCCCAATCCATGGATGCTTGTATTCTCCTTTTTCTACAAGTGTTGGAATGATTTTAGCTACTGTTTGCGATGGTATTGCAAATCCAACACCTGTGAATTCCCCTGTGTTTGATTGTATGGCAGTATTGATTCCTACAATTTCCCCACGCATGTTAAGTAATGGGCCTCCAGAATTCCCTGGATTGATTGCTGCATCTGTCTGGATTACATCTGGAATATTGTATTGATTATCAGTTGGCAATAGTCTGCCTATCTGACTAACAATCCCTGAAGTCATAGAGCCTGATAATCCAAATGGGTTTCCGATGGCTGCAATCCCTTCACCTACTTTGAGATTTGAAGAGTCTCCAATTAGTAATGGGTGCAATAATGCCAAATCTGCATTAACCTTGATTACTGCAAGATCCGTATATTCATCAGTTCCAATAATTTCAGCGTTGTATGATCTACCATCAAGAAATGTAACGACCACTTTGTTTGCATCTTTTACAACATGGGCATTTGTTATGATGTGGCCTTTTTTATCAAACACAAAACCTGATCCTACTCCTCCTCTAACCTCTTCTGTTTCTCCTCTTTGAACATTGACTCTAACAACACCTGGTTCTGATTTTTCAAAGATTTCAATTAGTGACAAACTTTTTGAAACCAATGGAGTTGCTTCTGCAATTACATTACTTTGTGGTTTTTCAACAACACTGATTTCTGGTTTTAATGATTCAGGTGGAGAAATAAACAAAACTGCAATAATTGCAATTGCTATTGCTGCTCCAATGGCCCCACCTACAACCATTCCTGATTTGTCCATGAGATTTTTTATTCCTAATTTTGCATCTAAAAGGCTTGCTATACACTAATGGAACTTTGAGAATGATCCTTCATAGAATAACTTCTTCCTCTCCAAGTCACTGATGATGTTTTTTTGGCCTGCAACAACCCATTCAAAAACCCTAACACTACTACAAAACTTCCTAGAGGTGCAAATAACGCATATCTTAATTTCAACTCTAATCCAATTTTTGTTTCAATAACTGCTCCTGTGTAAATTAGAATCGATGCGATTGCAGAAGTAATGCAAAGTACTTTTGCAGAAATTGTTTCATTAGGTAGTAATACAGATGTGACAAATATTGGAAATGGAACAAATAACAAAAATACTATAGCAAAAAACACTCCAATTGCAATTTTTCCGCTTTGAAGGTACAATGGAATCATCAGACGTTTTAGAGCATTCCACAAAGTACTCTTGTCTCGTGCCCAAATGGCTCCAACCAAATGCTCTGCACGCACCATTTTCATTTTGTACCCTGATTCCTTTACTTTTTTCCCTAGTGCCCCATCTTCAATAATTTCATGCTTTACTCCTTCATGCATACCCACTTCTTGATATGTCTCTTTTTTCAAAATGAAAAAACTCCCAAAAAAATACCCTGTCTTCTTTTTTGGATCATTGACATTTAGTGCTGAAAATCTGGTGTGCAAAAACGTTGAAATCATTGGAAGTGTAATGTTTGTCCAAAAATCAAATGTAAGCATTTTTGGAATTGCAGACAATGCATCCAAACCAAAAGAATTCAAATGCGTTACTGCTAGCGTAATGACATTCTCTGCATGTTCTGTATCTGCATCTGTAAATAACAATAGTTCTCCTGTTGCTTTTTTGTATCCTTCCATACACGCCCAATTTTTCCCCATCCATCCATCTGGTTTTGGCCTTGCAGATACTGGAATTACTTTGGGATATTTTTTAGAATAATCTGTAATAATTTCCCATGTTGAATCCTCTGATGAATCATCAATTACAATGATTTCATAATTTTCATAGTCTTGTTTTACTAGTGAATCTAAACATTTTCCTAGAAACTCTTCTTCATTTCTTGCTGGTAAAATTATGGAGACTTTGGGATTAGTCTTTGATGTATTTTCAAATTTATCCAAGTATGGTGTTAATCTAAAAGAATCAACCATTGTTTTGATGAGAAATATCCAAGTCCCACAAATTCCAATTAAAATTGCTGCCAGAGTATAGTTGAAAATATCTGTGATCAAGTCCATGAAATCTATCTCTCAATTTCTTCTTTGATACTTTGCATGGCTTGCTCTGTTCCACTTTTGATGTGTTTCTTAATCATACCTGTAAACATGCCCATCATCCCAGTTAATCTAATGTCCCAATATGTCGAAAGGATGGTTTTCTCATCTTTTGGGGTTAATGACACTATTTTCTCACCGTCTATGATTCCTTTGGTGAATCTTGCTTCAATTTTCTCTTTAGGATAAATCTTCACTTCTTGCAGGCATTTTTGATCTCTAAATGCAATTGTTACTTCTCTTTTGATGGTGTTTTCATCTTTAGAGATATTTTTGACTTCTTTTGTTCCCTTCCAAAATTTTGGCTCATTATCAATGTCTGAAACTACATCCCATACTTTGTCTACACTTGCATTGATTTCAACTTCGACTTGTATGGTAGCCATGACCTACAATCATTCGTGCCGCATTAAATATATTAGATTCCAACTGCATTTGAAATAGACTGTGATGGGTAACATGCCTAAAATCCGGAACATTAACTCCAGTTCCAATGGCGTTTGCCATTCTTCCGTCACAGTCACTTTAAATTTGAAATAAAATGAAACCAACAAAATACATGCCAAAAATTGAAACATTAGACGGTGCTGGCTTTTGGAAAAATGCGTATGCACATCAACGTGGAAAATTATTGAAAAAAGTCAATGTGCCTGAGGATCAAATTGTTGAACTAGTTAACAAAAAGTATATGGAAATTCCAGCAGCCTTACGATACGAAATCGAAACTAGTGGGATCAATAAAAAAGATTTACAATGACCTTCGAAATTCATTTTAACGGGGAGGATTAGGGTTTTTCATGTCAACAGTTTCTTATGATGATTTTGCAAAGTTGGACTTTAGAGTTGCAAAAATTATTGCAACTGAACCAATTGAAGGCAAATCTAGAATTATCAAAGGCACGATTGATTTGGGAAATGATGACAAGCGTGATGTAATTATTGGCGGTGCACAATATTTCCAACCTGAAGAAATTGTAGGAAAAACTGTAATTGTTCTTGCAAATCTAGAACCAAAAAAAATGGCAGGTGTTGAATCAAATGCAATGCTACTGGCTGCAGACGTTGATGATAAACCATTTTGGTTAACTGTTGCAGAAGATGTTCCCCTAGGCAGTCCAATAAAATAATATATTTTTAAAATTAAAAATTAATGAAAATAGGTTTTTGACTTATGATGTTTAATCATAAATCATTAATTTTTTCTCTTCTAGTAATGCATGTAGGTTATTTACAGAACGATATACGTCTGGCTCTTGTTTGGCACCTGTACAGACTAGTTTTCCTGATGAGAATAACAAAATCACTGTCTTAGGATCTAGCATTCTATGAATTAGTCCTGGAAATTGCTCTGGCTCATACATACTTCTTGGTAATGTTCTTGCAGCTTGCTCTAGATGGATTTTTCCACCTAAATTGATGGATGCAACAATATTTTGAATTGTCACCACTGCATCTTTTTTGACTTTAATTCCGCCTTTTCGAAGTTTTTGAACGACAGTTTTTACTGCTTTTCTGGCCATTTCTTCTGATTTTGAACCAGTACATACCATTTTACCTGAAGTGAAAATCAAAGTTGCAGTCTTTGGAGTCTTTAATCTGAAAACTAGACCTGGAAATTGATCCGGATGATATTCTACATCTGGAAATGTTCTAGTGATTTCATTCAAATCCATCTTCTGCATTACGTCTGCTGAAGCTACAACATTTTCTACACTTACGATAGGTTTTGTTTGTGGCATATTCGGCTTTTTTTGTATTTGAACTATAATAAAAGCACTCGCCATATTCTAGTCTCAAATACTCATATTCCAGATATTGACAAGTAGGCTGATCTCAAAAATTGGGACGAATGCTTTAATTTGGTTCTAAGGACTATTGATTCTAGTGAATTTTACAAATTTTGATTTTGAACAGTTGTTTGGAATGAGTGATGATACTAATCCTCTAATGATGCTAGTTTGGATTCTTCCGATAATTCTTTTCGTGTTTTATGGACAACAAATTCAACTGTTTGTTACTTCTCGAGAAATTAAAAAGGGAATTAAAAAATTAGATAGTTTTAGAGAAGAATCAAGAACTGAACTAGTCCATTACATTAAAAATAATTTAAAACCAAAAGATGATCCTGTAAAAAAAATTGATAAATTTTTAGATTATTTTACAATTATGCCAGTTGACATGGATCCTAATGGAATTGTAGACAAAGTACGACACACTGTGAGGTCTAGAGAAGATTATACTAGAAATCATGTAAGGTCCTTAAATCCACAAATGAGCGATATAGAATTAACTAAAACTCAGACACTACTTGAAATCGCATCATCACTACAAATGATTTACAAAATTATCAATCACATGTTTTTGACTGCAAAAAAACAAAACAACTACCCGTTGATTTTACCCCTACAAATGATACTTCCTTTTATCATGGAGCAGGCAGAGGCTATGAAAGAAGCAATTCCTGCTTTTAAAGCAGGCCAGCCAGTAGGTGACGGGATTGGCCCAATGATTGTTGGAAAAATGATGTTAGATAATGAAAAACAAACAGTTGCATTAGAAACATCTCTTGCAAAAACTGATTTTGAAAATAGACATTTGCTTCTTTTAAAAGCTGAAGGACCTGGCTCTACTGTAGGACGACCTGCAGATGGACTAGAAAAAATAATTTCAGAAAATAAAATTGATGCAATAATTATGATTGATGCTGCATTGAAGATGGAGGGGGAAGACTCTGCATCTATTTCTCAAGGATTTGGTGCTGCAATAGGTGGCATTGGCACTGAGCGATTCCAAATTGAAGCAATAGCCACTAGTAAAGAAATTCCTGTCTTCTCTATTGTCATTAAACAATCAGTCAAAGAAGCAATTACTTTGATGACTAAAGAAATTGCCGATACTGCAGAAGATGTCCGTTCACAAGTCTATGATATGATTCGTGAAAATACTGCTGAAGGTCAATCTATTGTTATAATAGGAGTAGGAAATACCTCTGGAGTACCACAATGATATTTTCAAAGAAAAAAATCACTACAGAACATACTGTAGAGCAATGCACAAAATGTGGGACAATCACTAAAAGAAAATTCCATAAGGATGATGTATTGTTTGCAAAAACATCAAAATGTAATTCCTGTGATGGAATGACTAGAATTGAGAAAATCTTTGGCGAAACAATAGAGCAATAGTTTAGATTATTCTGTTTTGTATTTTACATTACAAGTGGGACAAAACCATGATTCTCCTTCTCCTTGCTCTTTGAACATTAACCCGCGGCACTTTGGACAAGGACTAATTTCTTCGCTCATGCTAGTTACTCTGCCTTGGTAGTAACTGTAACTCCGCTCTCATTTGGAATGAATGTATGTTCTGCCTGTGCAACTCTTTGCTCATTTACTTCAATTAGAACTGGATATGCTTGAACTGCTTTTTTCTTTACTAGAAAATCTAATAGTTCTCTTGCTTTCTTTTCTTCCCATTCTTTTGTGAGCCACCTTAATGCAAATGGCAACATGTTACAATTATCCCAAATAAAATCAAGCATTTTATCTGCATCTTCATTCTTTGTCTTCTTTCGAGAGTTTAATGCAAAAATATTTTTTATCTGACCATTTCTCACAAATCCTCCTCCTTGTTCTGTTGTTACAAAAGGCTCACATGCATATGCAGAATTTTCTGAAAGTGAAAATCCTCCTATTGACCAAATATTTGGAATTGATTTTCCTGCATGTATTGTATATTGGTCTAATGAATGACCGCTAAGATTTGCAATAGGTTTGAATCCCATTTTTTTAATTGTAGTTTCTATAGTTCGTCCAAT
>DATHYS010000027.1:0-10271 GCA_035458995.1 Candidatus Nitrosopumilus sp.
CAAGATACGGTGAACATGACATTACTATTACTCTAAGATACAAAGATAGTACTCGAGATGAGATATTTTTGACTCATGATCAAACCATCACTGTCAATGAGCCATCAAATGATGATGAAGATACAACTGATCCTATGATGATAGTAATTCCAATTATTTTGATAGCAGGAGCTGCATTTTACATTATTCGTAGGCGTAAAAAAGCTACAATTGAGGCAAGTTAGAGATATAATTTTAAATCCAAAAAAGGAGAAATAGAGATAATAAAATTGAGATTAACTATAATTATTCTAATTACAATTTTATCTGTAGGCAGCATTGTAATTTCTTTAGGTTTTTTAACATCTCAAGAATACATTGATGTTCCTGAAATTTCTGATCAATATGAAAAATTAGAGAAATACAAAAATGAATTAGAAAAAATCAATCAGATTAATCAACAAGTACTTGAAGATCTAGAAAATCAAATAAAAAATTCTGATGATGTTCATCTTGATCAAATCAATGAAGAGATCAAAGTCATAAAACAAGTAATTGAGGAAAATAAAGCAGAATTGGAACAAGTAATAACTAAACTGTCTAAAATGGAATCTCAACCCTAGTAAGGTTGATTTCCATTTTTGGGAAATTAACATCATAAATATATCATATCTTAAGGAAGTAATATTGGGTATGGCAAAGGGAATTTTTCTATTTCTAGCTGGTAGTATAGTAGGATTTATCACAACACCTCTACTGTAAACAAATTCGATAATTTCCTAAATTCATATAGTTACTAACAATATTGTGTTTATTGGAAATACATCAAAAATTAACAATTGTAGGAGCAATCTTACTAGTTGTAACATTTTTGATTAATCAATATCATCAAGAAACTCATCCTGGGGTTGGTTTTAACTATGCATATGTTACAGGAGTTGCAATGTTGATTGCATTTTCAATTAGTTTTGTAATTTTTACGAAAAATCATCTAAAAAATTAATGATTTGAATAGATGGTGTAAGATCAATTATTTCTAAAGCCTTCAACCTACCTATCTAACAATAATGAATCTAGATTGAATAAAACACACTCGTAGAAATTATCAGTGAGTTCTAAATACTATTTTTAGATAATCTATACAGTCGTCACCAAAACACTAACCGTTTTTGGTCTTAGGCTGTTCGTAAATTTGACCGTAAGATTATAAGCAATTACTGGATCTTGCGATTATGCCTGGTGATGAGATTGAAGTACCAAAAGAATTACGTGAATTCATGCTAGAAGATGCTGAAGAAACACTTCTAGGACAAAAAAATGGTGCACAAAAACAATATCGATATGGAAATTTACACATTAGAGAATATGATGATAAATTTTTAGTTCACAATGATAAAATTGATCCAAGAAAAGATCCTATAGGACATTTAGTTTATGATGCACCTGAAGTTCTAGTGGGTTTGGCATGTGCTATTTTTGGTGGTTCACAAATTGCAAAAAAAGTTATGAATAACAATTCAAAAAAATCTACTCTTACTTCTGGATTATTTTCATCAATTATTTCGGGATATGTAGGATATTTGGCTACAAAGAAAATTAAAAATTATTTGGAGTAAAATAATGACTACTGTAAGAACAATTCAAGTACTATTCAAACTGCTTCCATCTGTTCTTGCATTACGTAAGGATAGAAAAAAATGGATTAATCAAGAAAAAAACCAAATTGATTCAGAACAATTTAGAAAAAATGCTCGTAAAGTACTTGATACATTCATTTCATTAGGCCCAGTATACATAAAATTAGGACAATGGCTTTCTTCTAGAGCAGATATTTTACCACAACCATATTTGGAAGAACTCTCAAAACTTCAAGATAGTGTTCCTCCTGCACCGTATGATCAAGTAAAACCAATTATTGAAAAAGAAGTTGGTCCAATTGATGAAAAATTTGATGAAATAGATCCTAATTCTATTTCTGGTGCATCACTAGGTCAAGTTTATCGTGGTTCTATCTCAGGTCAACAAATAGTAGTTAAGGTGAAAAGACCTGGAATAGAAAAAGTTGTGTTTGAAGATCTTAAAGTTCTAAAAAAAGTTCTTCCTTTAGCACTAAGATTTGTTGATCCAAATCTGCGTTATTCTGCAAAAGCTATGCTTTCTCAATTTATTGAAACAATTCATGAAGAAATGGATTACACAAATGAAGCTCACAATCTTAAAACAATCAAAGATGACATGGCAAATTCTAGTAATGTAATCGTGCCATCAGTATATGATGACTACTCATCAAAAAATGTCCTTACAATGGAGTATCTTCCAGGCATTAAAGTCACAAATGTACAAGCTTTGGATGAAAAAGGCATTGATAGAGAACAACTAGTCATTGATGTCCACAAAGTCTTCTTTACAATGCTTCTAAAGCACTCTCTTTTCCATGCAGATCCACATCCAGGCAATATCTCAGTCACTGATGATGGTAAACTCATTTTGTATGATTATGGTATGGTTGGACGAATAAACAATGAAACTAGATTCAAGCTAATTCGACTTTATCTAGCTCTAGTTGAAAGAAATCCCCCAAGAGTTGTTAATGCAATGAATGAACTTTCAATGCTTACTCCTGGATACAATAGAGAAATTATTGAAAAAGGAATTGAACTCTCAATACGTGCAATGCATGGAAACAAACCTGATGAAATGGAAGTTCAAAGTTTGATGGAGCTTGCAAATCAAACTATGAGCAAATTCCCATTTGTACTACCCAAAAATTTAGCTTTGTATATGCGAATGGCATCAATTATAGAAGGAATCTACAAAACACATAATGTTGATTTTAAATTTGTTAAAGTATTGCGAACTATTCTTGAAGAAGAAAATCTGATTCCACAAGCATATGTGCAAGAATTAAAGATCTCATTTGATAATTTTTCAAAATCAATTGATTCCGCACTTAGAATGGGACCTGAAATGAAAAAACTGATGGATGAAGTTCAAATCTATATGAAAAAAGGAAGACCAATGGTTTTGATCAGTGGAAGTATCTTTGCATCTGCAACTTTTGTCGGTTCTGTACTTTTGTTTCAATCTAGTGAATTACTTGGAATAGCTGGAATGATAAGTTCTGGTTTGATAATGGCAGCTTCAGGATTTTTTAGAAAATACTAGGTTATTCTATAGAGATATCTTTTCCCTTTTTTATAACGGGAATAATTAAAGTTAAAATTCCATTTTCATATTTAGCAGATTCTATTCTTTCTTCGCCTTCTTTGATCTCAATTGGAAGTCTAATTTTTTTATCAATTACATTTGGTCTTTGATTTGAAATTAGTGTTTCGTATTCCTTCTCATCAGTTGTTTTTTTGGCATTGATAGATAGTATGTCTCCACACAAAGATAATTCAATTTCTTTTTTTGTAAAACCAGGAATATCAATCACAATTTTCAATTTGTCATCATTGAGGTACATGTCCATTGGAGGTAAAACAAATTCATAGAATTCTCTTGATTTGTTTCCAATCTCTTTGATTACTTCTTTTACTAGTCCCATTTTGTGTTACATGCTCAATTTTTAGTTATAAACTTTGATAGATTTTTAATCAATTAATTTCTCTGTTTTGATAACTTATGATTATTGTAATTGAAGGTGGAGACCAAGCAGGTAAGTTAACACAATCAACCTTATTGGAAAAAGCGCTAAAAAAGCAAAAGATCAAAACTAAACTATTCCATTTCCCTGACTATGACACACCAATTGGTAAAGAAATCAGAAAATATTTAGATGGAAAAAGAAAATTTCCTCCCCAAGTAATTCATTGCCTTTTGGCTGCTAACAGATGGGAAAAAGTAAATGAAATTAAATTAGCTGAAGAAAAAAACTCAGTTTTGATAATGAACAGATATTATCATTCTAACTTAATATATGGAATTGCAAATGGTTTGAAACCAAAATGGTTAGAAAGTCTTGATGATGGCCTTCCAAAAGCAGATTTAGTAATTCTATTAGATATTTCACAAAAAGAATCATTTTCAAGAACTCCTAGAAACAAAATTGGAGGAAAGAAAATGAAAAGGGACAAATTTGAAAAGAATCAGGAATTTTCAAGAAAAATTTCAACGATTTACAAAACAATTGCCAAGAAGAAACGATGGAAAATAATTGATGCAACCAAAACTAAAGAAGAAGTACATGAAGAAATTTTAAAAACATTTTCAAAGAAACTTGGGCTATGAAAAAAAACTACCTTGACATTATAGATCCAATTCATGATTTTATTCGTGTATATGATTATGAGCTTCCAATAATTGACAGCCCACTTTTCCAAAGATTAAGACGAATCAAACAGCTTTCTGGAGCACATCTAACTTATCCAGCTGCTCAGCATAGTAGATTTGAGCATTCTCTGGGAGTCATGCATATTGCTAGTCAAGCTGGCTTTGCATTAAATGAAAAGGGATTCTTGAATTCAGATGACATTCAAATTTTACGTATTGCAGGTTTATTGCATGATATTGGTCATGGACCTTTTTCCCATTTGTTTGAAGAAATAATTCAAGAAAAAAAAATTTCACATGAAGATTATGGCAAAAAAATAATTTTAAACTCTGAAATTGGAGATATATTATCAAAAACTGGATTTGATAAAAAATTAATATCAAAAATTGCATTTGGTGAATCAAAATTTCAGTATCTAAATGAAATTGTTTCAGGAGCCTTAAGCGCAGATATGATGGACTATTTACTTAGAGATGGTTATTTTACAGGAGCTGAACATGCAAAGGTAGATCATAAAAGAATTACCCAATCACTTGATATTCATAAGAAAAAACTTGCATTGGAACGTTCTGCATTATACTCATTTGAATCCATGATGCATTCAAGATATCAAATGTTCAAAGCAGTATATTTTCATAAAACCGTACGTGCCGCAGAAGTAATGCTAATTCAAGCATTAAGATTGTCTGATGACGAATTTGGTTTCACGTCTTTTGACCTAAATGAATATGTCAAACTAACCGATGAATTTGTGCTCGCATCCCTTATTTCTTCAAAATCCCCTAAACTAAAACAAGCAAGGCAATTAGCTGAAGATTATCAAAATAGAAAATTGCTAAAATGCGTATTTGAGAGAATCCTCACCAGTCAAACAAATTTGAAAAAAACTAGAACAGATGAACTAAGAACTGAAATTTCCAAGAAATCTCAAATTGATGAGAATGAAATTTTTGTTGACAGTTCAGTTACTCCATCCATTCCGCTAGCACCATCAAAAAATGAGTCAAAATCAATTGTTTTAATTTCTCATGAAGGTGGAAAATCATCTGCAAAAGAGATGCCAATTTCTGAAATACCCGTGGTTTCAGCCATTTCTGGCTTTATGAACATACTTAGAATATACACTCATCAAAAAAACAGAAAAAAAGTTGAAATTGCCGCAAAATCAATCCTTGGTGATCTAAAATGAAGAAACGAATTGTAATCAAACTTTCAGGACGAGTTTTTGGCATGGATAATGTTAAGACTCTAAAAGACTATGCTGCATTTCTAGTAAAAATTAGTAAGATTTGTCAACCTATTGTAATTGCTGGGGGTGGCACTATTGCACGACACTACATTTCTCATGCAAGATCCTCCGGAGCTGATGAATCAACTCTTGATGAATTAGGAATCGAAATTTCAAGACTAAATGCAAAATTATTGATTTATGCTCTAAAGAATAAAGCATACTCACATCCACCAACTACTCTGCAGGAAGTAAAACATGCAGTAGATGATGGATTAATTGTAGTAGCTGGAGGTCTTCATCCTGGGCAGAGTACAAATGGGACTGCAGCATTAATTGCTGAAAAAGTAAAAGCTGAACAATTTCTTAATGCTACTGATGTTGATGGAGTTTATGATATGGATCCAAATAAATTCAAAAAAGCAAAAAAATTCAAAAAAATTGAAATGAAAGATTTGAAAAATATGCTGGTTCATGAAGACTCTGTAGCTGGTGGTTATGATTTAATGGATATTGTTGCCTTGAAAATTATTGAACGCTCTAAAATTAAAACAAGAATTCTAAAATCTACTCCAAAAACTATTGAAAAGGCAATCAAGGGTGGAAATGTGGGAACTGAAATTATTCTTCCTTCAAAATAATTATTCTATATCATTTTGAATCGTAGGTCTTGTTTCAGACCAAATTTGAATCTCATTTTCAGGATATTCTGAAATTCCTGTTTCTCTGAGTTTTTTGTATATTGATATGGCCTCTTCTTTCTCAACAGCCTTGGACTGAGCCTTTGTAAAACCGTCTTTATCAACAATCACTGCAACATGTCCATCTGGAGAACTAATAACTGCAGTAAATTCTTCTTCTCCAACTGGATGAAATTTCCCATCAATTTTTTTAGTAGTCAAAGTTAGCATGCCAAAACCAGCCACTTCAAACATCTTCATTTGTGATTTACTTGCTCTTTGTTTTCCTTGTTGTACTGCTTGAAAATATTGCACAACTTTTTTTATCTGGAATGGTATAATAACTATCTCAACATTTAAGATATCGAGAGGAAATGCAAAAACTATGAATCCTAAAATTTTTGTTGGCATTGCAGTTGCCGCATTAGCTTTGATTTTAGGTGGAATTCTTTTAACTGGCCCTACAGTTGAAATTCCTACTATGGGTGATTCTACAGGGGCTCAAGCAAATCTTCAAGTAAAACCCCTTGTAATTGAGTTAGAGGATATTTCAATATCTAAGATATCAGAACGCTCAGTAACAATTGATTTAGCATTCAAACTATCAAATCCTAATCCCCGAGCAATGATCGTTCAAACTATGGATTACCAATTATTTGAAACGAGTTTTTCAGAAACTGAACAAATTCTAGGAGGCACTATTGGTAGTAGACCTCAAGGGATGGTAGAGTTTGGTTCTAACTATTACACACTACTTGGCGAAAATTCCATTATTCTCAAAGATTCTCAAACACTAAAGAATACTGGAGATACTGCAGATATGTGGGAGTCATTTGAAGATGATAATCCATCATGGAGAGTATCCGGTGATGTCTTTTACAATCTTAGTTCGATGACTAGTGGTCAAGAAAACGAACTTCATTTCGAATTTACAAAATAAACTCAATAGTATCATAAAATCTTAAAATCATGATAATATCTTTTTAGAGGAAAAATATTGGCAAAGTTATAAAAGCCCGTTTCATTGTTTTTTATCAAATGGCAGAAGCAGGTATGGCCGCATTTGGCGCAGCAGCAGGAGTCGCAATTGCACTCGCAGTAGTGTGTTTCGCTCTTCGTGGTAAAGGACATCCAGAACCACTAGATTAAACAAAGGAATTTTTCCTTTCAACATTTTTCTGATTTTTCACTAATCTTTCTTACCTAATCCTAACATTTCTGTTAGATCTAATTGCTTAGTATTCTTCTTTTTCATGAAACATCTTTCATAATATTGACAATCAGTACATTCAGTTGATGGTTCTAGAATGGGTGTTTTTTTCTCTTTTAGGAGATCATTTAGAACTCTAACTCGACGGATAATTTCCTCAAACATTTTTTTATTTCGTGAGATTGAAAATGTTGTTTCTTTTCTGTCTCCCGTTATGTATACGATAATTCCATCTGGTTTATCATAAATCCACATGCAAGCATTCAGGTAAAGAACATCACTAGATTGAGGATTCTCCAATTCGTTAGTTGCACCTCTGAATAAGAAAATTGAGTCATCTACAAGCATGTCGACTTGACCTTTCAGTTTGATGTCATCAATAGCAAATTCTTTTGGGCTACTACCATATTGTAATTTTCTAAGTAATCCTGAAAGGAGCTCATTGAATCCTCTTCTTTGTACTTCTTGAGGATCAATTCTATCATAATATGAGCGTCTTAGGCACTGGACAACTTCGTGTAAATGGATGGTTTGAATATCTGCTGAATCTATATCGATTTCAAGCTCTTTTCCAATAGAGTCTAGTGCATTTTCAACAATACTTCGAAAATCTCTATCTCCCATCATGATGAATTACTTCTTTTGTCTAATCACTTATACTTTAGCTCAATATTTGAGTCAAGAATTTTGAAATTCTGGCTGAAAATGCCAAAGTAACAAAATGTACTGCAAATCCTAAAACTGCACCAACTACTAGATTTCCCATACCAAAATAAATTCCTAAAAATATTCCCAAAGGAGGCAATGAAAAAATCATTGCCATAAATGCACTAACCCAGATAGTGTTGATGACTGTTTCTGTAGAAATATCTTGTTTTTTCTTTGGAAATCTAATCATTTTGAAAACTATTCTTCCAAAATCAATTTTGACATTGTAATATCTGTAGCAATTTTTTGCTCAACTGCATAAGCAATTGCTGCTAAATTCCTTACTTCAAAAGCTGTTAACTTTGTAATTCCAATTATTGTAGCAAAACTAAACATTTTGGTAAAGGATCTTGCTGATGAGTTGTAAAGTAACATCTCAAAGGATCTTTCAAATTGAGCAACTGCATCTAATTCATTTTCAGTATCTGGAATCAAGTCTTTGTATTTTGTATTTGTTAATTCAGAAAATGCATCTCTAACTGTTGCTGCAGACATCATTCTAGAAAGTAGTTCTTTGGAGATTGTTGGTGTTTGTGCAACAATCAAATCTTCAATTTGTGAATCATCTAATCCCCAAAACTTTCCTCTAATTACACTAAGCAAATTATAGAAATCAACATCCATTCCAACTATTTTTATCACTTCTCTATCTCTGGTATTTTTTAAAGCACGTCCTAATTGGTGATACAAAATTTTGTCAAAATATGTGTCAAAAATTTGAATATTTTTTGTTTCATTATACAATGATGCTGCCTTGGAAATTTCATCACCAAACTGAACTGAATTAAGACTTGCAACTGTTTCTTCTAAATCCTTTGCAACTAACGCCTTGATAATGACATCTCTTTGCTTGATTAATTCTTCTGCATGTAAATTGATGTGGGTTTCAATTTCTTCTTGGGATTTTCCTAATACCTTTCCTTTGAGAATTTGTTTTAAATTTGAAATAATGAATTTCATATAATATGCATCTAAAATTGGAGAATCTCCTGCAGTCTTTGCAATAGAATAATGGACATCTGCTAAATGCCCTCTTAAAGCAGATTCAATTCCTTGTGATGTATATGGTTTCTGAACATCTGAAATCGCATCGCCATAAACTGTATTCTTGATTCTAGTCATTAATTCTTCAAGATCTCTTGATTCTGCCAAAGTCTGAAAATCCTCTTTTTTGAGTAATTTTCCCCTTTGACTGTACGATTTTACAGATGCGTAGACATTCTTACCCATTAGAAAAATCTCGATTAGTAACCGATTTTAATGTTTGGCGATCTGTTTCTAGGAACAAATTTTATGTAATTTTATCTAAAAATATGATGGCTTCATCTTTTTCATGTTTTGATAGGTTGGCAAAAGCAGAAAGAATTTCTTTCTGAATTATCAAGGATTCATCTGAAATATCTTGTAATTTTGAGAGATCAAATGGAAGTAATTCTTTGATTTTGTTTTCACAAAAAGCCTTGACATATTTTTGGAAAATTGAATATGTAAAAATTGGACTGGTCTTTACTAAACTAGATAAGATTTTTTCAAATTCTTTTTCAATAGATTCTGACTGTGAAAAAAACTCGATCAAAAGATTTTCTCTATTTTTACATTCATCAATTGACAATGCTACTAGAATCCCTTTTTTTGTCAGGTGATAATATGGAATTCCTTTCTCTTGAAGAGCTTTAGGACCCCTTTTCAAAGGTAATCTTCCATCCTCTTCTGCTATCCCCATAGGAAGTAAGATTTCATCAAGATCTCGAAATATCCCTGAATAGATATTCTTCCATGCAATATCATGCTTTTTTGCAATCCTCTGAGAGATGCCCGTTCTTGTTTTTTCTGCTGGATTGGCATTGCTTCCAAGTATGGCGATGATCGCTCTTTGTCTATTTGCCTCGCCAGTTAGATCATTGCCTTTTGTTTTGAATGTGTCAAATATTGCTAATTTCGTGTCTGATTTGACTTTCATTTGCTCACCTTTATCATAATATTCATCTTTTATGTTAGTATCAAAATATACTAAAATATAATAATTTACTTTTCTGCATGCTTTCGAGTCTCCAATGCTTAAATAATTTTCAATTTCGATTAATTTAATGAATTCTAGGAACTACAAGTATGCTCTATTACTTGTAGCCGCAGTATCTATCACAGCAACTGGTGCTATGTCTCAGGCATATGCACAAAGTGTTGAAGATGGTA